>CAYSHI010000150.1:0-9708 GCA_964430745.1 uncultured Acidobacteriota bacterium | reverse complement strand
GCGGTTCAGTGGATGATTCGGATTGCCCCTGAGCCCGACCGGCACGTTGTCGACCAGGCGGACCGTCACACCGCATCCCGAGGGGCACAAACCGCAGACGGTCTGAGCGGTGCTTTCGAGGCCGGGACCGCGCAGCGCCCGATCGACCATCTCATCGGGTACGGACCACATGCGCCCGCATCCTCCGAGCCCCGCGGTGCCGGCGGCAACGCCGAGTAGCCTGAGGAATTCTCGTCGGGGCAGGATCATGGGGCTACCTGTGGCATACGATGCAGTCGTTGGTCACTTCGGAGCGGTCGTGACAGTCCATGCAGGTGTCCATCGTCATCGGTAAAAGCGCACGGGTCAGAGCCTCGTCCCGCTGTGAGACCGGGCCGTGGCAGGTCTCACATTCGATCTCGGCGGCGGCCGTGTGGCGTCGATGAGAGAAGTAGACGTGATCCGGGACCCAGAAGACCTGCCGCCAGGGGATGGGCTGCTCGGACTCGATGTACTCGACCAGCCGGGCCTCGTTTTCGGACTCGGTGATGGCCTCGAAATGGCAGTCGGCGCAGCCCTCGATGTTCGGGATGATGGTTCTTTCGCCGCTGGTCGCGTACAGGTGACAGTCGGCGCATTCGAGGCCGACCTCTTCGAGGTGCATGACGTGGCTGAAGGCGAGGGGCTGGGTGACTTCCGTCGTAGTCATGGAGAGGGCGATTCCGATCCCTCCGAGACCGATGATCAGAACCACCAGGGCGGCGAGCAATCTCCAGCTCGAGACGCTGCCGCATGAGCTGCGGATGCGTAGTCGGCCCGGCCGTCGCCCTTTGCCCTTCATCAGCTTCTCGCCCCTCCGTCGGTCCCTCTGCCGTCTCAGCGAATGATCCGCTCTGCCTCCGCGAGTTTTATGTTCATCCGTTGGACGGTCAGAATCGCCGGCGCGTATTCATACGAAAGCGCCGCGACTAGTGTTACCTGACCGTCTCCGAGGCCCCGAAAGCTCATCCGTTCGACGCGTCGCTCGCCCGGAGCGATGCGCGTGTCGTTGAGGATGAGGGCACCGCGCAACAACACGTCTACATCCGTCTCCAGTACGGTACCGTCACTGTCGGCGACGACCTTGCCGTAGCGCCGCGCGCTCGTCTGCGACCTCGCCGGACCCTCGGCGATAACCGTCAAGACGACCTCGCGCGTCGGCATTCCCGTCGGCGCCATGTGACCGGATCCGACGTTCTCGATCGCGACCTCTACGTCGACGACACCCGCGGCTCGCGTGCCGCGGGTGACTTCTACGGTGAGAGCGCTGCGGAGTTGGTCGGTGTCCCGAATCAATCGGTGGAGGTTGAACCCGCTTCCTGAGCTCGATGGATGCTCCGCCACCCGGCCGGGCGAAAGCGCCATATGGCAGCTTTGACAGGGAATCCCTTGTGCAGCGTAGGGGCCGTCGCGCCACTCGTCGTAGGTTGTCAGCACCGCAGCGCCGGCGGGCGACACGAAGTTGTGACAGCCGCCACAGAACTCAGCCGAGGCGTGGAGCTCGGAATAGGCGACTTCGTGGGCGGGGGAGTCGGTGACCTCGATCGTGCTCCGCTTGATGATTCCGGGCACCGTCTCAAAGGGCTGGTCCCGGCCGTCCAGGTGGACCGCGGTGACCGTGTGGCAGAAGTCACAGCTGACACCCTCCCGCGTTACCCCCTCCTCGAGCATGTAATCGCCGTTGAACATGGTCATCGGCGCGTGACATCGCAGGCAGATAACTCGCGCTTGGTCCCCCTCCTGCCGAACGGCTTGCATGTAGGCGGTGTCGAAGATCGGGTCGGTGAGAGAAAAGGCGTGCAGGCTCCCCTTCCAGGATTCGTAGATGTCTCTGTGGCATTCTCCACAGACCCGAGCGCTGGTGTATCCGTCCGGATTCACCTGCTGCGCCGTCGCCTGAGAACTGCCGGCCCGGCCCCCGTCGCCAATCGCCGACGCTCCCACTCCCAGCGTCAGCATCAGTCCACTCAAAGCAACTCCTGCAGCCAGGCTTCGTTTGTTGAACTTCGGGGGCATCGGAACCTCGGCGGTTCTTTGGAGAGATTCGTATCTAAATATCCTGTTTGTGTCAAGGGGCTTAGCCACCTCGGACGAGCGCCCCCCATGCGGGTGTGAGCTGTCTAACGAAACGGCGACGAGGAGAGCATCCGCGTGATCACCGAGAATCCGAGGGGCGTAACGCGGCAGGATCGAGCAGGTAGTCGGCGACACGATTATCATGGTGAGTGCGCTCATCCCGGTCGACGGAACCACTCGTCCTCGAGGTGCTACTGCACAACGCCTCGCCGGGCTTTGTCTTCGAAGACGGCTTCCTGAAATTCGCCGGTCACGGCCGTCTCATGGGTTTGTAACGTCGGTCCGCGCCGATCGAATCGCAATGTGTATAATTTCTAAGGATGTACACACGACGAGGAGTCGACACACCACGGGATCAGCGGAGGGCCGCGAAAACATGAGGACGAACATCGTGATCGACGACGACCTGATGGAACGCGCCCTGAAGGCGACGGGGCTGAAGACGAAACGCGCCGTTGTTGAGGCCGGCCTCCGAAAGCTCGTGCAGCTGGAGGAGCAGGCAAAGATACGCGACTACTTCGGCAAGCTGGCGTGGGACGGTGATCTCGACAAGATGCGGCGCGACTGATGGTCGTGGTGGACTCCTCGGTGTGGATCGACTTCTTCAACGGCGTATCCAGTCGGGCGACCGACATCTTGCGCGAGCTGCTGCCCGCTGAGCGGTTGCTGATCGGTGATCTCATCCTCGTCGAGGTGCTCTCCGGATTCCGCGAGGAAGCCGACTTCGAAGAAGCGCGCCGACTCCTGGCCGCGTTGAAGTACGCGGACATGGTGGGCGCCGAAGTAGCCGTCTCCGCCGCCAGGAACTATCGCCTGCTGCGACGCAATGGCGTGACCGTGCGAAAGACCGTGGACGTCATCATTGCTTCGTTCTGCGTCCTGAGTCGGTGTGATTTGCTGCATAGCGACCGTGACCTCGACGCCATGTCGCCGCATCTCGGTTTGCGCACGCTCTGACACGAGTGCCCGGCGTGGTGGTCCACTTCTCCAGAGCCTCCCGTAGACGAGCTTGTTCGAAAGGCTTGCCGAGATAGTCATCCATGCCCGCGGCCAGGCACTGTTCGCGGTCGCCGGCGAGCGCGTGAGCGGTGAGCGCGACGATCGGCACCGTCCGGCGGTCGTCGTCTTTGCTACGGATCAGCCGGGTTGCCTCGTAACCATCCAGGTGGGGCATCTGGCAGTCCATCAGAATGAGGTCGTAGCTCCTGTCCTCCAGAGCCGCAAGCACCTCGAGCCCATCGTGGGCGACGTCGATCGTGCAGCCCAGGTCCTCGAGCATCGCCGCGGCCACCTCGACGTTGGCGGCGTTGTCTTCGGCCAGCAGGACATGGAGGTCGAGAGGCGCCGGCGTCGTCACGTCCCGCCGGGGGGTCGCGAGCTCGGCGATCGAGAGGTCTCTCTCGCGCCGGTGAGACGCGTCTCCGCCGGCGATCGAAAGCGGTCCCGTGCTCTCCTCGTCCTCCTGCGGTCCGGACTCCAGACACACGGTGAACCAGAAGTGCGCACCGCGGCCCAGGTCGCTGTCGACGCCGATCTCTCCGCCCATCGCCTCGCAAAGCTGGCGCGCGATCGACAGCCCCAGACCGGTTCCACCGTATTTCCGGGTCGTCGATTCGTCGGCCTGCGCGAACGGGTCGAACAGACGGTCTCTTTCGTGCTTCGGGATCCCGATTCCGGTGTCTTCGACCGTGCAGTGGAACACCAGCCCGTCGCCGGGTATCCGACTCGCCGACACCACGATGCCGCCTTCCGCGGTGAACTTGATCGCGTTGTGCAACAGATTGGTGAGGATCTGCCGCAGGCGGCTTTCGTCACCGACAGCGTATCGTGGAACCTCCTCGCCGACCCGAACTTCGAAGGTCAGGCCCTTTCGACGAGCTTCTTCCGTGAACAGATGGTGGGTCTCGTCGAGTACGCCACGGAGGTCGAACTCCGTTCGCTCGAGCTCGACCCTGCCCGCGTCTACCTTGGAGAAATCGAGGATGGCGTTGATGACGGATAGTAGTTGTTTGCCGGAGCCGGCTGCTGTGCGGGTGAAATGGGCCTGTCGGTTGGAAAGCTCGGTGTGCTCGAGGAGGTCGATCATCCCGAGAACCCCGTTCATCGGTGTGCGGATTTCGTGACTCATGTTGGCGAGGAAGGCCATCTTCGCCCGGCTCGCCGCCTCGGCGGCATCCTTCGCCTCGCCGAGCTCGATTACGGTGCGCTGCAGTGTCTGTGACGCGTGCCTCCGCTCCTGTTGCAGAAGTGCCTGCTGCACCCATGCCAATCCGGCAAGGGCGAGGAGAAATGCGAGCACGCAGACGTGCTCTACGAAGACGCTGACCTGTGCGAAGACACCCGAGATCAGAACACCGAAGTGCACGAGCGGAAGGAGAAAGGCGTAGGCCACCAGGGGAGTCGGCATGGGTGCGATTGTCGAGGGAGCGGAAACTGTCCTGCTGTCGTCCCCGATGGCGGTTTCGAAGCCCGCTTGGTGCTTGACCAGCGCGAAGGCGATGAACGCCAGGTAGGGCGTGTACCAGACAAGGTCGACAGGCGAGCCCGCCGGAAACATCGGCAGCACGCCCGACCAACCGAGGAACTCCACGAGGTCGAACAGAGCCCACAGGCCGGTGGCGAGCGCGAACCAACCGTAGATCGCCCGCCAGCGCGGAATGCGGCAACGTCGGCTCAGCACGACGGCGCGTAGCATCAGGGCGGCATCGAACGAGGCGTAGGCCAGCAGCGAGGGAGCGTAGGAGGCGTACTCATCGGGCTTGAAGCGCGGAATGATGACCAGATAGGTGCTGATGCCCAGGCCGAAGACGATGGTTGCTGCGACCTCGACCCTGTGTCGAAGCGCGTCGGTTCCGGTGGCTCGCGGAGCATGCGGCTTGAGCTCCAGGGCGAGAATCAGCAGGCAGTAGGAGAGCAGGTAGACGAAATCACCGGCAAAAAAGGAGAACCTCGACCACAACTCATCCGGAAGCAGCAGAAAGGCCGACTCGATCCCGACCCAGCAAACGGCCGCCAGCGAGACCAGATTCCAGAATCGACGTTCGGTCGGGTCCTCGATTTTCCCGAACCGGTAGCGAACGGCCACGACAGCCAGAATCGCCAGCAGCGTCTCCGCCAGGTATTCCGACACCACATCCATCCAGTAAGGGGGCACCACCGGAACGATGTGCGGAACGGCGAGCAAGGCGACGAGGCACGCCGTGAGGCGCGCGATCGGGTCTCGCACGAGGGCGCGCGCGCTGGCTCTCATCGACGGCCACAGGCGGTCGGAGGCGGGAGGCAGAGAAGCCTCGCTGCTGCCCGGAGCTGCTCGAGCTTGCATCGGCGTCCTGGTCCCCTCCCGGAGCGCGCGCCCAGACCGGTTGGGCGTGCCCCCGAGCTCTTTCAGTCCGTGATGATTACTATTAGCTACACTAAAGCCTCAAAGAACATATTCAAATATGAAAAAGCGGCATAAAACATTACGAGTCGGTTCTCGTCAGATCAGTCGAGACACAGTCTTCCTCACGGACGTGATCACGGACGGTCGGGCGGCGACCCGGGGCATCGAGCGCTGTCGCCCCGTCTCGGGGGCGGCGAGCCGCGCCCTCGCGCCGGCTTGAGCGCACTCCGGGCGGCTGGAACAATCCCCCTATCTCGATAGTTCAATCGAACTTCGTCCCGTTCCCCGGGCCGGCGCCGCCGCTCAACGGCGCGCAAAGGAGAAGCAATGCTCTACCGCATCGCCAGGACCTTTCTCGTTGCTCTCGTCGCTCTCGGCGTCCTGATGCCGGCAACCGCCTATGCGCAGACCAAGCTGCTGCGCTTCCCCGACATTCACGGCGACAGGGTCGTGTTCACCTACGCGGGAGACCTGTGGACCGCGGCCGTGGATGGCGGTACGGCCACCCGCCTTACGGCCCACCCGGGCATCGAGATTTTCGCCAAGTTCTCGCCCGACGGCCGCTGGATCGCGTTCACGGGCCAGTACGACGGCGACGAGCAGGTGTATGTCGTGCCCGCCACCGGCGGCGTGCCGCGGCAGCTGACGTACTACCCGGCGCGGGGACCGTTGCCGCACCGCTGGGGGTACGACCATGTGGTCTACGGCTGGACCACCGACGGAAGCGGCATCCTTTTTCGCTCGTTGCGCGACGGCACGGGCATCGCCGACGGGCGCCTGTTCACCGTTTCGGTCGACGGCGGCCTGCCGGTGGCCTTGCCCATGCCCACCGCCGGCGCCGGCGATCTGCTGCCCGGCGACCGGCTGGTGTACTCGCCGTTGTTTCGCGACTTCCGCAACTGGAAGCGATACGAGGGCGGCTGGGCGCAGGACCTGTGGCTCTTCAACTTGAACGACTTCGAGGCTTACAACTTCACCAACAATCCGCGCACCGATCGCGACCCGATGCTGGTAGGCGACAAGATTTATTACGCCTCGGACCGCACCGGGAAGCTCAACATCTACTCGTACGATCCGACGTCGGATGCCACCGAGACGATCACCTCCTACACCGATGCCGACGTGCGTTGGCCGAGCGCCGACGGCGAGGGGCGCATCGTCTTCGAGCTCGACGGCGAGTTGCACGTGCTCGACACCTCCTCCGGTGACGCCCGCCGGGTTGCCATCACCGTGCCCGACGACGGCATGGCGGCGCGCCCGTCGCACATGAGTGTGAGTCGCTATATGGAGGGCTTTTCGCTCTCGCCCAAGGGCGAGCGGGCGATCTTCGTGGCGCGCGGTGACGTGTTCACGGCGCCGATCGAGAACGGCGTGACGCGCAACCTGACACGCTCCTCGAATGCCCACGACCGCATGGCTCGCTGGTCGCCGGATGGCGCCAAGGTCGCGTTCGTCTCGGATCAATCGGGCGAAGAGGAGATCTGGCTCATCGCTCAGGACGGCGCAGGCGATGCGGAGCAGGTCACCGACGGGTCCGAAGCCGGCACGTTCTTTGCCCTGCAATGGTCACCGGACGGCGATTTGCTGGGCTACACGGACAAGAACGGCAAGCTGTGGGTCGTTGACGTCGAGACCAAGCAACGTACCGAGGTCGCCGATCAGCGCAACGGTCTGCTCGGCGGCTTCGACTGGTCGCCCAAGGGAGGCCACATCGCCCTCTCGCTCAACGACGACAGCGGCTTCGGGTCGATCTACGTCTGGAGTCGCGCCGACGGGCAACTACGCCGCGTCACCGGCGAGCACTTCAATGAGTTCGGTCCGGCGTGGGGCGGCAATGGCGACTATCTCTTCTACATCGGCGACCGTCAGTACGCGCCGCAGCTCGGCTCGTTCGAGTGGAACTATCTCGCCGACCGCGAGAGCTACATCTACGCGTTGGCCCTGCGCGACGACGTGGCGCATCCGTTTCCGCCCGAAAGCGACGAGGTGACGATCGAGGCGGGAAGCGACGACGCCCCGGGTGGTGAGGGTGCGCAGGAGGCGGCCGCGGAGATCGACGCCGCCGTCGAGGAAGCAGCCGATGAGGCCGCGGGCGCGGATGCCGCGCCCGACTTCATCGACATCGACTTCGACGACCTCGCGGAGCGTGTCGCTCGTGTCCCGGTAGCCGCGGACAACTACGCCGGACTGAGTGCGAACGACGGGCACCTCTTTTACTTCAACACCGGCCCCGGCTACTACGGCCGCGCCGCGTCTTCGCCTCCCGTCCTGAAGGTGTTCTCGATGTCCGACCGCGAGGCCTCGGACTTTTCCACGGGTGTCAGCGGCTACGCGCTGTCTGCCGACGGCAGCAAGATCCTGGTGGCTGCCGGCCCGCGCTTCGCCCTGCACGACGCGAGCAGCGGCGGCGGCAGCGGCGGCAAGCCGGTATCGACCTCCGGGCTCACCGCCGACGTCATCCCCGAGCAGGAGTACGAGCAGATCTTCAACGAGGTGTGGCGACGCTTTCGTGACTTTTTCTACGCCGCCAACATGCACGGGTACGATTGGGAAGGGCTCCGTGAGGAGTACCGTCCGCTGCTCGAGCACGTCGCCCACCGCTCGGACCTGAACTACATCCTCGGCGAGATGATCTCCGAGCTCAGCAGCTCGCATACCTACATCGCCGGCGGCGATTGGGAGATCCCCGACCGCCCGGGCGCGGCGCTGCCCGGAGCGCGCTTCGAGATCGATGAGCAGGCGGGCCGCTACCGCATCGCCCGCATCTTGAATGGCCACAACGAGGAGTCGCGCTATCGTGCGCCGCTCACGGAGATCGGTGTCGATATCCGCGAGGGCGACTACGTGCTGGCAATCGATGGTGAGGAGTTGCTCGGCGACGACAACCCTTACCGGCTGCTGCAACACAAGAGCGGGCCGGTAACGCTGACGGTGAACGGGGCGCCGAGCTTCGAGGGCGCCCGCAAGGTCGTGTATCAGCCGGTCGCCGGCGAATCGAGTCTCTTCTACCTGGCGTGGGTGGAGGAGAATCGGCGTAAGGTCGACGAGGCTACCGGCGGTCGCGTGGGTTACCTGCACGTGCCCGACATGGGCGCCAACGGAATCTACGAGTTCATCAAGTGGTTCTACGGCCAGGTGCGCAAGGAAGGGCTCATCATCGACGTTCGTGGCAACGGCGGCGGTAACGTCTCGTCGATGCTCATCGAGCGGTTGCGTCGCGAGCTGCTCGCGACCGGCTTCGCGCGCGGTAGCGAGAGCGCGTCGACCTATCCGCAGGTGGTGTTCCACGGCCACATGGTGGCGCTGATGAGCGAGACCTCCGCGTCGGACGGCGACATCTTTCCGGCCATGTTCAAGCAAGCCGGCCTGGGGCCGCTCATCGGCAAGCGCTCGTGGGGCGGCGTGGTCGGCATCACCTCGTACGGTCCGCTGCTCGACGGCGGCCAGGTAAACGTGCCGCAGTTCGGCTTTGCCGACACCGAGGGCAACTGGGTGATCGAGGGCTTCGGCGTGGAGCCCGACATTGTCGTCGAAAACGATCCCAAGTCGATCATCGAGGGCGCCGACCCACAGCTCGAGCGCGGTATCGAGGAGATCATGCGAATGATCACAGAGGACCCGAAGGCGTTGCCGGGTCGGCCGGCGGACCCGATCAAGCGATAGCTGTTGATTCCAGGCACGTTGCTGACGGGTTTGAACGGAAGCTCGGGGACGGGGATTCGCGGGTGCGTGGCTTGTGGGGTCAGCTTGGGTAGATTGGAACGTAGGTGCTAGGCGGGCACGCTAGGGGCAGCGATACCCTTTCGCGTGAGGTGCGCGGGGAAAGGGAGCGGCTGCGCCGGATTCTCATGGCGCGCAGTACACGCGACAAGGGCATCGCTGTCCTACGCGCTCCCTCTGCATCGGTCCCATCAAGACGAGGCTCTGCCCCCAGGCGCACCCGCCCAGCGACCCTGATGCACTGAGATAGCCATGCCACCAACCGCCGTCCGCCGGAGGTATCGGCGGGCAGCATAGGCGGCCGAGCGCGAGTGCCTGGCACCAAACAGCCACCTCTCTGACCCGCTGAACGCCCGCTGCCCGCCGACACCTCCGCCCGGCCGATCAAGCGGGGAGTAACCTACTCAGGCACCAGCAGCGAGACGATGTCGAGGCCTCGGCATCCCCCGAAAGCCGGCTCCGCCGTCTTCCGGCTCGGGGGGGAATTCTTCGGTGCCCGCGCGTTCAGCGTG
>CAYSHI010000149.1:0-8123 GCA_964430745.1 uncultured Acidobacteriota bacterium | reverse complement strand
GGCCGCCGATTCCAGAAAGCGCAACACCGAGCCGTCGAAGCTGTCGTACGGATGGTGCAGAAGGATGTCACCACGCGAGATCTCGTCGAAGATGGCGCACGGCGACGACGACATGTTGCGCAGCTTCGGATGGGTAACGGGCGAGTGCTTCCGCAGCCTCAGATCGTCACGACCGTCCACGCCGAATTGCAGCAGGTCGCTCAGACGCAGAACCAGTTCCGTCGGATATACGTCGCACGAGGCGATGTCGAGCTGTCGAGCGATCCACTCGACCCCCTCGTCGGCACTCGAACGGCTCGTCTCGAGGCGCACCACGCCCGCGAACCGACGCGCCTTCAGCTCGCTGGATACCTGTCGGATGATGCTGCCGGGCTCGCGCAACGCCTCGAGCGACATCTTCGCATCGGCATCGAGATAGCCCTTGGCGCTCCGCGTGACCCGAAAGAAGACGATCTCCACCGGCGCGACCCCGGCAAACACCATGTCGAGGTTGGCGGCGATGACTTGCTCCAGCGGCACGACGCCACCGCCCTCGACGGGCACCCAGCGCGGGCGGTTGTCCGGTACTTTGACCCGGACGAACCGTTCGCCAACCGTTTGCCCGGCGGGAATCCAGGCGCCGATGTTGAGGGCGTCGTTGCTGATGAAGGGAAAGGGGTGCTCGGCGTCGACGGCGAGGGGCGTCAGGATCGGCAACACCGATCGACTGAAGTAATCCCGCAGGGCCTGCTGCCGGGCCCCGTCGAGCTCGCCGTGATCGAGTATCGGGGCCCCTTCGGCGGCCAGCGCGGGGCGAATCTCTTCGCGCACGACACGCTCGAGCAAATCGACCTGATAGAGAATCTCCTGCCGGCTGGAGGTCAGCTGCTCTTCGGGCGTCATCCCGGCAAGCCCCCGTGCGCTCTTGCCGGCGCGGATGGCGTCCTTCATGCCCGAAACCCGCTTCATGAAGAACTCGTCGTGGAGCATCCCCATGATGCCGCAGAACTTGACGCGCTCGAGCAGAGGAAGGTCGCGGTCCTCCACCAAAGCCAGAACGCGGCGGGCGAAGGCCAGCCAGCTCAGCTCGCGGTCGAAAAACGCAGCGGGGTCATCCGGGGTGATGACATCAAGTTCCGGGGTGGGCATGACAGGACACGCTTAACGTCTTTTCGGCCCAACTTCAATACCCCCTTCGCCTCGATGTCGATAAAACATCCGTCCCCCGCTCCACCGCCGCGGATCTCCGCGACGCGGGCTTCGGGGTGTGCCCCAGGGGTTACTCGACCGCCGCGAGCGCGCTTTCGGCGTCTTCCCAGTCGGCCGTAAGGGCGCCGATCTGGGCCTTCAGGTCGTTTTGCTCCCCCTCGAGGGCACGCACGTCTTGCGGCGGCGTGCGCTCGTAGTAGCTCGGATCGCAGAAGGTCTCGTTGATCTCGCCGATGCGTTCTTCCGCCCTCTCGATGCGACCGACGATCTGGTCGCGTCGCGCGCGCAACTTGTTGATCTCGTTCTTCGAGACCTGGCGTCGACCGCCCTTGTGCGGGACGTCGCCGGATGACTCCGCTTCCTTCGCCGCCTGTTTTGCCTGGCGCTTCTCCCGCCGCGCCTTGAGAACGACGGTATCGGCATCGAGGTGATCGTCGCCGCAGTGGTGGACGTACTCCTCGTAGGTGCCCTTGTAGTCGAGGATCTCGTCGCTCTTGATCTCGACGACGCGGGTCGCCAGCTTGGACACGAACCAGCGGTCGTGCGAGACGAAGATCAGTGTGCCGTCATACGCTTTCAGCCCCTCGACGAGCGCCTCGATGGATTCCAGGTCGAGATGGTTTGTGGGCTCGTCGAGCACCAACACGTTGGGCTTCTGAATGGCCAACCGACAGAACACCAGGCGCGCCGCCTCGCCGCCGGACAGCGCGCCGAGCTTCTTCTTGGCTTCATCACCGGAAAACAGCACCCGACCCAGCTGGTTGCGCACGAAGCCGATGGTCTCACCCGAGCAGATATCCCAGATCCACGCCTCGGCCGTCTGCTCCCCCGCCTCGAACTGATTGCGGTGATCCTGCGCGAAGTAGCCGGGGTGGGTCTCGTACCCCCACTCGGTCTCGCCGGCGTCCGCCGCGAGCTCGCTCATGCAGATCTTCAACAGGGTCGACTTGCCGATGCCGTTGGGGCCCATGATGGCCAGCCGATCTCCGCGTCGTACCGACAGGTCGACGCCGTGCAGGACCTTGTTGTCGCCGAAGGCCTTGCGGACGCCCTCGATGGCGAGCACCTCCCGGCCGGCGGGCCGCACTTGCTGAAAACGAAACGACGGGTATCGGCGCGAGCTTTGCGGTAACTCCTCGAGGCTCTCCGCCTTCTTCTCGATCATGCGCACCTTGCTTTGCGCCTGGCGGGCCTTCGAGGACTTGGCGCGGAAGCGTTCGACAAACTTCTGGTGGTGTGCAATTTCCTTTTCGCGCTTGCTGATGTCCTTCTCGCGCCGATGTCGTTCCGCCGTTTTACCTTCCATGAAGCGCGTGTAATTGCCCGGGTACAACGTCACCGTCTGGTAGTCGACGTCGAGAATCTGTGTGCAGACGTTGTCGAGAAATCGGTGATCGTGAGAGATCACCAGCACCGGACCGGCGAACTCCTGCATGAACTTCTCCAGCCAGCGGATCGACAGGATGTCCAGGTGGTTGGTGGGCTCGTCGAGCAACAACGCATCCGGAGTGCCGGCCAGCACCTGCGCGAGCAGCACGCGCAGCCTGAACCCGCCCGACAGGGTCGAGACCGGCTGACGGTGGATCTCGGTCGGCAGGCCCAATCCTTCGAGGATCTCCGCCGCGCGGGCCTCGGCGGCGTAGCCGTCGTGGCGCATTACGATGTCCTCGAGATGGGCGTAGCGATCGGCGTCGAACTCCGTGTCGGCCGACTCGAGAAGCTCTTCTTTGGCCTGCATCGCCTCCCACAGCTCGCGATTTCCCATCAGGGCGACACCGAGAATCTCCTGCTCGTCGAATACGAATTGATCCTGGCGCAGCACACCCAGCTTGATGCGCTTGGGCACCGCGACTGCTCCGGCGCTCGATTCTTCCGTTCCCGAGAGAATGTTGAGCAGCGTCGTCTTGCCCGAACCGTTGGCGCCCACCAACCCATAGCGCTCGCCCGGGTTGAGGCGAAACGACACATCGGTAAAAAGCGTCTGCGTGCCGAACGATTTGGAAAGACCGGAAACAGAGATCATGACGGTGTTCGGGCCCGAACGAGCCCTGGTTTCGATGTAATGGACGGCCGACGGCCGAGCTCGCAAGAGCCTGGACCGAGACCCGATCAGACGCGGGCTCCCGGCCGAGGCACGGCGAGAGACGACAGCAGGCGGTCAGGAACCTTGCTTGATGCGATAGCCGTTCTCGGTGCGCTCGCGATATTGCTGATGGCACGGCATGCAGGTGCTGCGAATCTCGCCGAAGGCTTCGCCGGCAACATCGAAGTTCCCGGCGCCGCCTGCCTCTTGGAATCGCCGCGCCGCCTGTAGCGCCTTCGTCGCAAGCTCCAGGGCCACCGCCTCCTCGCGCGCGTTCCAGAACGCCTCGACCTTCTCGAAGGCCTCCACCAGCTTGGCGCCGTCGGCGCCGACGTCGGGCGCGTTCTGCGCCTCGAGATGGTCGTTGACACCTTGCTGTGTGGCGCGGATCGCCTTCATGGCGGCGTCGTAGTCCTCTTCCGAAACATCCTGGTACGCCCACACCGGTACCGCCACGGCAACGATCAAGGTAATGATGGCGAACAGCTTGCGATGGTTCATTTGTTCTCCTCGTGCTCGATTTGGGCTCGTCAATCCGACTCCTCGGACGATTGGCCGCGTGATCTCCGCATCGCTCCGTGCGACACGGCCGGTAACGCGATCTTCGCGTCGCCGCGACTCACTCAACGCTTGACGTACTTGCGCAGCATCTCCGGGCCCACCTCGGCACCGTAAATGCTGCCATCTGCTCCAACGGCAATCCCCTCTGCCCCACTGGTGCCCGAGTTGTCCTGATCCGGCTCGGGATCCGGAATGAAGGCGGTGACGAATCCATCGTGCACACTGCCGATCCGGATACCCCGCTTCCAGCCCGCGTTGCGTCGCGCATTCGACTCCGAGTCGGCGGAGTACAGGATGTCGCCGGCGTCGATGTACAGGCCGCTGGGGCGGCCGAACTGCGTCCAGGTGGCGACGTGCTCGCCATCCTGCGTGAAGATCTGAGTGCGGCTGTTGGCTCGGTCGCCGACGTACAGCCGCCCCTGAGAATCCATCGCCAGTGCGTGCGGATCGCGGAACTGCCCCGCCTCCGACCCGGTCTCGCCCCACTCCATCAGATAGGTGCCTGTGCTCGAGAACTTGACGATGCGGTTGTTGCCGCCGGCGCCATGACCGTCGGCGACGAAGATGCTGCCGTCGGCAGCTACCAGCATATCGGATGGCTGCCGGAAGGTATCGCGTCCGTCCCCCGCCGTGCCGGGCTGGCCGAGCGTCATGAGCAGCTCTCCCTCGGGGCTGAACTTGAGCACAACGTGCCCCATCTCCGGGCGCGGGTTCTGTCCGAAGCCCACAGCGTCGGCGACCCACACGTTGTCATCGACATCGACGAACATCCCGTGCGGCCAGACGATCATTCCGGCGCCGAAGCTCGCGAGCAGCTCCCCGTCCGCCGAAAATCGCAGGATAGGGTCGACGTCCGGCTTGTCGCCGCAGGTATTGGCGCCGCAGCGTTCCCCAACCCAGATGTCGCCGCTCCCGTCACGCGCCGGATACACCGCGCTGGTAGCCCCCCAGGTGCGTCCTGCCGGCAGCTCGCCCCAGACGCCCTCTACGGTACGAAAGGGATTGGGGGCGTCGTTCTGCCCGAACGCGGCAACCGCGAACGCGGCCGACAGCGCCACCAGCGCGAACAGAGTGAAACGGCGTGGACTCGTCATGGGAATCGTTCTCCTGCGCATCGAGGATGTTGCCGGCCGGCCCGGAGCGGAAATCCTAGCGGTCGGCACGTCCTCGGCCAAGTGGGCCGCGCGGACTCGGCGCACGGCGTGCCGGACCGGTCGAGGCCTACGCCGAACCGACGAGAACCTACGCCGGACCGACGGGGGCCTACGCCGCCCCATCGTCGGCAACCACGGCGGACTCTGAATTCGGTCGACGCACCCCATGGCCCCCAAAGAGCAAGAACAACAGCCACACGGCGGCGGCGAGAATCACCAGCAGCATTGCCCACCGGACGAGCGACGCCACCAGCAACATGTCGAGCACCGGCCAGCGGAAATCGTAGGCTCTCAGTTGCTCCCACCGCTCGCCCATCCAATGCCAGGCGCTGTGCGCTACCAGCGCCGACAGCAGAATCGTGCCCATGCGCTCGGCGACGACATGGCGAAAACCCCAGGCCAGCACCGGCACGGCGAGCGCGAGAACGAAAAGCTGGCCGATCTCCACACCCACGTTGAACGACAACAACGAGGTCAGCAGGTGCGAGCCCGCGAACTGCAGGGTGTCCCGCAACGCGAACGAGAACCCGAAGCCGTGTACCAGCCCGAAGGCGAAGGCGATGAGCCAACGCCTCTCGAGGTTGGCCCCGACGATGTTCTCGAACGCCATGTACACGATCGACAGCGCGATGAGGGTCTCGATCAGCGGCGGAAACCAGAGGGCGTTGGGAGCCAGGCCGAAGGCCGAGGCGATCAGCGTGATCGAATGGGCCACCGTGAACGAGGTGACGATGGGAACGAGCCGGCGAAAGCTCCGAATGGGAATGACCAGACAGAGGAGGAACAGCAGGTGGTCGACGCCGTCGAGGATGTGAAAGAAACCGAGCTCCACGAAACGCCGGGCCGCCTGGAACCAGCTCGGATCGAGAGACACCAGCCCCGGGAAGCCGGCGAACTGGTAGGCGCGCTCGGGACTATCGGGCGGCACGAAGCGCAACACTGTGCTGGTGCGCATCCCGAGGCGCTCGAAGGCGGGATCGATCGAGAACTTCGACGCCTCGGACCCGATCGAATACTCGAAGAGAACGTCGAGCATCGCCTGTTGCCAGGGTAGCTGGGTAGTCGAAGGGAGCGGCTCCGAACGCACGTGCCGCAGCGCTCGGTCGAGATCGGAGAACGAGCGATCCGACGGCAACGAGATGCGAATCGCCGCAATGCGCGGCTCGGCGAGCTCGGCGCCGTTCTCGAAGATCGCCACCGGTTGGGCGATCCATACGACGGCGGCGTCGCGCAGAAAGCGGTCGGCGGCGGCGATGTCCAGGTAGCCGCGACCGAACTGCGGAAAGTCGAAGTCCTGCATCGCTTCCAGCGGAACCCGCACGAGGAATCGAAGCGTCCCACCCTGCGGCGAGACGAAGGCCCGCACCAGCACGTCGGCGGGAACATCATGCGCCCACGACGCTGACGGCGCCGCGAGCACGAACGCGCCTGACAGCAGCGTCGCGAGTACGGCGGATACGACCCTCGGAGATCTGATGCTCACGTCCCTGCAGCTCGAGGCGATTCCTCTCGCCCCTGGATTAATCAAACTCGACTGCGTAGCCTATGCCCTCGCGAAAACGAAGCGCTGAGTATACTGCTCGCGCCGCACGGTGAAACAGAGGCTCCGCACCCGACCTCGGAGGGAAAGCATGAAGCGCAACGTGGTTTTCGGCATCGCCCTGGCGGGCGTCATCGGTACCCTGGCGATCGCCCAGGCATGTGCAAACGGGGCGGCCGAGCAGACCGGCGTCGCCACCCCCGCGGCCATGAACACGGACTACGCGGCGGACGGCATGGCCCCCATGTTCGAGGTCGACCCCTTCTGGCCGAAGCCGTTGCCGAATCACTGGGTGTTGGGCAACACCATCGGTGTCGCCGTCGATTCGCGCAACCACGTCTACATCGTGCACCGCGATCAGCCCGAACAGAGCTTTTCCTCCTCCGGTCGCACGGAGCTGGGAGCCGCTCAGGACCCGCCACTGAGCGAATGCTGCATCCCCGCCCCGCCGCTGCTCGAGTTCGACCCCGAAGGCAATCTCGTCGCTTCGTGGGGTGGCGCCACTGACAGCGGCGAATATGAGTGGCCGGTATCCAACCACGGTCTCGACGTCGACCACATGGACAACATCTGGATCGGCGGCAACGGCGGCCCCGACGCGCAGATCCTCAAGTTCACCCGCGGCGGCGAGTTCCTCATGCAGGTCGGCCGTTCCGGCTCTCGCCAGACCGGCATGCGCAACGACCGGCCCGTATTCACGCGCGACAGCCACGACCAGGAGAGCTTCGGCCGCGTCGCCAAGGTGTTCGTCGACCCGGTCGAGAACGAGGTCTACGTCGCCGACGGCTACCTCAACCGCCGTGTGGCGGTGATCGACGCCGATACCGGCGAGTTCAAGCGCTACTGGGGTGCCTACGGCGACCCGCCGGACGACGAGGTCGCCGCCAGCCAGCCCCGTTACGCCCCGAACGAGCCGATGCCCCGCCAGTTTCAGGGCCCGGTGCACTGCGCCGATCTTTCCAACGACCGGCTGCTGTACGTCTGCGACCGCGGCGCCGACCGCATCCAGGTGTTCCAGACCGACGGCACCTTCGTCAACGAGACCATCATCGCGCCGGAGACCCTGTCGCAGGGCTCCACCTGGGACGTCGCCTTCTCCCCCGACGAGGCGCAGCGCTTCCTGTACCTGGCCGACGGCCAGAACATGAAGGTCTACGTCATCGAGCGCGCCACCATGGAGGTGCTCTACAGCTTCGGCGACGGCGGCCGCCAGCCGGGCCAGTTCTTCGCCGTGCACTCGATCGCCACCGACTCGGAAGGCAACATCTACACGACGGAGACCTACGAGGGCAAACGCCTGCAGAAGTTCAAGTTCATGGGCATGGGGCCGATCCCGTCGAGCGAGAACCAGGGCGTGGCCTGGCCCGGCGACAAGCGCTGATCCTGAGCAGCACCTGCCCGGACGACGGAGCGCCAAACGGGCCGCGTCCCGGGTCGCCGATGGCCTGACTTCCAGCGGCCCCGCCCGGCCTCATGGCTCGACCGGTTGACGTTCGGAGTTGACCGGAAGGTCGGCAGCTCGCGGAACGCAAGAAACGCCCCGCCGATCAACCGGCGGGGCGTTTCTCCAACTCGAGTCCTAGCTGTCGGCTCGTCG
>CAYSHI010000148.1:0-10233 GCA_964430745.1 uncultured Acidobacteriota bacterium | reverse complement strand
GCGCCGTGGTACATCGGCCAGCTCGCCCCGTAGCCCGGGTAGAACGAGTCGTACACCTCGCGGTTGAAGTAGTCGAACCCCATGCGATCGAACCAGCGCGCGTTGTTGCGGCCGATGACCTCGATGCGATCCATGATCGAGATCTGCTGGTTGGGGTTACGCGGCATGGCCTGCGGCGGGAAGTAGTACGACCCGTTGGAACCCATCTCGTGCAGGTCGGCGAACACCTGCGGGCGCCAGTCGAGGAACGCCTCGACGCGGGCGCGCGACTCTATTTGCGTTTGCGCGAACCAGTCGCGGTTCATATCGAACAGGTAGTGGTTGACGCGGCCGCCGGGCCAAGGCTCGCGCAGCTCGGCCGAATCGGTGTTGGCGTCGGGCCACCGCGCCTTGGTCTGCCGGTAGGAGTTGATGAATCGGTCGCGACCATCCGGGTTCTGCAGCGGGTCGATGATCGTCACCACGTTGTCGAGGATCTCCTGCGCCAGCGAGTCACGCGCGGCGACCAGCTGATACGCGGTCAGCAGCGCCGCGTCGGTGCTGGAGACCTCGTTGCCGTGCACGCTGTGAGAAAGCCACACGATCACCGGAAGGTCGGCGATAAGCACATCAGCCTCACCCTCGGCGAGCGTGCGCGGATCGGCGAGACGACGGATGCCGGCGCGAATGTCGTCCATGCGAGCGTGGTTTTCCACCGAGGCGATCACCAGGTAGTAGAGCCCGCGACCCTCCCAGGTCTCGCCGAAGCGCACCAACTCGGCCTTCGGCGACGAGTCCGCCAGCGCGCGAAGGTAGTACTCCATCTCGCCGTGGCTGGTGATGCGCTCGGCGTTGGCGTGGCCGACGACCGACTCCAGCGTCGGAATCGCGGGGTCGTAGTCAGCATCATCCGGGTAGAAGGCAAACCCGTCCTGCAGGGCGACGCCCACCGCGGGGAACGCGAACGCGGGGAGCGCCAGCAGGAGAAGGGCCAGGGCACGGGGGCGGATGCGCATATCGATTCCTCCCAGGAACCGTCGAGCGACGGGCGCGGCCTCACGGATCCGGCGGGGCACTCGGCCGCTGAGGCCTCACCTGACAGTGGCGCTGAGGGCCACCGGAGGACGCTGTCTCAGGCGCTCAGGGTAGCGGCCCCGCCGGCGGACACTCAGCACGCGATCGAGAGCATCGTAGCAAAAAGGGGCCCGGCTCGGCGTCCGGCGAGAGTTCGCATAGACTGGTCGCACAATCTATCCGGTGGACTTCGATCCGCCGCTTCCGGGAGGTCGGACTCATGCCGCTTCGTCGATCCGCCGTTGCCCTCTTGATTCTCGGACTCGCAGTGCTCACGCTACCCTTCGAGGCGCCGTCCGCCGTCGCTCAAGACGGTGCTCAGGAGCCGATGATCAACGCGCCCGACCACCCGCGGCTGCAGGGCTTCCGCTGGCGTGTGATCGGGCCGATCGGCCAGGGCGGTCGCGTTGACGACATCGCTGTGCGACCCGACGACCCCAAGACCTGGTTCATCGGCTTCGCCACCGGTGGCCTGTGGAAGACCACCAACAACGGCACCACCTTCCGGCCCGTCTTCGACACCTACGGCACGCACTCGATCGGCGCCCTCGGGCTCGCGCCCTCGAACCCCGACATCCTCTACGTCGGCACCGGTGAGGCCAACAATCGGCAGAGCTCTTCGTTCGGCGAGGGCATGTACAAGAGCACCGACGGCGGCGAGACATTCACCCACGTCGGCCTGCGCGACACGCAATCGATCGCCCGCGTCATCGTGCACCCGAACGACGCCGATGTCGTTTGGGTGGCCGCCAACGGCCATCTGTTCGGCGCCAACGAGGAGCGCGGCGTCTTCAAGAGCAGCGACGGAGGTGCCAGCTGGGACAAGGTGCTGTACGTCGACGAGAACACCGGCGCCACGGACCTCGTCATCGACCCGTCTGATCCCGACACGTTGTTTGCCGCCACCTATCAGCGTCGGCGCACGGCCTGCTGCTTCGTGGGCGGCGGCCCGGGGAGCGGCATCTGGAAGTCGACCGACGGCGGCGACAACTGGACCCGCCTCGAAGACAACGGCTTGCCCACCGGCACGATGGGCCGCGTCGCGTTGGCGATGACCCCGGCTGATCCTGATGTCGTCTACGCTCAGATCGAGGTGGCCGCCGATCGCGAGGAACCGCTCAACGAGGAGGAGCTGGTCGAATGGGCGGAGATGGCGCGCGAAAACCGCCTGCCCGCCGATCCGCAGTGGAACGGCATCTGGCGCTCCGGCGACAAGGGCGAGAGCTGGATCTTCCGCAGTAATCAAAACGGCCGGCCGATGTATTTCAGCCAGATTCGGGTGTCGGCGCAGGACCCGCAGCTCGTCATCGTCGTCGACCAACGCGTGCACAAGTCGCTCGATGGCGGCATCACTTTCGAGCGACTCGACGGCTACGGACACGTCGATCAGCACGCCGTCTGGATCGACCCGACGGACGACGATCACATCATGATCGGCAACGACGGCTCGGTCGACGTCACCTGGGACCAGGGCGAGACGTGGGAGGCGCTGAGAAGCTGGGCGGTGGGACAGCCTTATCACGCGTCGGTCGATATGCGCCGCCCCTACTACGTGTGCACCGGGCTTCAGGACAACGGAAGCTGGTGCGGGCCGAGCTCGGTGCGCGAAGACTCGATCCTCGCGCAGGACTGGTTCGGTATCGGTGGCGGCGACGGCTTCTACACCGCCGTGGATCCGACCGACCCCAATGTCTTCTACTCCGAGTCGCAGAACGGCAACATCCGCCGCGGTGATCTGCGCACCGGCCAGGTCGGCAGCATCCGACCGCGCACGGGCGCCCCGGGAAGAGGCGGCCGCGGCGGCGGCGAGCCCAACATCGCCCCGGTCCCCGACGCCGAGACGGAGATCCGCTGGAACTGGAACACGCCGTTCATCATCTCACCGCACAACTCGGACACGATTCACGCCGGCTCCAACCGGTTCTTCACGTCTCGAGACCGCGGCGAAACGTGGACGATGGGGCCGGATCTGTCGAAGAACATCGATCGCGACGAGGTCCAGATCATGGGCTTCTACAACGCGGTCGAGCGCTGCCGCCAGAACTTGCGCGGCGCCGAGTGCATCCCCTCACGCAACGACGGGGTCAGCTCCTGGAGCACGATCGCCTCGGTCGCCGAATCGCCGTTGGTGCCGGGAATCCTCTGGGCCGGGACCGACGACGGCAACATCCAGGTGAGCCGTGATGGCGGCGCCACCTGGACCGAGGTCAGCCGCAACCTCCCGGGCGGCACGACACAGCACTACGTCTCGCGCGTCGAGGCATCGCACCACGACGCGGCCACGGCCTACGCCTCGATCGACGGCCACAAAAACGGCGATCTGGCGCCGTACGCGTACGTGACACGCGACTTCGGGGAAACATGGACCGATATCAGCGCCAACCTGCCGGAATACGGCAACGTCAACACCATCCGGCAGGATCCGAGGAATCCCGACCTGCTGTACGTCGGCACCGAGTTCGGCTTCTTCGTCTCTCTCGACGACGGCGGTAGCTGGGAACGCTTCATGCCCAACCTGCCCGTCGTCCGCATCGACGACGTGCTCGTGCACCCGCGCGACAACGACCTCGTGCTCGCCACGCACGGCCGCAGCGTCTGGATCATGGACGACATCACGGCGTTGCAGCGCCTGACGCGGGCCGTCCGCGATACCGACGTGTACCTGTTCCAGCCGAGGCCGGCCATCCTCTGGAAGAGAAACCTGCTGCGCGACCGCGCGGTTACCGGCGACAAGAACTGGCGAGGGGAAAACGCGCCGCCGGGAACAGCGATTCAGTACTACCTCCTGGACGCGGGTGACAGCGCGGAGATCGAGATCACCGACGCGGTCACCGGCGATGTCGTCCGCACCCTCGAAGGCACGGCGCGGGCCGGCTTGAACCGGGTGCAGTGGAACCTGCGCGCTGACCCGGAGAGCGAGAACGCGAACCAGGGACCGCCCGTCCGGCCGGGGATCTTCCGGGTCACGCTGCGCGCCAACGGCATGGAGAACTCGGCCCTGCTCGAGGTGCTCGAGGATGTGTGGTTGCCGGAGATCCGCAACTAGCTCCGCGTTGTCGGAGGGCACCGATCGCGGCGTTGCGCTTGCTCGTTCGACTCCAGCGTACGGGTGTACGCTTGCGTCTCTCTGCGCTGCGCGCGCCTTGCGCTCGGCACCCTCCGGCAACGCTCTACATGCTGACGCCAGGCGGAAGGAGGTGTCGGCCTGCGGCGTTGCGCTCTGCAGGCCTTGCGCCGGAACCGGCCTGATCGGCGTAGAGCAAATGGCACGAAACCCGGGGGTCAGCGCCCCTTGGTGATGACGATCCTTGCGACCGGATTGCGCCAGTCGAAGCGGGCGGGATCCAGGTCGGCGCCGCCGTGGATGCCGCGGTGGATGTGCACGTACCGCTCTGCCCCGGCCGTGTCGCGAACCCCACCGCTACCGCACGGCGGCCCGGGGATGAAGCCGCACAGCTCGTTGTTGTTCTCCGTGCCGGCGTCGTAGGCGGGCGCGAATGCGGCCACGCTGGACTTGTTGCGAAAGGCGTCGGAGTCGATATCAAAGCTATCGAGCCCGAAGAAGGCATCGTTGGTGGTCACCAACATGCCGACGGCGCTGAGGCGGTCGAACTTGCCCTGCGCCGCCACGTCGTACGATGCGGAGCCGCCCGGCGGAATCGGCGCCGTCGCCGCGATGATGCTCATCACATCCGGGCTCAGGCTCAGCTCGACGCGCAGAGTCTCGTTGGAGCCGTCCTCGGCGAGCATTCGCAGCCCGTCGCCGGCCGCCGAACCGGCGTTGAACAAGCTCGCGGCCGAACTATGGGTAACGACGAGCGGTGGGCTGAACACCTGATCGTTGGTCAGGTTGTAGATCGTCACACGATATTTGAGCTGCGCCTGCGCCGTTGCCTCCGGCACCAGGGTCGCCATGGCTGCAGCGAAAACAACTGCGCACGCGATCGCAGCGATGAGACGCGTTCTCATGAGTCGCGCTCCTTGCTGGTTGCAGGGTGAAGGGACATCCATCAGCCTCGAAGATGGCCGACGCCTTTCACGCCCGCTTCACGCAAAGATCACGATTCGATAACGTTCACGCGTGCGCCGCCGTGCACGAGAGCGCAAAACGAAAAGTGGTGCCTTCCCCCACCCGGCTTTCGCACGCCAGGTCGGCGCCGTGCAGGTCCAGCGCTCGTTTCGCGATCGAGAGCCCGAGGCCCGATCCCTCCTGCGAGCCGTCGTTGCGCCCGCGACAACGATAGAACCGGTCGAAGACGTGTTCGAGCTCGCGCGGCGGAATCCCCGGGCCGGTGTCGCGGATGGCGACCTCCACGAGACCATCGTTGCGTTCAACGATCACGTCGATCCGATCGCCGCGTCGCGTGTAGCGCACGGCGTTCTCGATGAGATTCTGCAGCGTGCGCTCGAGCGTGCCCAGGTTGCCGTTGATGCGCGCGCTGGCCGCGTCGATGTGCACGTCGAGCTCGATGCCACGCTCCGCCGCAACGAGCTCGAACCCCTGGGCCACGTCTTGGACAAGCTCCCCGATCGAGAACTCCTCCTTCTTCATCAGTCTCTCCGGGGCCTCCAACTTGGCGAGATCCAGCAGGTCGGCCACCAATCGACCGAGCTGCTCGCTGCGCTGCACGGCGATTTGCAGATACTCGTGCCTCTCCTCGTCCGACAGGCCGTCGCCCTTCAGGAGCACTGTTTCCAGGTAGCCCTGCAAGTGCGTCAGCGGCGTGCGAACGTCGTGCGAGATGTTCGCCAGCAGGTCGCGACGGTCCTGGTCCTGCGCCTCGAGCTCTCCGAGCTGGCGCGAGATCCGCCGGCTCATGTCCCGGAATCCACGCTCGAGAGCGTCGACTTCGTCCGTCGCAGGCAAGGAGCCCGCGATTGCGGTTCCGGCGGTGCTGGATACCGAGCCGGCGACAGAGCTCTCCGGATGGGCCTCCCCGTTGCCGCCGAGCAGGTCCGCTTCGAACTCGGCCATGTCTCCGGATAGACGCCGAAGCCGTCGCGTCAGCCGATGGAACAGCAGCAGTCCGCCGACCAGCGCCACCAGCAGGCTTCCCGCCAGCAGCCCGACGCCCGTCCTGAGGATGTAGCTGGCAGGAACCATCGAGGCTACGGAGTTGAGCTGCTCGCTGGCCAGCACGATGTACAAGTAGCCGGTCAGGGGATCGCCGATCGGCGCAGCGGAGAAGATGTTGTCGGCCTCGGGATTGCGCGGATCCGTACCGAGGATCGGCAGGACCGCGTCGGCGGCGAGAAATTTGCGTATCGGGGCGAAATCGACCTTCTGGAGTTGCACCCGCCCCGGAGGAGCCGCGTAGCCGAGGATGCGGCCGTAGCCATCGAGCAGATAGACCTCGATGTCGGGATTGATGACCATCAGCTTCTCGAAGATCTGGTGCAGCACCTCGTCCCGCGCCGCCGCGTCCTCGATCAGCGGCTGATCCTGCAGCACCTTCGCCGCCAGGTCCCGATGCAGCTTCTGCTGCACCTCCAGCATGTAGAGGCGGCTGGTCCGAACGGTAAGAACCGCCGTTACCGAGCCGACGAGCAAGAGAAGCAGCAACAAGACTACCGACAACTTGGCGTACAGCGTTCTCATACGACGCCTCGAGTTTTCATAAAACGCCCCGCTTTCTCATGCGAAGCCCCGCCTACTCGCCCGCGGCGTCCGCATCGAGAAACTTGTAGCCGACGCCCCAAACCGTGTTGATGTAACGCGGCTGCCGAGGATCCTTCTCGATCTTTCCGCGCAGGCGATTGATGTGAGAATTCACCGTGTGCTCATAGCAACCGGCGGTGTATCCCCACACCAGATCGAGCAGTTGGCCGCGCGTGTACACGCGTCCCGGTTGCCGCGCGAACTGCAGCAACAGGTCGAATTCCTTTGCCGTGAGGCCGACCGTACGGCCGGCCACGCGAACGTCGCGCTTGTCGGGGTCGATCTGCAGGTCCTCTACCTCGATCGGGCCGACGGGCTCCTCTCGATCCTGAGTGAGCAGGTCCACCCTCCGAAGAATCGCCTTGACCCGCGCAACAAGCTCACGTATCCCGAACGGCTTGGTCAGGTAGTCGTCGGCCCCGAGCTCGAGCCCCAGAACCCGGTCGATCTCGGCGTCGCGAGCGGTGAGGATCAGAATCGGCGTGTGGTCGCCGTTTGCGCGTAGCTGACGGCATACGTCGAGCCCGTCGCCGTCCGGGAGGGTGAGGTCGAGAACGATCAGATCGGCGGACCCACGCGAGGCACGCACCGTACCTTCAGCGGCGGTGGCCACGACGTGAACGTCGTGCCCGAGGTCACCGAGGTGGAGCTGAACGAGTCGAGCAATGTGCTCGTCGTCTTCGATGACGAGTATCGATCTTCGATGGTTCATGACGTTGTTCCGTGGAGTCGGTGACGGAGTGGGCGCGGTCCGACGCTCACCGGCGGCACCGGCCGGAATCCGCGCAAACGTCGCACACCGTCATGGTGCACCAGGCCAACCTATCGACCGTATCTCACGAAAGAATCACGGCCCAGGGATCGGGCATCGGCAAGCGTAAGGGCGGTAATAGTCAGCTTCTTCGGCTCCGAGTCCGCGCGACGGCCGTGCGTAACCCGTAGATGACGATCGAGGCGGCTACCAAGGCCCCAAGTCCCATCGCCTCTTCGGCAGTGAGCTGCCAGAGCAGCCATCCGACCACAAGGCAACTCGAGGCGGGAATAACGGGCCCGAGAGGAAGCATGAACTCCCCTTCCTTCGGCTCACCGTCGCGGTAACGCAAACGGATCACTGCAAGGCTGACGCCCGCGTAGATAACCAGGACGGATCCCGATGCCACGACCGCCAGCGGCTTGAACGTGCCGCTGAGCGCGAAAGCGCACACCAGGGACGCGAAGAAAATGACCGAGACGTACGGCGTCTTGTACTTCGGATGCACCCTCCCCAGGATCTTCGGCAGATTACCGTCCCGTGCAGAGGCGAACACCACCCTCGGCGTGCTCAGCATGTCGCCGCTTACCGTACCGAAGATCGAGATGACGCCGCCGACCAGCAGCATCTTCGCGCCCCAACTGCCGAACACCACCGTCGCAACGGCGGCAAGCGGTGCTTCTGTGTTGTTCGCAAGCTCCGGCCCGAGCACGCCCTGAGCCACGGTCTGCAAACCCACGTACAGCGCCAGGATGCCCGTCAGTCCCACCAACAAACCCAACGGCACGGTCTTCGACGGGTTCTTGATCTCCCCACTGGCCCCCAGGGGAGACTCGGCGCCGGCAAAAGCGAAAAACAATATAAGTGCGGCCGCGCCGATGCTCTGGAGCGGCGGCCACTCCGTAATCAACAGGTACTCGAAGTTGATGGCGAGGAGCCCGGCGGCGAGCAGAAGCAACAAGGGAACCAGCTTGGCCACGGTGTTGAACACGAACAACCTCACGCCCGCATTGACGCCCACGATGTTGACCACGGCGAGAAACGCGAACAGGGCGACAATGAAGACGGCGCGCGGAACGGGCTCGGCCAGCACGGGAAACGCGATTGCCAACGTTTCCACCATGGCCACGGTAATGGCTGCATCCGACAAGCCGGCCCAGCCAAACCAGAACAGCACGGAGGCAATGAAGCCCGCGAACGGGCCGAATGCTTCCTCGATGTAGGCGTAGGCGCCGCCACTGCGCGTGACCCGGCTGCCGATCTCGGCAAAACACAGGAACACGAGGGCGACCGCAACGGAACAGACGAGATAGGCGATGATCGCGGCAGGCCCGAGCAGCGCCGCGATGAGCCCGGGAAGAACAAAGATCCCACCGCCGACTACCAGGTTGACGATGTTCAGACCGAGGGCTCGGGTACCGATCGCCCGTACCAGCCCTTCTTCCTGTACCTGGTTGGAATCGGTCACGGAGTCTCCTCGTCCTACCTGACCCGCCGTCCCCGGTGCATCACCATGTCGATGTCCTGCAGCAGCGCCGGGTAGCGCAGCACGTCGCCGCGCACCGCGATGATGTCGGCCACCTTGCCTTCGGCGAGGGTGCCGACGTCTTCGGAAACCCCCATCGCCACCGACGGCCAGTAGGTGGCGGCGCGGATCGCATCCATGACGTCGAAGTCGAAGTTCTCCACCCAGTAGTCGATCTCGCGCCAGGTGGAGTCACTGTGGAA
Source organism: uncultured Acidobacteriota bacterium (assembly GCA_964430745.1). Taxonomy (GTDB): domain Bacteria; phylum Acidobacteriota; class UBA890; order UBA890; family UBA890; genus CBDCGW01. The sequence continues at coordinate 1,042 of CAYSHI010000148.1, read as the reverse complement.
GGTCAGCGGCACACCGGAATCGGTGCCGAGGAGCATCACCACCCCGGCGTCGCGGAGCTGCTGGATCTTGCGCGGTAGCGTCGGCCTGCGGATGGGCATGAGCTGGTAGTACGGCAATCGCTGCAGATCCTCGAGCGAGGCGCGCACGTCGTCGACGATCTCCTCGGGCAGGCCCACGTGCCAGCGCTCGTCATCGATGCGCTCCGGATTGTCGCGGGTGTATTCGTACAGCAGCAGCGGTGTGATCGTCGGCGTCCAGTAGAGCGTATTGGCGCGGCCCTTGATCATCTCCCAGACATCGTCCGGATATTCGGGCATGGTGCCGAGGCCGGTGTGCTCGAGAGTATCGACGCCGGCGGCGATGCCGCGACGGATCTCCTCCGGCCGATGCGAGTGCGCCGCCACAGGCAGACCGTGCGCATGCGCTTCGTCGACCACCGCCTGGACCTCCTCCATCGTCATCTGGTCCTGGTCGATGAGCTTGATGACATCGACCCCGGCTTCGGCGAGGCGTCGCACCTTGGCGCGGCCGTCCTCCGGGCCGTTGACGCCCCAGCGAAACAGCTCCGTGCCGGGGTAAGGCTCATGCTGAATGAACGGCCCGGAGACGTACATCGTCGGGCCCTCCATCTCACCGTTGTTGATAGCGTCGCGCACGGCGAGGATGTCGTCGAGCGGCGCGCCGAGATCTCGGGCGCTGGTGACGCCGGCGTGCAGAAGCTGCTTGGCCGCCGCCGGCATGATGGTGTCGCCGAACACCGGTGCATAGGTGCTGTCCCAGTGCTCGTAGTCGCTGTGCCCGACGATCATCAGATGCACGTGCATGTCCCACAGGCCGGGGAGCACGCTCATGCCCTCGGTGGAGATGATCTCGGCGCCCGCCGGGATGTCGACCTCGGCCGCCGGCCCCATCGCGACGATGCGCTCGCCGTCGACCACGATTACGCCATTCTCCACCGGCTTGCCGCCGAAACCGTCGATGAGGCGACCGCCGACGAGAGCCTTGACGGTGCTCTGGGGCGGCGCCCAGGCGGTCGCCGAA
>CAYSHI010000147.1:0-5424 GCA_964430745.1 uncultured Acidobacteriota bacterium | reverse complement strand
TCCGAAAACGAAGGGGTCTCCGCCCTTCAGGCGGGCGACCCGCTTGCCCTCGAGCGCCAGCCGGACCAGCAGCCGGTTGATGTCGTCTTGTTCTACCGGGTGATGGCCGTCTTCCTTGCCGACGCTGTGGAGCTCGACACGCGGATCGAGCTCGCAAGGCAATACCGTCTTTGCCAGTCGATCGTAAACGACGGCGTCGGCAGCCAGCAGTCGCTGGCGGCCGCGCAGCGTGAGCAGGCCGGGATCCCCGGGACCGCTGCCTACGAGCGAGACGAGTCCGGTGACCGGGGGTTTCGTTGTCGCGGCCTCGTTGCTCCCGTCCGAAGCTCCGGTGTCAGCCGGTGCACCCGTCTGCGCTGAGCCGACGGACTCGATCGACGGGCCGTCGGTTCCGAGCCAGGCTGTTTCTTCCGCTTCGCTCGGCACGCGCGAGCGCAAACGAGTCGCGTCCACCGTCGCCTCGAAGAACCGGTCGTAGAGCTCCTCGGAATCGTCGAGCGGCAGGTCGAGTGCGCGTACGGCGCGGCGAAATCGTCCCGCCGCCTCCATCCACTCACCCCATTCCTCGCCGAATGTCTTTTCGAGGACCTTGCGCAGGCGGCGCACGGCAAAGGGCGCCTCTCCTGCCGATGCGATGCCGATCTGCAGGGTGCCGCGGCGAACGCGGGCGGGGAGGTGAAAGTGGCAGAGGTCGGGAACGTCGGCGACGTTGGTCATGATACCGGCGGCTTCCGACTCGGAGAAGACCAGGCGGTTGGTGTCGTTGTCGTCGGTTGCCACCATGACGAGAAAGAAACCGGCGATCTCACCCGAGCGGTAGGCGCGCCTGTGCAGCTCGATACGGCCGTCCGCCGCCAGCTTCTCGATGGCGGGGCACGGCTCGAGGGCGACGACGGTTACGTCGGCGCCCTCCTCGAGGAGTCCGTCGATCTTGCGCAGGGCGACGCCGCCACCGCCGACGACCAGACAACGTCTGCCCTCGAGGTTGAGACTAATCGGGTACATTCGAGCCTCCTGCCCCGAGCTCGTCCGAGCCCTCTCGCGAATTGTACCGAATCGCCGCCGCGATCAGGGATGGGGCCCAGCTTTCGGCTCCCAGCGCATGTACGTGGGTGTAGCACGCCAGCACGTTGCGGTAGCAGAGCCCGTCCGATTTGCCGTCGAACCCGTGCCCTCGGCGGACCCGAAAGGCAAAACTCAGGTCTTCTGCCTCCGCTGACTGCATATAGGTGTAGTGGAACTCGTGCCCTCGAAAGGTATCCCCGACGCGCGAGAAGGCGGTGTTCTTTACGGTTTCCAGCATCGTGTATCCATGTCCTTGCGGTTTCGACTGGAAAGCGAAGACTACCGGCAGCGAGGCCGTCATGGGGTATTCCTTGCCCTCGAAGAGCAGCCTTTCGCCCAGGTACACCGTCCCGCCGCACTCCGCGTACACCGGTAGTCCCCCTTCGATGGCGCGGTGGAGCGAGTCGCGGAACGTGCGGTTGTCCGCCAGTCCTTGTGCCGCCGTCTCGGGAAAGCCGCCACCGATGTAGAGCGCGTCTACATCGGGCATTTCGGCGTCGCTCAACGGGGAGATTTCGACCAGCCTGGCCCCTTCCCGCGCGAGAGCCTCGAGGTTCTCGGGGTAGTAGAACTGAAACGCTTGATCCCGGAATACACCGACACGCACCACCTCGGGCTTGCTGCCGTCGCCGAGCCCAGGTGCTCCTGCGGGGACCTCCAGCTGCCCGGCCTGCTGTGCCAGATCCCACAGTGCCTCGAGGTCGAGGTACCTCTCTGCGATCGCGGCTACCGCGCGGAGTGCAACGCTTCGCGCACCGTGTTCCTGGGGAGGCACCAGGCCCAGATGCCTCTCGGGGAGGGACTGTCGGGGAACCCTCCTGATGGCGCCGAGTACCGGCAGGCCGCACACTTGCTCGACTGCCTCGCGGAGCACCCCCTCGTGCCGGGATCCGGCGGTTCGGTTCAAGATGACGCCGCGAATCGGGACGTCGGGATCGAGCTGCTGGCAACCGAAGACGATCGCCGCCACCGTGCGCGTCGCCTTGGTGCAATCGACGGTGAGCACGACGGGCGTTCGCAAGAGCTTCGCCAACTCGGCGGTACTGTAGCTGCCTTCGGCGTCCATGCCGTCATACAGGCCGCGGTTGCCCTCGATGACAGCCACGTCGGCGCCACGCGCCGAGTTGACGAACGACGACAACGCGGCTTGCCGCGACATCAAGAAGAGGTCGAGATTCCGGCAAGGCACCCCCGCGGCGGCGGACAACCACGCCGCGTCGATGTAGTCCGGCCCCTTCTTGTAGGGAGCGACGGCATGACCTTTGTCGCGCCAGGCCGACACCAATCCGAGCGACGCCAACGTCTTTCCGCTGCCCCCGCGCAGACCGGCGATGAGAATGCTGGGGGTCACCATGGGCTACACCATGTCGATGAAGCCGCAGGGGCACTCTTCCGCGCACTTCTTGCAGCCGGTGCAATTCTGCAGGTTGAAGCTGTAGAGATCGCCTCTCTTTTGCGGCTTGATGACGGCCTGGTCCTGGCAGAACAACCAGCATTTCTCGCAGTCGAAGCAATAGCCACAGCTCATGCAGCGCTGCGTCTCTTTGATGAGCTGCTCGACCGAGAAGCTCAGATTGACCTCCCGGTCCATGTCGGCGAGGCGCTCGTCGACTTCGAGCGTGATCGGCTCGCCGCGCTCGACCTTTTCGTAATGATCGAGGCGCAAGCGCTCGGCGCGAACGACCTCCCTGCCGTTCCCCTCGAAGGGGATCCCTCGAAGCTTGCGTACGATCGCCTCGGCTGCCCGACGGCCGTCGCCGACCGCGGTGGTCACCAAGCCGAGATCCGTCACGTCTCCGCCGGCCCAGACGCCGTCCACCTTGGTGGCGCCGTGGTCGTCGACCTTGACCCAATCTCTGCCTTCGATGAGCGACTCGAAGCCGGAGAAGTCCGGCTGCTGGCTGATGGCGGAGATGACGGCGGTAGCGGGGATCTCGAACTCCGAGCCCTCGATCGGCACAGGCCGGCGTCGGCCGGAATCGTCCGGCTCACCCAGCTCCATGCGGATGCACGTCATGGCGGTGACCCGGTTGCCCTCCTGCACGAACCCCACGGGCGCGGCTAGGAACTCGATCTTGATTCCTTCGGCGATGGCCTCGTCGACCTCCTCTTCGATAGCCGGCATCTCTTTTCGCGTTCTGCGGTAGAGGATGGTGACGTTGGCACCGAGGCGGCGGCAGATGCGCGCCGAATCGATGGCCGTGTCGCCGCCGCCGACGATGATGACAACCACGTCCGGGCCCAGATCGAGCTCCTCGCCGTGGTGGAAGCGATCGAGAAAGTTGACGCCCGCGAAGACGTTGACGGCGTCCTCACCGTCGGTCCCCAGGCGGACTCCCTGCTGGGCGCCGAGGGCGACGTAGACGGCGGCGTAGTCGGCAACCAATTGGTCGAGGCCGAGGTCCTTGCCAACCTTGACGCCGCACTGCAACTCGACCCCGAGGTCGAGGATGCTCTGGATCTCGGCGTCGAGAATCGTCTCCGGCAAACGATAGCCGGGAATGCCCCAGCGCAGCATGCCGCCGGGCTTCTCGGCTGCCTCGAAGACAGTCGTTCCGTAGCCTCGTCGTGCAAGCTGATAGGCGCAGGAGAGGCCGGAAGGCCCGCCGCCGATGATGGCGACTTTCTCCGCTTGTTTCTCGTCCGTGAGCCGCTTGAGCTTCAGCCCCTTCTCGATGGCGAAATCACCGAGGGCGCGATCGACCTTGTTGATGTTGACGGCGCCTTCCAGCTCCTTGCGGTTGCATTCGCTCTCGCAGGGTGCCGGGCAGACGCGACCGCAGACCGCCGGAAACGGGCTGGTGTCGGTGTAGATCTCCCAGGCTTCCTCGAAAGCCTGGTCCGTCGTCTTCCCGAGGTGCTCGGCCTGGGCGATGGTCGTGAGAAACTCCCGCACGTGGTTGCCGCTGGGACAGGTGTCCTGGCACGGGGGGGTCTTTTCGATGTTCACGGGCCGCAGCGGCGACAGCTCGCGTCCGCCCCTGCTCGAGGCGAATCCACCTGCCCCGAACTTCTTCCTTTTCTTCTTTACGACCTTCTTGACAGGCATATGTCACCTCGAATACTTCCCGTTGCCGCCGAGGATGCGCGGGACCAGAGGCCCGGCACCCTCCCGATGGCCGGCGGATCCATCGGTCAGCGACGCTACTTTTCCACTCCCTCTTCGGGGGGCATTTCGATGAAGCTGCCGCCGAAATACGTATAGACAAGCCGTCCGGAGTCCATGAGGCTGCGGATGGCGGCCTTGCACAGCTTCTTGTCGCATCCGTCTTCGCCGAACTGCTGGATCATTGTCTTGGTCAAATCCATGGCCTTGAACTTCTTGCGACCCTGGTACTCCTTGACCAGCTCGAACATGGCGTCGGCAACCTGGTCGGACGTGACAGCCATTGCATACCTCCTAGTGTCTGAGTTGAGCGGAGCGCTTGTAGGTGAGGCCGGCGTGCCGGAAGTCGTCGATGTGCTCCTTGGTGAACTCGAGACCCGTGAGCTCGAAGAACTTGGGCCAGCCGATACGTTCGATGAACTCGCCCATGCGCTCCCACGGGCGAGCGCCGTCGGCCCACACTTCGACGATATTGCGCACGGCGTCGGTAACCTCCGGCCAGCGCGGCGGATTGTTGGGCAGGAACGGAATGGCCAGCTTGGAGAACGTTGGTTCCGAGCGGGCGTTGGAGACCTTGCCGCCGACCCAGATCGATACGCCGTCGTTGAGCGGGTCGTTCATGGGCAGGGCAGGGCAGACGGTGAAGCAGTTTGCGCAGAACATGCAGAGATCTTCGTCGATCTCGACGGAAGTGGCGCCGTCGACGGTCGTCGGCCGGATGGCGGCGGTCGGACAGGACGCAACCACGTTGGGGATCTCGCAGATCTTGTTGAGGTTGGCGTGTTGCGTCTTCGGCGGCCTGCGGTGGATGCCGAGTATGGCGATATCCGAGCAGTGCACGGCGCCACACATGTTCAGGCAACAGGCCAGCGCGATGCGCAGCTTGCCCGGGACCTTCTGTTCCGTGAAGTGATCGCAGAGATCGTCCATCACCGACTTGACGATGCCGGAAGCATCGGTCGCGGCCGAGTGACAGTGGATCCACCCCTGCGTGTGGACGATGTTCGAGATCGCGTTGCCGATGCCGCCCACCGGGTGGCCCAACCCCTCGAGGTCGGCGATGAGCGCGTCGATCTTGGCCTCATCGGTGAGCAGGAACTCGACGTTGTTGCGGCTGGTGAAGCGCAGGTGGCCGTCGCAGTACTTGTCCGCCAGGTCGGCAAAGAGGCGGATGCTCGTGATGGCGAGCAGGCGCGGTGTCGCCGCTCGGATCGTGTACAGCTTGTCACCCGACTCCCCAATATGCACCATCA
>CAYSHI010000146.1:0-15014 GCA_964430745.1 uncultured Acidobacteriota bacterium | reverse complement strand
CCTGCGTGCTCGAAGCGGCGGACCACGTCGATGTCGAGCGCCCACCTCGGCGTCTGCAACACGTGCTCGTCGAGAAAGGCCATCGCCTTGCGCTGGTACTCGGGCTCGATCGGTGTGTAGGCCCAGCCCTCCTCTCCGTAGCGCTTGTGGTGCGTCCACGAGCCACCCACCGCGGCCGCGGCGTGCTGGGCGTAGCGATTCCACTGGGTCAGGATCTGCAGGTAGTTGGTCTCCAGCTCATAGTAGTCGTCGCCCTCGTCGAGCACCCATTCCATGAGGCTCTCCGACGCCGCCCACAGGTTGCGCATGCCGTAGACGGCGGCTTCCACCGGGTCGTCGGAGATCCCTTCGGTCATCCGCTTCGGGTCCCACTCGACGTCCATCCCGAACAGCGCCTCCGCCGAGCGGAACCAGGGCTCGCCAGCACGCTCGACGATCCACTCGTTGAGGATCGGAAGCTCCTCCTCGGGCGTGGAGGCCCCGAGGATCGGCCGATACCCCCACATGACCGCGAACTTGTCCCAGACACCCAGCCGACGCTCCGGGGGCACATCGTCGCCCGGTTGGGTGACGTAGTTGTAGCGGGTCCGCCCCACCGACGAGGCGGAGTGGCCCATTCGCCGGACGAAGTCCGGGTCGCGGAGCGATTCCACCGGATAGACGAAGTTCGCCATCTGATTGTGGGGCAGACCGACCGAGTGCGCCGTCTCGTGGGAGATGACATAGCGGAGCGCCTCCCCCATGTCCTCCTCGGAAAGCTCGTTCGTTTGGAACTTCGAGTTCGCGGCGCCGACCTGAGAAAGGAGCCACCATCGCAGGCGCTCCGTGAGCCCATGAAGCATGTTCGTGTGGGCGCGGATCACTTCCCCCGAACGCGGATCGACGACGTCGGCACCGGAGTTCGCCGAGCGAGTCGGAGTGGCGACGTAGCGAATCACCGAGTAGCGGGCGTCGAGCAGGCTGAACTCCGGGTCTTCCTCCTCCGTGGGCGCCACGCGCACCTGCACCGCGTTCCTGAACCCGGCGAGCTCGAAAGCCTCGTTCCACTCCAGTACCCCCGCCTCGAAGTACGGGATCCACTCCGGGGGCGTGGCCGGGTCGATATACCAGACCCACGGCTTTACCGGCTCCACCAGCTCCCCGCGCGCGAAGGCTTCGGGGTCCGAGGGCTCCAGGCGGTAGCGGCGGATGTAGCGGTGCGGCCGCACGCCCTGGAAGTCGCGCGAGTAGTCGGTCGCCGTAGAAGAAATGAACGTGACCCGCTCGTCGGCGTAGCGCGGCATCATCGGCTCCGCCGGCAACAAGATCATCGAGTGGTTGACCTCGAAGGAGACCGAGCCGCCACGAGCGCTCGACGGCGGCTGATCGGCCGCGTAGGTGCGCACTACGCGCACCTCGACGTTGATCGGGAAGCTCCTCGCCCACTCGAGCCAGGTGCGGTCGCGGTCGTGGCGTCGCACACCGAGTTGGGCTCGCCGGCTGCTGGGCAGCGAGAACGTGGGGTGGTCGCCCAGGTACATATCGGTGACGTCAACGACCGAGGTCCCCTCCCCGCGGGCATCGATGGGGAGAGCGTGCAGCACGGGAGCGAAGTTCGAGTTCGCCACCGCCAGCGCAATCGCGCTCCCCTCGTCGGCGGTGTTGTCGTACAAAGGAGCGCGCAGCAGGATGTGGTCCCCTCGGCGCTCCCAGCGAACAACCATGTTGGGCGCCATCCGGTCGCCGCCGTTGGCGAGCCCGTCTTGAGCTTTGGCCAGTCGGCTCATGATGATCATGTCGCGACCGAGCACTGCGTCCGGGATCTCGAAGAGCAAGCGGTCGTCGACACGGTGGACGTCGAAGAGCCCGCTCTGGCTCTGCGCCGATGCCGGGACCACTTCGCTGTAGTCCTGCATCTGTGCATGTACCGGGAGCGCCGTCGCCACGGCGAGAACCGCCACGATGGCCCGGGAAAAGATGAAGCGTCGCATCGGATCGCCTCCGGGTTGCGGGTATCTGGGGCAGGAACGCCGTCAGTTTAGCGTTCGGGGGCATGGTCGTTCCGGTTTCGTGGACACCTCGCGACGTGCACGGGACGAGTTCACGATGCCGTCTCGTCTACTCCGAGCGGATCGAGGACCCCGCCTCGGACCTGCCGTACTCCTCGAGCCGCCGCTCATCTCGCCGAGCTTCTGAAGCCGCCGGGACAGTGTCGTGTGATCAGGGATCGAGAGGTCCACCTCGAGCAGGTCAGCAAGGCAACGTAGGAAGCCCTCGGTCTGCCGGAGAGGAAGACGGCTAGCTGTTTGTTGAATGCGGGGCAGAACGAACGTACCCTCTGCCCGGCATCCCCCGGACAAGGAGCGACAGAGTAATGCAGCTGGGAATGATCGGACTGGGCCGCATGGGAGGGAACATGGTTCGTCGGCTGTTGAACGACGGGCATGAATGCGTCGTGTACGCCCGTCATGCGTCGGCGATTGCGGAGATGGAGGGGGCGGGTGCTACCGGCGGCGCGACGCTGGAGGAGTTCGTCGAGAGGCTGCAAGCGCCGCGGGTGATTTGGCTGATGATCCCGGCGGCCGCCGTCGACGAGACGCTCGCGTCGCTCGAGCCGCTTCTTTCCTCCGGGGACATCGTCATCGACGGTGGCAACTCCCACTACCACGATGATCTCCGACGGGCCGACGAGCTCGCCGAGCGGGGCCTGCGCTACGTCGACGTGGGAACGAGCGGTGGCGTTTGGGGGCTCGAGCGCGGCTACTGCATGATGATCGGCGGGGATCCCGAGGTTGTCGCCCACCTCGATCCGATCTTCGCCTCGCTGGCGCCGCCGCGGGATTCCGCCCCGCGCATTCCGGGTCGCGAGAAGCGCGCCGGCACCGCGGAGCACGGTTACCTTCATTGCGGCCCGCACGGCGCCGGCCATTTCGTCAAGATGGTCCACAACGGCATCGAGTACGGGATCATGGCGGCCTACGCGGAGGGCTTCAACATCCTTCACAAGGCGAATATCGGCAACAGCGCGCGCGACACGGACGCCGAGACGACACCACTCGAACACCCGGAGCACTACCGTTACGATCTCGACCTCGCCGACATCGCGGAGCTCTGGCGCCGCGGCAGCGTCATCCCTTCCTGGCTGCTTGACTTGAGCGCGAAGGCGCTGCTCGAAGAATCCGGCCTCGAATCGTTCTCCGGCAATGTCTCGGATTCCGGCGAAGGTCGCTGGACGTTGCAGGCCGCGATCGAGGAGGGTGTGCCGGCGCACGTTCTGGCCGCTGCTCTCTTCGAGCGCTTCAGCTCGCGCGGCGAGGGCGACTTTTCCAACAAGCTGCTTTCGGCGATGCGTTTCCAGTTCGGCGGGCACGTCGAAAAGGCGGGCGACTAGCCGATGGGCGCCCCGACGAGCCCGGAACGATCCGACGCATTGGTTTTTTTCGGGGCGACGGGAGACCTGGCCGTCAAGAAGATATTTCCCGCCCTGCACGAGATGGCGAAGCGAGGCAGCCTCGACTTTTCCGTAATCGGCGTGGGGCGCTCGCTGGAGAACGTGGAGCAGTTACAGCAGCGCGCCCGCGCCAGCGTCGAGGGGCACGGGGACGGGTTGGATCCCGAAGCCTTCGAGAAGCTCGCTGCGCAGCTTCGGTACGTGCGCGGCGACTACGAGCAAGAGGCTACGTTCGCGTCGATTCGGACGGCACTCGGAAACGCCTCGAGGCCGCTGCACTACCTGGCGATCCCGCCGAGCAGGTTCGGGAGCGTCGTCGAGGGCCTTGCCCAGGCCGGCTGCGCCGCTAACGCTCGCGTAGTGGTGGAGAAGCCCTTCGGTCGCGATCTCGCGTCGGCTCAGGAGCTCAATCGCACGCTGCACACGATCTTCGACGAGTCGTCGATTTTTCGCATCGATCATTACCTCGGCAAGGAGCCGGTGCAGAACTTGCTCTACTTTCGCTTCGCGAACTCGTTTCTCGAGCCCATCTGGAACCGCAACTTCGTCGAAAGCGTCCAGATCACCATGGCGGAGGAGTTCGGTGTCGACGGCCGCGGTGGGTTCTATGAAGAAGCCGGGGCCATCCGTGACGTCCTGCAAAATCATCTTCTGCAGGTCGTCGCGCTGCTGGCGATGGAGCCGCCGATCAGGTACGACAGCACCTCGCTGCGCGACGAGAAGGTCAAGGTGCTCCGCATGCTGCGGCCACTCGACGTGGGCCATCTGACGCGTGGCCAGTTCCGCACCTACCGGCGGGAAGCGGGCGTGGCTGCCGACTCCAACGTCGAAACCTACGCCGCCGTGCGCCTGTACATCGACTCGTGGCGATGGCAGGGCGTGCCGTTCTATATCCGCACCGGCAAGATGATGCCGGTCACGGCGACGGAAGTCCTGGTGGACCTGCGCCGGCCACCGCAGAGGGTGTTCGAAGAAGATGCTGCAGAGGATGCCAATTATTTTCGCTTTCGCCTCGGGCCGGAAGTCGAAATCGCAGCCGGGGCCCTGGCCAAGACCGCGGGTGAAGAGATGGCGGGCGAGCCTATCGAGCTGCGCCTGTGTCGCCACGACGCCGGCGAAGCGGACGCGTACGAGCGCCTTCTGGGCGATGCCATCGACGGCGATCAGACCCTGTTCGCCCGCCAGGACGAGGTCGAAGCAGCGTGGCGTGTCGTCGACCCGGTCCTCGACGTCGCCACTCGCGTGCATGAGTACGAGCCGGGGACCTGGGGCCCCGCGGACGCCGATGCACTGATCGCCGGCGTTGGCGGTTGGCACGACCCGGAGGGTTGAGGTGGAGATCCTGGTGGTCGACGTCGGCGGCTCCAACGTGAAGATCCGCGCCACTGGTCACAAGCGTCGCCGCAAGTGCAAGTCCGGATCCGAGCTTACGGCGGCACAGATGGTCGAGCGCGTGCGTGAGCTGGCCGGCGACTGGCGATATGACGCCGTGTCGATAGGCTTTCCCGGACCCGTGGTCGACGGCAAGCCACAGAGTGAACCGAGGAACCTCGGCGCCGGCTGGGTCGGCTTCGATTTCGCCGCCGCCTTCGACCGGCCGGTGAAGATCATCAACGACGCCGCCATGCAGGCGCTCGGTGCGTACGAGGGCGGGCGCATGCTCTTTCTCGGACTCGGCACGGGAATGGGGTCGGCACTGGTCGTGTTGGGCGTCCTCCAGCCCACGGAGCTCGCCCATCTGCCCTACAAGGAGGGCCTGTCCTACGAAGATTTCGTCGGTGTCGGGGGCTTGGAGCGCCTCGGCAAGTCGCGCTGGACGGAAGAGGTCACCAACGTGGTCGGCTTGCTGAAAGAGGGATTGGCGGTCGACTATGTCGTGCTCGGTGGCGGAAACGTGAAGAAACTCGACAGAATGCCACCCGGGGCGCGGCGCGGAAACAACGCCGACGCCTTCACCGGCGGCTTCCGGCTGTGGGAAGAAGCCGACCGGAAATAGAGGCGGGAATGCCAGCTCGAGCGGCTGTCATCCCGCCTGACGAGCCCTCGCCCTCGCTTGGCTGCGATCAAAGCCGCGCCGCGGCGGCCTCATCGACGAGCCAAAGTAGCTTTCCCTGAAGCGGTCGAATGAGCTGGGCCGGCCACCGATGGGGGTCGGGTGTTCCCTCGAGGACTTCGGCGAGAGCCTCGGCCTTCGACGCGCCGGCGATCATGAAGATCACCTCCCGGGCCCGGTTGATCAGAGGCGCCGTCAGGGTGAAGCGGTCCACGCCGAGAACGGCAACCGGGTTGGCGACCACCCAGCGTTCGGTCTCATCGAGGGCGGCGGTGTCGGGAAACAGCGAGGCGGTGTGTCCTTCCGGGCCGAGGCCGAGGAGAACGATATCGAAGGACGGCGGGGGGCCGTCGGCGGGCACGCCGAAAGTGCGACCGATTACCTCTTGATAGTCGCGCGCCACGGCCTCGTGATCGGGGCGCTCCGCCTCGATGCGGTGGACGCGATCGGGGTCTGCCGGCACATTGTCGAGCAGCGTGGCGCGAGCCATTCCGAAGTTGGAATCCGCGTGCTCCGGCGCAACGGGGCGCTCGTCGCCCCAGAAGAAGTCGACCGCGCCCCACTCGATCGCACGCCGATGCGGCTCCGAGGCGAGAAGATCGTAAAGCCCGCGGGGGGTCGATCCACCGGAGAGCGCGACGCGGAACGAGCCGCGCGCCGTAACTGCCGCGGCCGCGGCGCGCCCGAACTCATCCGCGGCGGCGCGGCCGAGGGTCGTGGCGCTCTCGTAACGTCGAACCTTTCCCATCATCGTTGCTACACTCGTCCCCGTTCAACCCATCAAGATTCCGAGATTTCGCTCCATGCTGCTCACCGCTGCATCATGAGCCTGCCGGCCATGGCCATGGAGTCAATGGCATCTCCTCTCGACGTCGACGATACCCGATGACGGCAGCCTGGAAAGCCCTCGAGGCACATCACAGGAAGTTACAGGACGTACATCTGCGCACACTCTTTGCCGACGATCCATCTCGTGGCGAACGGCTTGTCGCAGAGGCCGCCGGTCTCTACCTCGACTACTCGAAACACCGCGTCACCGACGAGACGCTGGGCATGTTGGTTGGCCTGGCCGAGGAATGCAGGCTGCGGGACCGCATCGACGCGATGTTCCGGGGAGACACGATCAACGTGACCGAGCGCCGCGCCGTCCTGCACACGGCGCTGCGCGCACCCCGGGATCAGACGATCGTCGTCGATGGCGAAGACGTCGTGCCGGAGGTTCACGCGGTGTTGGATCGCATGGCGGATTTCGCCGAGCGCGTCCGCAGCGGCTCGTGGCGCGGCCATACGGGCAAGCCCATTCGCAACGTCGTCAACATCGGCATCGGCGGTTCCGATCTCGGCCCCGTGATGGCCTACGAAGCGCTGCGTCACTACAGCCAGCGCGACCTCACGGTTCGGTTCGTCTCCAACGTCGACGGCACCGATTTCGCAGAAGCTACACGCGACCTGGATCCCGCCGAGACCCTGTTCATCATCTGTTCCAAGACGTTCACGACGCTCGAGACGTTGACCAATGCGCGCAGCGCCCGCGCTTGGTGTTTGCGGACGTTGCACGATACCGACGCGGTTGCGAGGCACTTCGTCGCCGTTTCGACGAACGCGGCAGCGGTCTCCGAGTTCGGCATCGATACCGCCAACATGTTCGGCTTCTGGGACTGGGTCGGCGGTCGCTACTCGATGGACTCGGCCATCGGCTTGTCGACCATGCTGGCCGTCGGCCCGCAAGACTTCCGCGCCATGCTCGACGGTTTTCGAGCGATGGACGAGCACTTCCGCAGCGCGCGGTTCGAAGAGAACCTTCCCGTTCTCATGGGGCTGTTGACCGTCTGGTACAACAACTTCTTCGATGCGCAGACGGTGGCGGTGCTTCCTTACGATCAATACCTCAAACGGTTCCCGGCCTATCTGCAGCAGCTGACGATGGAGAGCAACGGCAAGTGCGTGACGCTCGACGGCGAGCGCGTCGACTACCAGACCGGGCCGGTCTACTGGGGTGAGCCGGGCACCAACGGCCAGCACTCTTTCTATCAGCTCATCCATCAGGGGACGAAGCTCATTCCCTGCGACTTCATCGGATTCTGCCAGCCGCTCAATCCGATCGGGCGGCATCACGACCTGCTGATGTCGAACCTGTTCGCCCAGACGGAAGCCCTGGCGTTTGGCAAGACGGAGGAAGAGGTTGCAGCCGAAGGAGCTCCGACGTGGCTGGCTCCGCACCGCACCTTCGAGGGCAATCGCCCCACCTCTACCATCCTGGCCCACCGCCTGACCCCGGAGACGCTGGGTGCGCTGATCGCACTGTACGAGCACAGCGTGTTCACGCAGGGTGTCATCTGGAACATCGACTCGTTCGACCAGTGGGGCGTGGAGCTCGGCAAGGCTCTCGCCGGGCGGATTGCCGCCGAGCTCGAAGGCGATGTCGACTCACCGCTCGGGCACGATAGCTCGACCAACGCGCTCATGGCCCGCTATCGCGCGTCGAGGCGGGACCCGTGAGCGAAACCCGGGAGGGGCGAGAGCCTCGGTGGCGTGAGGCGCCTGCCGTCGTCGTCGGTGCTCAACCGCCGGGCGTTGTCGCCGTGTCGATCGCGACCGTGTAGTCGCGGCCTTCCCAACGCTCGCCCGGCACCCATAGAAAGGTAAAGCGGATGGGCGCCGTCTGCTCGGCGCCGATGTCGATGTCGACGTACTCGATGCCGAGCTCGGTGGCCGTCGATGGAGTGTCGCGCGTGGTTTGCCACTCGTCGTTCGACCAGCGCAGCCGAAACGAGCCCGCTGCCTGGATGCGCAGCTTCATGCCCCGCCGCACCGAGCGCGGCTGGCGGTTGAACTTCCATATTTCCAGGAGCCCACACGCCGCACCACTGCCGAGGTAGCGTTCCGCGACCGGCGCGATGCGGCCGAACACCGCTCCGTCGAGTCGTGAGCGCAGCAGTTGCAGGTACTCGGCGTGGGCCCACATGAGCGGCATCGCCGAGCCCGTGGGCTTGCCGAGGTACATGTGTGTTTGTGGCTGATCCGGAGCATCCCACACCTGTTCGGGCAGCAGCCCCGTCGGCGATGCGAAGCGCTCGATCGCGCGAATGAGCCCGGTGACGTCGTTTCCCGCCGCGAGCTCGTAGTGTGCCCGCTCACCGGTGAGCAACGGCCAAGCGCGACCGGTGCCGGAGCCCTCGTAGGGGCCGCCGTCGTCCCGCTGGCCGTAGCCATCGTGGTTGTAGCGTCGCCAGCATGGCCCGACCGGCGTCTCCACCCTCAGCTCCTGGTCCACGACCTTCAACGAATCGATGATGATCGGATCGTCGGGCGCTCGTATGCCGTAGCGGACGAGCTCCAGAAACCCGGCGTCGACCACTTCTTTGGCGGGAAACTTCCACGCGCTCCCCGGCGGGCGGTTGGCGATGCCCAGCTCACCGCGATTCGGATCCTCGAGCGGCCGCGGATCGTCAACCGCAACCGGAAGGATGCGGATGAAGTGTCGGCGGACGTCGGCGCGCAGTGTTCCTTCCGTGGTTACCGTCCACGCCTCGATGTGACAGTCGAGGAAGTCGGCGTAGTCCTCCAGGTAGCGGGCCGTGACGTGATGGCCCCTGGCGTGCGCGAAGTCGGCGGCGCAAATCAGCGCGGCGATGTTGCTCGCCAACGTCGAGGGCGAGTAGCCGGCGGCTTCTTCCCATCGTTCCTGAGGCGTAGCGGGGCCGTTGCGAATGAGGTAACCGGCGGCACGCAACACCATGGAGTAGGGATCGAAGAGGCCCAGGCTGTTGTCCTGCCAAAGACGCCAGGCGAGCAGAACGGGAAAAGCGACCTCGTCGAGCTGCACCCCCTCCCAGTAGGGCTCCCCGTCGATCCAGAAGTTCTGAAAGAAGCCGCCGTCGTGGTTCTGGGTGGCGGCCAAGTAGATCGCGGCCCGCAGCGGAGTGTCGACGTCTCCGGCGGCGAGCAGTCCGGTGGCGCTATTGACCATGTCGCGGGTCCACACGAGGTGGTAGCCACCCATGTCCTCGTCGCCCTTTGCCTCGCCCCACGGTATGGACATCGAAGCAATGAAGGCGCCGGGATAGGTCTTGTCTTCGTGTGCCAGCAGCAGGCTATAGCTCGTGTGCATCAATCTGCCTTCGTCGCCGGAAACAGGATGCAGAGGCAGCAGACCCTTGCTGGGGCGGTTCCACTGGTTCACGAAGCGCTTCTTGTGGCGCGGGAAAGGTGTCGCCAGCGTCTGTAGCAAGTTGGAGACGGCGTTGTTGAGCGCGTCACCGAACGCCAGGGCGAGGACGAACTCGTTGGCGCCTCGCCGATCGAGCGCTCCGATCAGGGCGACGTTGCCGTCGCTTGCTCGATCGAATTCCCAGTCCATCGAGAAGTTTTCCTCGAGGTCGCTGTGGCCGTCGCTGTTGGCGACGTAGCCGCAGGACAGGCGGGAAAACGGCAACGTGGCGCCGACCGCAAGCCACGTCCCGTTCTTTTCGGCGGCGAGAAACTCGCGCCCCGCCGCCTCCACGATGACGGCGTTGTTACCCCACCCGCCGCCGCCCAGGTGCGGTGCGCAGAGGACGTAAAGTTGCAGGCGATCGCCGGTCCAGCCGTCGCCCTGCAGGCTGACATGCTGCAGCACGCAGGGCTGGTGCGGGTCCGCGATGACCTCTTTCACGATCCGGTAGTCGCCCTCCGGCGGCGTGTTGACGATCCGGTAGCCGAGCGCATGCTTGAGGTCGCGGTGGGCCTCCGAGTGCATGTCGTGCTTTTCCTCATGCAGGAAGCTCTCCCCGTCGGAAACCAGGAGCTGCAGGTCACGGACCTGCGGTCGATCGATGGTGGGGTAGTAGACCTCGGTGATGCAGCCGTTCCAAAGCGTGAACCAAACGCGGCTGTCGGCCGAATACGAGGTGCCGACCCCGTCCTTGCTGCCGTGCGTCCACTTCGGATCGAGGCCCGGCCGACCGAATGCTTCTCGAGAACCGCGGATGCGTGACATGCTCTGAGCTCCGTTCTACGGACCGCGGATCGCTATTTCGGCGTCGACTTGGTCTTCTTGGTTGTCTTTCGAGCAGCTCCGGCCTTCTTCGCAGTCTTGCGCGCCGGGGTCTTGTCCTTCGCGGCTTTGCGGGCCGGGGTCTTCGTGGCCGGTTTGCGCGCCGGCGTCGTCTTCTTGCCGGTCTTGCGCGTGGCCTTGGCCTTCTTGGCCACCTTGCGAGCCGGCTTGGCTTTCTTGGCTACCTTGCGCGCCGGCTTCGTCTTCTTGGTTACCTTACGCGCCGGCTTGGCTGCGCGCTCTTCCTTCCGGCGGCGCACTTCGTCGATACCTTCTTGGAAGCCCTTCAGCAGGTCGCCGCCAACTTCCGCCGTCTTGCCACCGATCTCCTTGGCCGCTTCGGCGACCGCCTCGGCGACGTCCTTGCTGACCTCGGCCACCTTGGGTTGCGCCCGTTTGACGCCCTCGACGACGCCCATGTAGCCGCCCTTGGCCAGGTCGCCCGCCTTGACCCCGGCTTGCGCAGCCCCGTCGGCAACACCGTGGATGGCGTTCTTGGCGATCTCGCGGACGCGCCCGCGCGTTGGCGCGCTCTTCTCGAGCGCCTTCTTCACCGCGTCGTGCGTGATGCCGGCGATCTTTTCGGCGACATCCTCGCCCTTTTCTGCAGACCACACCACAGCCTCTCGAACCGTGTCTCGTACGGCGCTTTTCGAGTCGTTCATGTTCCCCGTCTCCGAGCCCACCCCACCGCTCCTTCTCGATCCCCCAACGAACATCGCGATACCACAAGTCCTAATGTCAACATACCGAGCGGCTCACCAACAAGCTCCGCCGGCGGCATTGTCGACTCGGGGTCGCGCCGGGCAGGGTCCCCGGATGATCAACGAGATGCCCCGCTACCAGGGACACTACCTGTGGACGCTGAGCGCCCGTCAACCAAGCAGTGAGTAGAACCAGTACACCCCGAGTCCCGCGAGCGCCAACGACGACGCCAGCAGCAAGCCCCGGCGGCCGCGGGGGCCGAGAAAGGACGTCGTGCCCAGCAGCATGATGAACAGGGCGAGACCGAGGGTCATCACCAGGTAGAACGAGGCAACCAGGGCGATCGCGTTCGCGGGAGAGCGGGCCCAGGCCTCCAGCGCGAGCGGGCCGAGGATGAGACTCCAGCCCAAATAGGGGCCGGGGTTGAGCGCGTTGACCACCACCGCCTGACGCAAGGTGCGTGGCGCTGATGTGCTTTCGGGTGTATTGGCGAGCCCTGCACGCCGCCATTCGAGAAACGTCTTGGCCGCGAAATAGAGGAGAGCGACGCCACCGACACCCCGGAGTACGCCCTCGAATCCACGCGCGAACTGATGGAGCACGGTGAGAACGAGCACAGCGATGGGCCCATCGCTGATCACCGGAGCGAGCGCGGCCGGGAGCGTGCGCCGCCACCCGACCGCGGCCACCCTCGATAGAAGAAAGGCCTGCAGCGGGCCCGGCTGGCCGGCGGCCGCGAAGGCCAGTCCGGCACCGATGACGATGTGCTCCAGCATACGATCAGAAGCGGCGAGGGCCGATGATTCGGCTCGTAGGAGACAACCCGGGAGACCACCCGGCAGCCCGTCGAGGTTATCATCGCTCCCGGGAGCAGACGTTGATGAGCGACCGACGATCACCTGTTCGCGGATCGCGATGTTGCACGGGAGTCCCTCCAATCGCGCGGAGTGTTTTGAGCACATGAAGAAGGCAGCCGGCATCGCGTGCAGCACCGTACTCGTGGCCGCGCTCGGCGTGCTCGCCGGCGGGTGCGGTGGCCCGTCCGCGCCGGCGGAGAACGACCGGGCAACCGGCGTCGACGGGGGAACAGGAGCCGAAGCTTCCGGAGGCCCCGGCGGAGGCCCCGGCCGGGGTACGCGGGCGGCGCCCTCCGAGACGGGCGCGGCCGGATACAACCTGCTCCTCGTCACCCTCGACACGCTGCGTGCAGATCGGCTGGGTATCTACGGGTACGATGCGGCGGAAACGCCCAACATCGATCGCCTTGCCGCCGAGGGCGTGCGCTTTGACCGTGTCACTACCACCGTTCCGGTAACGCTGCCGGCTCACGCCTCGATCATGACGGGGCTCAACCCCCTTGCCCACGGCGTGCGCAACAACGGCGCCTTCGTGCTCGGTCCCGAGGCCACGACTCTCGCCGAGGTGCTGCGCGAGCAGGGCTACGCGACCGGCGGGTTCATCGGCGCCGTCGTGCTCGCACCCCAGTTCGGCATCGCGCAGGGATTCGATCACTTCGACGGGCTGGCGCGATACCAGGCCGTGACCGGCGACGAGAGCGGCGAGCGTCCGGGCGAGGAGGTCGTCGCCGCGGCGAGCGACTGGATCCGCGAGCAGCAGCAGCCCTTCTTCGCCTGGGTGCACATGTACGATCCGCACGATCCGTACGCCCCGCCCGAGCCCTACGCCGGCCGATTCGCCGATAATCCCTACGATGGTGAGATCGCTTACGTCGACGAGATGGTGGGCCGACTCCTGCAGACGCTCGAAGAGGCCGGCGCCGCCGACAACACCCTCGTGATCGTCACCGCCGACCATGGCGAGGGCCTCGGCGATCACGGCGAGCGCGGCCACTCGTTCTTCATCTACGACAGCACGGTGCGCGTGCCGCTGATCTTCTGGGCGCCCGGGCTGGTGCCCTCGGGGATCGTGCCCGCAGCGCCGGCGAGCGTCGTCGATATCTTTCCCACGGTGCTGTCACTGCTCGGCGCACCCGCGGGCTCGTTCGGGGGAGAGGGCGTGGCCGCTCGAAGCCTCGCCGCGCGCTTCGAGGATCCCGATGCCGCGGGCGCAGCGGCCTACGCCGAGAGCCTGATCCCGTACCTCGACTTCGGCTGGAGCGAGCTGCGCGCGTTGATCTCGGGAGACTACAAGTACATCGAGGCCCCCGAGCCGGAGCTCTACAACCTGACGGAAGACCCGGGAGAGAGCGACAACCTCGTCGATGTCGAGGTGGGGATCGCCGATGAGATGGCCGCCGCCCTCGCCGCGATCGTCGGCGACGAGGACGTCACCGCAGCAACCGGTCGTGCGGTCGACGACGAGAGCATCGCGGGCCTGCAGGCGCTCGGCTACATCGCCGGCGGCGGCGGCCCCGCCCGTGATCGCCGCGACATCGACCCCAAGGACATGATCGGCACCTACGAGACCTTCGTGGCCGGTCTGCTGGAGGCCGCGGATGCCATCCAGGAGGGTCGCTACGGCGATGCCAACGAGGCCCTCGTGCGACTCGACAACCTCGTTCCGGACCAGTACATCGTCTACTACTATTTCGGCCGGCTCGCCTACGAGGCCGGAGATCCACAGACGTCCGTCGAAGTGCTGGAGAGAGCCCTCGAGTTGAACCCGTCGTATCTGCCCACGTACACGCAGCTCGCCAACGCGTTGAGCGCCGCCGGTGACCCGCGCGGCGCCGCGGACCTGATCGAGCAGGCCCAGACGATGTTTCCGAACAACTTCTCGCTCGCTCTCCTGCGCGGAGCGATCGCGCACGATGCGGGTGAGCTCGATGCGGCGCTCGCCGCCTACAGCGAAGCCGAGCGGTTGCAGGACGACCACCCCGAGCTGCTCGAGCGGATGGGGCATCTGAACCTGCTGCGTCAGCAGCCGGGCGAGGCCGTGACGGTGCTGCGGCGGCTGGTGCGGGTAACCCCGGACAGCGCGGCGGCCTGGGCCCAGCTCGCCTTCGCGCTCGCCCAGACCGGCGAAGCGGCACAAGCGCAGCGTGCCCTCGGTCGGGCGCTGGAGCTGGATGCGAGCGACCCCGTGGTTCAGCAGGTGGCGCAGCAGCTGCGTTGAGCAGGCGCCGCTTCGGTCACAAACGATGTGCCATCTGCTCTGCGCCTCGCAGAGCGAGGTGCCCGGTGGCACTCGCAATGGCGTGCCCGCGGTCCGGATCGGCGTGCGCCGCCTATCGCTGGAGGTCGAGAATCCACATGCGGAGATAGAGGGCGTCGGGAGGCTTGCGGATCATCGAGAGTCATCCTCGCGAAAGAGCTCTCGCAACTCCTCGAACCAGTTCACCACCAGCTGCAGATCGGTCGTGATGGTTGTTTCGTCGCCCAGCAGCATCAAGAAGCGGCCATCCGCGGCGACATCGTAGTTCGTCAGGCCGTAGTGGCCCGGCACCGCCAGGAGCTCGAAAAGCGCCTCCGGAGTGCCCACATCTCCGGTCGCCGGGTCGAAGGCCACGGCCATCATCTCGCGGCCCTCACGGAAGTAGAGCTCGCGCCCGTCCGCGGACCAGGCGGGCTCTCCGCCACCGGCGGGGGATACGGGAAAACGGCGGCTCCCGACTTTCGGCGGATGTTGCTGGACATAGACCTGCGAGCCGCCCTGCGTGTCGGTGACGTACGCCAACCAGTCCCCATTCGGCGAGAAGGCCGGCGCCCACTCGTTGGCGGACGTGTCGGCCAACTTGTCGGCATCGCCCCCGCTGATCGGAAAAAGCCAGATGTCCTTGCCGGTCTTCCCGGCGAACGTCACCGCGACGGATTCGCCACTCGGGTGCACCG
>CAYSHI010000145.1:0-5173 GCA_964430745.1 uncultured Acidobacteriota bacterium | reverse complement strand
GGCGTACTGGGGTACGCCTTTGTCTCTCTGCGCTGCGCGCGCCTTGCGCTCCCCGCCCTCCGGCAACGCTACGGGCGGAGATGGCCGCCGCGGCTGTTGTCTGGCGGTAGATAGCTATCACCGAGACAGGCGCAACGCTCGGGTCGCGGCTGTTTGCGTTTGCAACGGCGTTCGACTCGGCAGCCGGCTGTTACGGATCGCTCGCGGCCCCGAACCCCTACTGGCCCACAGGTCCCAGATGCTTGTCGAGCCAGCTCAGCGCCTCGCGGATCAGATCGTTGAGCGGAGCCGAATGGAGCCCCGGGTAAACAACCCAGCGCTTGTCCTGTTCAGGCGTCCCGAGGAGGTCGAAGAAGGGTTGCTGCGAAGTCCCGACGGGAAAGATGCCATCGTTCTGGCCATTTACCATCAGCACGGGCAGGGTTACGCGCCCGATGAAGTTGATCGGGTCAACCTCCGGTCGGACTCGCACGAAGTCCAACCCCGCGACATACAGGACGCTGGCCTGCAGGCGACTCTCGACCGCGGGTACGATCGCGCCCATCCCTCCCCCCCAGCTGTAGCCGAAGTAGGCGAGCTTTTCAGTATCGATATCGTCCCGTGCCTCCAGATAGTCGATGGTGCGGGAGACGTCATTGACCCACATGATGACGTGGTCCCTATACGCATTCGTCTCGTAGGCACAACATGTCCACTCGTCCTTTCGCTCCCACGTGCCCTTGTACACAGGCAAGATCACCGCGCGGCCACGTTTCGCGAAAAATTGAAAATGGTCGCGCAACACCCAGTCTTCAGAGGAGAATCGGTTAAGCGCTTCGATTCCCGGGAAGGCGATCACGGCTTGAAAGGGCGGCTCGACCCCTTTCGGCAACAACACATGGGCAACCATCCGCTCGCCTCCGTAGGCGGCGGTGAACGAGACTCGCTCGTAGAGCCAGTCGTCCCCCTCGTGCGGCACCCCTGCTGGCAACACGTCGAGATCGATGCGGTCGTAGTCGAACTGGCCCAGGTACGTCTCGAACGTCTCGTCAGAAGCCGGCACCTCGGCGAGGAAGTCCCGGGATGGTTTCTCGAGGGGTCGAGCCAGGGACGCGAGGTGTTCCTCGGACTCGGCGTACCGCGCCAGCCTGATTCCGTTGGTGATGGATCGATCCATCGCCGCCTGCGAGTAGGAGTCCATGAAAGCATAGCCCGGGTCGTTCCAGCCGCCTCCCAGGATGAAGCGCTCCTCGGGGTCGCTGGTGTCATTCAGCACCCATTCTCTGACGTTGCCGCCGAGGTCGTAGGTACCCCACATATTCATCGCTGCCCTGCTTCCCACCGCCACCGGGCCGTCGCCGTCGAAGTTGCTGAGTGGAACTGCCTCGGCTGACGAAACCGGCGACGCAGCGTGAGCCCAATGAAAGAGGGTGGGCAATCGCTTGTCGACAAACGCGGCATAGGCGGCCGCCTCGTACCAGCTCACGCCCGCAACGGGGTAGTCATCCTCGCCCTCGGGATAGTCGCCGACTTCCCAGGTGAACGGACCCGTTAGCCCCGTCTTGTCGACGAACCTGTCCATTGCCTCCTGCCACGAAATGCCGAGTCCGTCCTCGTCGAGAAACGGGTGATGCCAGTGTTCATCCGTGGTGTATCCGCCCGCGTCTACAAAATCCTTGTACTCCCGATTGGTGACCTCGAAGCGATCCATCGCGAACTCGGCAAAGGGTTCAGAGAGTTCCTCGATTCCGAAGACCCAGATCGGACGACCACCCGGGCTGCCGGGCACGCGAACCATCTCGTCGGGTAGGCTACCCACCTCCATCAAGCTGAAACTGGCGGTGTCGGGCGGGTCGAGGAAGGCCTCATCGAGTACGGTCAAGACGGAAAAGGGGTGAGTATCGAGCATGAGCTCGCGGGTTCGGTATTCGTCCTTCTCGATCTTCCACCGGTGAATGCCGCGCGCGACCCGCAGTTCAAACGGTGTCGTGCCGAGGTACGTCCAATCGGCGTCGATTGCCGGATAGGGTCGCGCGTAGACGCGCGCGCCGGGGGGGTCGGAGGTGAGGCTCATGGCGCGGGCGACCTGCGGCCAGAGTGTCGCCAGCACCGGGTCGTCGGGGATCACCTCAGCCACCTGCGAGGCCAGCTCGTGTGCGTCCCACATCAACTGGCTCTGTCCGCGGCGGCCGGAGCGGCCTTGGACCATCTGATCGAGCTCGGGCAGCGCCACCTGCCGGGCCCAACGGATCTGGGACGCCCGGTCGATTGCCTGGTACGCGAAGTACCCGACCAGCGCCGCTGCCAGAAGCAACGGAACGGCGACATACGGCCGGCGGGCGGTTTGCACAAGCGCCGATACGTGGCCGGCCGCGGTGATTGGCCCGCTGAGCAAGGACCGACACTTCTCGAGCTCCTCGCCGACCTCGCTCGCTTGCGGCCGAGCGTCCGGCTCCTTGCTGAGCATGCGCTGTAGGACCGCCCGCAAGCTCGGCGGCAATCCTGCCTCCGTGTGAGTCAGGGGTGCCGGCTCCTCCTTGAGAATCGCCGCCAGGGTGTCGCCGAGATTCTTCCGTAGGAAGGGATTCGTTCCCGATGCCATCTGGTAGAGAACGATACCGAGCGAAAAGATGTCGGAGCGGTGGTCAACCGGATCGCCGCGCAGTTGCTCGGGCGACATATACGACGGAGTGCCGAAAATGTGTCCCGTCTCAGTGGCGTATTGGGTCGGCAACGCGGTCCCCAACGCCGAGGGGTCGCCTTCCCGGGCGATGTCGCTCAACTTGGCCAGCCCGAAGTCGAGGACCTTCACGCTTCCTTCAGTCGTAACCATGATGTTGGTCGGCTTGAGGTCGCGGTGGATCACGCCGCTCTCATTCGCTGCGTCGACGGCCCCGACCAGGGGCAAGGCGAGCTCGAGGAACCGTTCCAGCGGCAGCCCGTCGACGGGGACGATCTCGTCGAGGGTGTTGCCCTCGACGTGCTCCATGGTCAGGAAGTGGGCGCCATCGGCTTCCTCGAATGCGTACAGCACGACGACGTTGGGGTGGGTGATCGCGGCAACGGCGCGGGCTTCCCGCTCGAATCGCCGGCGACGCTCGGGATCCTCGGCGACCCGTTCGGGCAGCAGCTTGAGGGCCACCTGCCGGCCGAGCTTGGTGTCCTCGGCGGCGTACACCGCACCCATCCCACCCTCGCCGAGCTTGGCGATGACGCGGTAATGCCCGAGAAGCGTACCTGATTCCACGAATCCCCCTGCCAGTGCGAATTGCCCAAGTAGGTGAGGAAACTACCGTTAAGCGAGCTTCGGGCACAACGGGGGCAAAGGCTTCGCGTGGGCAAGCGCGGCGGACGACCGCCGGCAACGGCTCATCGACCATCGCGGCCGTCCGGTGGGGTAGGGACGTCGGAGCGTGTCGAGCGCAAGGCGCGCGCCGCGCAGAGAGACGCAAGCGTACGCCCGTACGCTGGAGTCGAACGAGCAAGTCGCAACGCCGCGATCGACTCGCTCCGGCGTCTCTACTCGACGCGGTAGTTCGGGGCCTCTTTGGTGATCTGCACGTCGTGGACGTGGGCTTCGCGTAGGCCGGCTACGGTGACGCGGACGAACTGGGCGTCGGTCTGCATGGCGGGGATGTCGGCGCAGCCGCAGTAGCCCATGCCGGCGCGCAGTCCGCCGATGAGTTGGTGCACGGTCTCGAATACGGGGCCCTTGTAGGGAACCCGGCCCTCGATGCCCTCGGGGACGAGCTTGGCGTCCTCCTCGACGTCGCGCTGGAAATAACGATCCTTGCTGCCCATGCGCATGGCGCCGACCGAGCCCATGCCGCGGTACGCCTTGAAGGGGCGGCCCTGGAACAGCTCGATCTCTCCAGGGCTCTCGTCCGTGCCGGCAAGCAGCGACCCGACCATGATCACGTCGGCGCCGGCGGCGATCGCTTTGGCGATGTCACCCGAGTGCTTGACGCCGCCGTCGGCGATGATCGGAATGCCGTGCTCTTTGCCGACGCGAGCGCAGTCGGCGATGGCGGTGACCTGTGGAATACCGGCGCCGGCGACCACGCGCGTCGTGCAGATCGCCGAGGGGCCGATGCCCACCTTGACGGCGTCGACACCGACGGCGATGAGATCGCGGGTCGCGGCCGCGGTGGCGACGTTGCCGGCGATAATGGAAATGCTCTCGAACCGCTTCTTGATGTCGCCGGCGGTTTCCAGGACCCCTTCGGAATGGCCGTGAGCGGTGTCCACGACAATCACGTCGACGCCCGCGGCCACGAGCGCCTCCGCCCGTTCGACCGATCCCGGGCCGACGCCGATGGCGGCGCCCACACGCAGGCGCCCGAGCTCGTCCTTGGACGCGTGCGGGTAGTCGATGGCCTTCTGGATGTCCTTGACGGTGATCAGGCCCTTCAGGCTGCCGCGCTCGTCGACCACGAGGAGCTTCTCGATCTTGTGACGCTGCAGCATGGCGACCGCTTCGTCCATGGTGGTGCCGGGGGGCACCGTGACGAGCTTGTCGCGTGTCATCAGCTCTTCGACGCGGCGGTCGTGGTTGGTTTCGAAGCGCACGTCACGGTTGGTCAGGATGCCGACGACGCGCCCCTCGGGATCGGTCACCGGGACGCCCGATATCTTGTACTTCGCCATGATGTCGAGCGCCTGGCGGATGGGCGTCGTCGGCCCTACGGTGATGGGATCGACGATCATGCCGCTCTCCGAGCGCTTTACCTTGTCGACCTCGTCGGCCTGTTGCTCGACGCTGAGATTGCGATGAAGGATACCGAGGCCGCCGTTTTGGGCCAGGGCGATGGCCATGCGCGACTCGGTGACCGTGTCCATCGCGGCGGAAAGCAGCGGGATGCGCAGGCCGATCTTGGCCGTCAAGCGGGTGCTCGTGTCGGCCTGCGAGGGCAGAACGCGAGAGCGGGCGGGCACGAGCTGAACGTCATCGAAGGTGAGGGCTATCGGCGGGTTCTCGGCGAGCATCTCGGCTCCTGTGTGGGCGGTTTGCCGCAAGGTACACCACCACCGTGATTTCGCAAGTCGCGCGGTGGTTTGCCCTCAAGTGAGCAGGGCTCGTGTGTTCGCGGGTCGACGATGAGGGGCGGTTTCCCGGCGCCCTCAGCGACCGCAGCACTTCTTGTACTTCTTGCCGCTGCCGCAAGTGCATGGATCGTTACGGCCGACCTTCTTG
>CAYSHI010000144.1:0-17289 GCA_964430745.1 uncultured Acidobacteriota bacterium | reverse complement strand
CGCCGCGATCGGCAGCTTGGCGCCGATCGAAGCGTTGCCTTTCGCCGACTCGGCCTCGGCGCCGCCGAGCTCCCAGTCGTAGCCACGCGGCCAGCCTTGCTTTGCCTCCTCCAGCCACGGTGTGATCGCGGCGTTGATGTCGGCCGCCGTATAGCCGGGCTGCAGTGCCGACTCGACGGTCACCGTCTTGAGCCGATCGCGTCGAAAGATCAGCGCCGGCTGCCACTCGACGTGGACGTTGGCCACCTGCGCGAGCGGCACCGATTGGCCGGTGCTCTGCGAATAGACGTTGAGCGATTCGATGCGGTTGATGTCGTTGCGCTGGGTGTCCACCGACCGCAATGTCACGGGGATGATCTTGTCGCCCTCACGAAATTCCGTCGTGTCGAAGCCGGTCAGAAAGCTCTGCAGCGAGACCGCAATGTCTTGACTCGACACCCCCGCCCGCAGCGCCCGCGGCTGGTTGACGTCGACCGACAACTTCTTCGTTCGCGCACCCCAGTCGTCGTCGATGTTCTTCGTTCCCGGGGTCTGCCGTAGCTGCTCCTTGACCTCGTTGACGATGGCGAAGATGGTCTCGGCCTCCTTTCCCGAGATGCGCACTTCGACGGGGGGCCAGGCCGGCGGCCCGAGCTGCAGCGGGATGAACACCGCCTTGAGGTCGGGGAAGTTCTCGTTCGCGAAGGCCTCGAGCTCAGGAATGACGCGATCGACCTCCGCCCGCGAGGTCGTGTTGATGATCATGGTGGC
Source organism: uncultured Acidobacteriota bacterium (assembly GCA_964430745.1). Classification (GTDB taxonomy): domain Bacteria; phylum Acidobacteriota; class UBA890; order UBA890; family UBA890; genus CBDCGW01. The sequence goes on along the minus strand of CAYSHI010000144.1, from coordinate 16,539 downwards.
GTACTCGGGGCGGGGATTCTCCGGCGTGTACGGCAGGATGAACCGTGGCGCTCCCTGGCCGATGAACACCGCCCAGTTTTCGATCCCCTCGACGCGCCCCTCGCCGGCAACGAGATTGTCGGCGATGAAGCGATCGAACTCCCTCACCAAACTCTCGGTGGCGCGAAACGGTGTGCCTGTCGGCAGCAGGAGCTCGCCCGTCAGCGTTGCCCGCTCGTTCGGGGGAAAGAAGATCTGCGGCACCAGACCGAACAGGTTCATGGCGAACATGAACGTCACCACGACACCGGCAAGCGATAGGCCGCGGTGCTTGAGCCCGGCAATCAGTCCGGCGCGGTAGAGGCGGTAGAAACGCGTGTCGTAACCGCCGGCATCGTCCGCTCCAGAGACGTCGCCGGCTACCGTTCCTCCGGCGTCGTCGGCTGCGGTTTCCGCGGCGTCGCCGGCCTGCGCTTCCGAGGCCTTGCCGGATTCCGCCTCCTGGGACACGGCGACCGGGTCACGCTGTTTGACCTGCACGAAGAGGACACACAGCAGAGGAATCAACGTCAACGCGATCAGCCACGAGCTCAACAACGTGATGGTGATGACGACGAACAGCGCGGCGGTGTACTCGCCGACCGCGGATTCGGCAAGGTAGATGGGCAAGAACGCAGCGCAGGTTGTCAACGACGAGGTCAGCAACGGGATACGCAACTCGCGCGCCGAATCCACCGCGGCCTCGACCCGCGGCTTCCCCTCCGCCATCTGTGTCATGATCGACTCGGACATGACGATGGCGTTGTCCACCAGCATGCCGAGCGCCATGATCAGCGCCGCGATCGATATCTGATCGAGCCCCGTCCCCTGCACGCCCATGATGACGAAGGCCATCAGTATGGCCATGGGGATGAGGCTGGCGACCACCAGGCCCGTGCGCAGGCCGAGGAACAACAGCATGACCAGCGTCACGATGGCCACCGCCTGCAGCAGGTTGCCGATGAAGTTGTCGACCAGGCGTTGGACCTCCCGCGACTGAAGCTGGATGAAGTCGAACTCGATGCCGATGGGGTAGATGCCTTGCAACTCTTCGACCCTGGCGGTCACGGACGCGCCGAGCGTCAAAATGTTGCCACCCTCCCGCAGCGAGATCGCCAACCCGAGGCTTCGCGCACCGGACGTGCGCATCATGAACTCCGGCGGGTCGATGTAGCCGCGGTAGATATCGGCAATGTCCTGCAGGAGCAGGACGTCCCGGCTGCCCGGCAGGTTGACCACCGTGTTGCGCAGATCCTCGAGGCTCTCGAAATTGCCCGATGGCTCGAGGACGATGCGCTCGGATTCCGTGATGACGTCGCCGCCCGGCGCGGTGATGTTGCGCGACGCCAGAATCCCCGCGAGCTGCGCCGGTGCGATGCCGATCTCCGAGAGGCGCGCGTTGTTGTACTCCACGAAGATCCGCTCGTCCTGGGAGCCGAAGATATCCACCTTGGCTACTTCGGGAATCAGCAGCAGCTCGTCGCGCACGTCGTCGGCGACGTCCTTGAGGTAGGCGTATTCGAACTCACCTTCGTCGGCCGAAAGGGTGACGATGGTGCCGAACACGTCGCCGAATTCGTCGTTGACGGTCGGCCCGATCACTCCCTCGGGCAGATCGGGCGCGGCGCGCTCGACCTTTCGTCTGAGCTCGTCCCATATGGGTTGCATCTCGGTCAGGCTCTCGAGCACGTTGACGACGATCACCGACAGGCCGGTCTTCGACTCGCTCACCAGGAAGTCGACCTCCGGCATCTCCTGGATCGCCTTCTCGAGCTTGTCGGTCACCAGCATTTCGACGCGCTCGGGACTGGCGCCCGGGAATACCGTCGTTACCTGCGCCGCCCGTATGATGAACCCCGGATCTTCGGCGCGGGACATGCCGGTATACGAGAGATACCCGAAGCCGACGATCACGAGATAGAAGACGAAGGTCGTTCGCGTCTTCTCGATGGCGAAGCGGGTCAGGTCCATCAGCTCGTTTCCAACCTCACCGGCTGCCCGTCGACGATGCGCTTCGCGCCCGCCGTGACCACTTGGTCGCCTTCAGCCAGGCCGGAAACGATCTCGATGAGCACGCGTGATGTGCCCGCCTCGGTTCCGATCTGGCTACCGATGACAACGTCGGTGCGGCGTGCATTGCTCAGTCCATCCTCGGCGGCCTCGAGGGTGAAGACGTAGTGCCCGGCGCTGTCCTCCAGGACGGCGGCCAGCGGCACCGAGATGTACGGTGTTGCTCCATCGACGAAGCGGAATGTCACGTCGGCGGCCATTCCGGAACGCACCTCCTGCGCCTCCTCGTCGAGGATCACGGTCACCGGGAAGGTCGTCGCCATGCCGATCGACGACACCCCGACCTCATCGACCGCGGCTCCGAACGTGCGGTCCGGAAGAGCGTCGAAGGTCACCGAAACGACATCGCCACGCCGGATCTCGAGGATGTAGGCCTCCGGGATGGCAACCGAGACCTGACGACGATTGCCGACGGTCATGCGCACCACCACCTGCCCGGCGTTGACGTTTTCGTTCTCGTCAATGGGAACTTCGGCGACTTCCCCGGAAAACGGCGCCACGAGGGCGGCGTAACCGCGTCTGCGCGTCGCCAGCTCGAGGGACGTTCCCGCCGACACCACCGCCTCTCGGGCCGACCCGTTGTTGGCCAGGGCTGCGTCGAAGTCGGCGCGTGTGGCGTTCTCATCCTCGTAAAGCTCTTTGATCCGATCAAAGGTGGCGAGCGCGTTGCGGGCGTTCGCCTCCGCCTGGCGCAACGCGGCCTGCGCCTGTTGCAGCTCGAGCTCGTAGTCGTACGCATCGAGCTGGGCGATCACATCGCCGGCGGCAAGCGAATCGCCCACTACAACGGAGAGCAGCTCGACCGTGCCGGGAACCTTGAAGCTGCCGTTCCACATCGTGGTGGCCTCGGCGACGCCGGCGAAGCTCCGCTCCCGCACACCACCGACAATGGAGACACGCTCGGATCGCACCGGACGGATGACGACTTCGGGCTCGGGCAGCTCTTCGGCGCAACCCGCCCCGCCGAGCGCCAGTAGCAGTACAGCCGCCAGCGCGGGGGCCCGGTACGGATTGGCGGCCGCCCGAAGCCGTCTCTTTTCGCCCGGCAGGCTGCGTGCGCCGTGCGGCTCGCAGGCTCTCAACAACTCTTCAGCTTTCATTGCTGCCTCCCGGATCGCCGCGTGGCCTCGAAAAACTCCTGCGCCCGCTGCAACCAGGCGCGGCGAGCCGCCGGATCCGCCGGATTGACGAAGTCGAAGTTCGCGATCGAGCGGCCGACATTGGTGAGATTGATCATGAATTCGTACACCGCAGTAGCGCGCGCCAAGGCGGCGGTGAGGGCCGCGTTCTGGGCATCGATCAGGTCGACGACGTTGACGACGCCCTGGGAGTAGCTTTCCTGCACCAACTCGAGGTTGCGCAACGCCGCTGCGGCAGCTACCTCGGCGAGGTTGATCTGCGCGTAGGAACCCACCATGCGGTGTAGGTCGGCGCGCACACGCTGCTCGACGCGCTGCGCCGCCGAGCGCCGCTGCAGGCGGAGTAGCGCCAGCTGTTCACGCGCTTCCTCGCGCTCGGCGTAGCGGGCGTTGCCTCGATACACCGGATAGGCCGCGTTGACGGCAAAGCTCCACGTCGTTTTCGGCGGATCAAACAGCACGGGAAGGTCTTCTCCCGCGTTCCCGACGCCGGCGCCGCCGTCGGCGAACAGATAGTCGATCTGCGCTTGGAAGCCGAGGTCCGGAAGCCAGAAGTTGCGCTGCGTGTTGGTGAGCAGGCGACGCTGCGCCTCGATGCCGGCGTCGATGGCGAGCAATTCGGGGGCATCTCGCAGCCCCTCCTGCACCATGAAGACGCGAAAGATGTCGAACGAATCACGATCGTTGATAAACGGTTCCAGGTCCTCCATCGGCTGGCGAAACTCCGAGTTCTCGATGTCGATGACCGTGCGGAACGAATCTTCCAAGGCTCGGTTGCGAATGCGGTTGAGCTCGATCTCGGCCAGGTTGCGTTGCACGGACGCCTCGATCACCGCGCTGCGATCCGTGGCGATCTCACTCTGCCAGCGGAACACCTCGGCACGGCTCGCCACGCCCACCGACTCGCGCGCCGTCGCTAGGTCCAAGTTGGTCCGGGACAGGTCGACGTTGCGCTGCTGGATCTGCTCGAAGGTGGCCGTGATGAGGACGTTTAGATAGCTGACGGAGGCAGCCTGAATGGTGTCGAGCCGCAGCGTCTCCCGGTCCAGGTCGGTGGCTTCCAGGAGCCTCTCCTGCACGTCACGCCCGGTCCACGCGGAATCGGAGTAGATCAGTTGGTTGAACAACAAACCGCCACTGAACGAGTGCTGGGGTTGTTGACCGAGGCTCTGGCCGGCTCGGATCGGGTCGATCGAAACGCCCGTGAGCCCGGCGTCCAGGGCGGGAAGTAGCGGTGCCGTCGCCTGGCGTACGAGTTGCTCTTGTACGGCCACCTGCCGCACCGCCGCGAGATAGTCGATGTTGGCGGCCACCGCCTGCTCCACAGCTTCGGACAACGTCAGCAATGGTGCCGACATGTCCTGCTGGTTGAGCAACTCGGCCTCGGTGAGTATGTCCCAGGTGGGCGAGAACCCGATCCGGCGCGCCGTCTCCATGTTGATCACCAGCTCCCGCGGCTGCGCCATCTCGATGGGAAGCTGCGACGCCGGCTCGTCCATGAGGATCGCCTGCGTGTGGATCGCCACACGCCGCGCCACGCGGTCGATGTTGGTATTCGGCGCAAGTCCGAGGAGCAGGCCGTTTTCCACCTGTTCCCGCTCGAACAACCCCATGCTCGGCAGGCCCCGGGCATTGATGCCGTCGACCAGCGCGGCGCTTTCGTCGTCGGGCATGTTCAACAACACGTGGACCATCACCGCGTCGACGTCGGGGTCGATCGCATCCAACGCCGCCTGCGCACGGTCGCGTACCCGAACGACCTGAAAGTCAACCTCGTAGGTCTCTGCGGTACGGGCGACGTTGTCGACAATGGCATCGGAGGCGGTTAGCAGGCGTTCGTCCACGAGCACCGCCACCTTTTCGAAGGGAACGATGCGGTAGAACTCCTCGAGGTCGCGGCTCGGCTCCCACGGCGGCGTCAGGTAACTGAGGTTGTCGACACCGCTCACCAGACGGTCTGTCGCGGCCAAGGCGACAGGCGCCCCCTGGAACTGGTGGTCGACCACGAAGGGGGCGATAACCGGCTTCGACAGAACCGCGCGCAGGATGGCCTCGCTGGAGGCGACCACACCCATCGTGTAGATGATGTCCACCTCGGGGTCGGCCAGGAGAACATCGAAGTCGCGCCGCACGCCCGCTACCGTCCAGTCCGAGATGAGGCGCTTGTCGTCCGGAAAGCGGACGTCGTAGTCGAGACGCGTCAGCTCGATGACTTCCGTGCTGAAGATCGACGTGATCTCGTCGTTGCGCGCCCAGGGGCCGTCGATGACAACGCCCACCGTGACCACCGGCAGCTCGCCGGCCGGCTGCTGCACTTGGGCCGGCTGCTGCGCTTGGACCGTCGCAGCCTGACACGGCGCCAGCAAGACAACGAGAGCCAGAAAAGGGAGGATTCGATTGTGCATCCGCACCATGTTGGTATCCGCACGTGCGGGAGTCAACGGATCACGCGGCCGTGTATTCTCTGCACCGCGCCGCACGGCGGAGATTCTCCGGCGCGGCGGCGGCTAGCCGATACCCGAACCCCGAGAGCCATGCGATCAACCATCCTGCTGCTGGGCCTCGCCGCCCTGATGCTTGCCGCGGAGACCGCCTCCGTGGAGCAAGCGGCCGACGCCATCGTCGTCGCCCACGTGACCCTGATCGACGGCGTCACCGATGCCCCCCGCGACAACATGTCCGTCGTCGTTGCCGAGGGTCGAATTGTCGCCATCGGGAAGACCGACGAGCTCCGGAGCCCTGCGGGTGCGACGACGATCGACGGCTCGAGCAAGTTCCTGATCCCCGGCCTGTGGGACACCCATGCGCATCTCTCGTACTGGGGAGAAGATGCTCTCGATTTGCTCGTGGACGCCGGAATCACGAACATCCGCGAGCTCGGCGGCGACCCCGAGGAGATCGGCGCATGGAAGGCCCAAATCGAGGCCGGCGCCCGCATCGGTCCCGCCATGGTCTGGTGCGGGCCCTTTCTGGAGGGTCCCGACGGCGACGACGAGTACCGCTTCAAGGTCTTTGATGAGAGCGAAGCTCGCTATGCGGCCCGAGCGCTGGAGGCTCTCGGCGTCGACTTTCTCGAGATCCAGCCGATGATCGAGCCCTCGCTCGTCGCGGCGTTGATCGACGAGGCCCGTGACCTGGGCCTCAGCGTGGTGGGCCACCTCCCCCGCGGCATCAGCGCCACCGCCGGCGCGGCACTCGGGCTGCGCAGCATCGAGCACATGAGCCCGTACATGCGCCTCTCGGACGAGGAGATCGACGCCGTCATCGGCGCCTACCGGGAGCACGGCACCTGGATGTCGCCCGCGCTCTACAGCATGGTGGCGCCGATCGAGGCGCGCGGTGAAGATGCGTCGGAGTCCGCGAGCGTGCAGCGCGCCTACGAGATCGTGCGACGCTTCCACGATGCCGGCGTGCCCATTCTCGTGGGTTCGAATTTCGCCTATCGCGACTGGCCGCAGACACCGGGGCCCGGCCTGCACGGTGAGATGCGAGTGCTGGTAGAGGCCGGAATCAGCGAGCTCGACGTCATCAAGATGAGCACCATGGGCGCGGCGGAGTTTGCCGGCGTCGCCGATCGCAGCGGGAGCATCCGCGAAGGGATGAGCGCGGACATGGTGCTGCTGGAGGGGAATCCTCTCGAGGACATCCGAAACACGGAGCGCATCGTGGGCGTGTTCCTGCGGGGCGCCTGGCTCCCTCGATGACGGCGAGCCCGAGGGTCCGCGGTCTCGCCCGTCAGAACCGGTACTGCCCGCCGAGGACGTAACCGTCCCACACCAGGTTCATGCCGAGGCGATCGGGCGTCCCATCCAGCGACAACTGATAGCGCTTGTATCCCGCGATCACGCCGATGTTCGGCGTCGGATAGACGAGGAACTCCACCTCGAGATCCATCACCCATCCTGACTGCCCACCGGCCTCGACGCTGGGGAATCCGGTCAGCTCCGCGTAGATGCTGATGACGTCCTGCGACTTCAGCCTCACATTGCCGCCGATCAGCGCGTAGGGCGAGTTGAACTCGTTGAACTGATCGCCGACGTTCGAGACGATATCGATGCTGCTGGCCACGTACCCGACGCCGCCGATGACACCGGCGTCCATCCATGCGCGCGTGGAGTACAGGAAGTTGTAGGCGCCGTGAAAGTCGCGCATCGACAAGCGGGTGTCGACGAGCACGTCGAGGGGAACGCCACCGTCGTCGACCGTGCTGATGACGGTGGTGCCGCCCGGTGCCAGGCCGGAGAAGGAAACCAGAAGGCGATGGCGTCGGGCGACCCCGAAGTCACCGTCGATCAGCCACCCGGTGGCGCCATCATCGACGCCGAGATCGTCCGTGACATCGATGGGATCGACGAAATCCGGCAGGTCGCCGAGGGGCGAGTTACCAATCGAACCGTTGACCTCGCCGCGCCAGAAGAAGCCGGAAGCTCGGACCCAGTCGATGTCGATGTCTCCGAAGATAATCGCTTCCTGGGCCGCCACGGGAAACGTCATCAAGAGGGTGCACGCGACGGATACGAACACGCCGCCAAGGAGCCATCGCGCCCGGGGATCGACTCGACACGGTCGAATCATGCAACCTCCATTCGCCCTGCGCACCCATCAGAACCTGGCCTGGGCGCCGATTGTCAGCCCACCCCAGGCCGCATCGAGTGCGACCCCACCGTCATCGAAATCGAGTACGAGCCGATAGCGGCGGTATCCGATCAGAAAGCCGAGGTTACGGATTACGAACACCTCCGCTCTGGCCACGAGGTCGAGCTGCCACCCGCTCAGATCATCGATCGTCACCCGCGGGAACCCCGACAGCTCAAGATAGCCCCTCACAGGGCCCTTCGGATACACCAAAACGTTGGCGCCGAACGTCGGAAAGGCCTGATCGATGGAGCCGCTCACGGCGCCGATGTCGGCGCGGACGCCGGCGGCGGCATCGAGCCAATCGACGCCGACGAGAAGGCCGGCCTCGACCTCCGGTCGGGCGACGAAGAGGAAGTTGTAGTCGGCGTGAAACTCGCGCAGCGTCACCGTTGCGCTGGCATCGATCACCAGGTCGACGAACGGCGGGATGTTGCCGACCTCGATAGAGACCTCGGCCGTATTCTCCAGGCGTGCAAACTCGACGATGAAACGGTGGCGCCGGCCCGCGGCCACGTTGCCCTCGACGATCCATCCGGTTGCGGGTTCCGTGAGGCCGAGGTCGGCGAATTCGACGCCGTCCTCGAATCCCGGAACCTCCGCAAGGGCGGTGAAATCGACCCGCCCGCTCGGTTTGGCGCGCCAGAAGAACCCGGAAACACGCACCCGGTCATGTTGCGGCGCGGACGGTACGAAAAACTGTTGCGCCCGCGCGGGAAGCGCGGCCGCCACCAACCCGAGAATCGTGAGCGCACAAACGGCCGCCCGCACACTCCTTCGTCCCGGCCGCAACCAGCGTCTGTCGAACAATCTCTGCTCCTTGCCCGGTGGGGGAGAGCCGGCTCCATCCACTATTGTTGTCGGATCTGCTCTCCGCGCCACGTCTCCATCTGATTGACGATGTTCTGCAAAGTGGCCATCACTTGCCCCCCCGAGGACAGGTCGCGAAACGCAACCGGTCGGAAATAGACCGGGTCTTCGGACTCGACGCTGTATAGCCGCAGGTACCCATTCATTCGCGGCCGCGGCGAGGCGGCGATCTCATCCGGCGAGATGGTGATGTAGTACTGCGCCAGCTCCGCAGTGGGCACCAACCCGAAGCCACCCGAGTCTGAAAGAACGTTCGCGAGTTGGTGCTGCAACGCCCGCAGCTCGGGCTGGATCTGCACCAGGTCTTCCTGCGCGCCGCTGGCCCCGCCGCGCGTGTTGGTCGGATTCTGAGCCGCCGCCGTCAGCTCCTGTGTATCGATACCGGCAACGTAGACGCGCCAGGCTTCGATGCGGGAGTCGAAATCGGGTGGGGGCTCCGATCTACCGCTGAGGCCACCGAAGATGGCCTGCGGGTCTTCGCCCGCGAGGTAGGCGCGAATTCCCTGGTCCCAGGCAAGCTCGAAGTCCTCGGCGTACATGGCGGCGTGCGCCGTCAGCATGTGCGCGTTGGCGTGGCCGGGATTGAGGCGTGTGCTCTGGAGCAACGATTCGACGGCTTCGTCATAGCGGCTCAACAGAGCGAGCGCTCGCCCTCTCTGGTACCACCCCTCCCAAAACGTCGCGTCTTCGGCGATCGCCTCGTCGAATGCCGCCAGAGCAGCCTCGTGCTCGCCGTCCGCGAGCAGTTCCTTGCCGCGGTCAATGAGCTCGGCGGCGCCCCCCGATTGGCCGCCGGCGGTGGCCGCGAGGGTCGGGAGCAGCAAGACCGCGATCGCCATTGCGATCAGGATAAGGAGGGGCGGCCGCCGCGCCCACAAAGGCGCGGCCGAGGCGGCCGACGGCGAGAGGGTGCCTTCAGGTGAAGGGGCAGGCCTTGCCGGCGAAGATTCCGGCTCAACGGAACTCGCGCTCATGAGCACCTCCTCATCGTGGGGAGCTGCTATATCGTAGTGCATGAAACCAACGGCCCGACGTTCTCGTAACCTAGCTGGGTGCAAAAAGGCTTGCGGGATCATCCCCGGAGCCTTGGTCACCCGAGAAAAGAGCTATACACGAGTCCTGAAAGCGCTCTCGCGCACGTCGCTCCCGTGCATGCACACGCCGGCGGCAAGCTGTCCGAGGGCGGATGTCGACGAGGTGATGCCATGCGCCGTTTCTTTATTGCCGTAGCACTGGTGGCCCTCCTGGTGGCGCCGGCTGAGGCGCAATCGGGAGACCGGGTCGTGCGCACGCTGTCGGAGGACTTTCCCCGCGCCGACTACGAGGGTGTCGCCTTCGAGCTCAGCGTCGGTGAGATCGAAGTCACGGGTGCGTCCGCGGATACGATCACGGCGGAGGTTCGCATACGCTGCAACCGCGGTCGCGATCAGGAACGCTGCGAAAAACGCGCCCAGGCCGTCGAGCTGGCCTCGTATGACCGCCGCGGCCGTCTCTACCTCGAGGTCGAAGGCACCGGCTACTGGCGCTCGCGAGACGCCACGGTACACGTCATTCTCACGATCCCCGAGGACATGCCGGCGCAGCTGGACATCGGCACCGGAGAGCTCACGGTCGCGAATCTCGCATCGGACCTCACCATCGACATGAGCATCGGCGAGCTGACGCTGGACAATGTGTCCGGCAACGTTACCGTCGACATGGGCATCGGCGAAATCAACGTGACCATGCCGCAGGACGCCGTGGGCGAGGTGACCCTGGACAATGGCGTGGGCGAGACCGAGCTGCGACACCGCGACGGACGTAACGCCGTCGAAGGCATCCTCGGCGGTACCGACGTTCACTGGAACAGCGGTTCCGGCCCGAGCTCGGTGAGCATCGAGCTCAACGTCGGCGAGATCCTGGTCCGGCTCAAGTAGGGCCGCGTGAAAAAGCGGTCGAAGCCATCGCGAATCCCGTCCCGACCGGACCGCGCTCTCATCATGTGTGTTCCTTTGTGCTTTGAAGGTCAATATCTGCGCGATACTATCGTTTCGTAATTAATGCTGACCATCAGAGTCATTCGTCAGAACGACCAAGGTGAGAATTGAAGAACTCGGAAGAATTCACGGCGCCCGACGAAGCCTGCGCGAAACTGCTGGATCGAAGGAAGCTGCTTCGGAAAGCGCGCGTGGCCGCATGGGCGCTACCGGTCGTGCTCGTCGCGGCGTTGCCCAGAGCCGCTGAGGGCATCCCACCGCCGCCTCCAACGCCATCGCCTTGAACGACCTCCTGAAACGAAACCAGGAAGCGCGGGTCAAGGAGATCGCCAGCGAGCTGCTGCTGCTGTTGCCGGGGACCGAGCGGGCGCTCCATCTCAACGAGATGGCGTCGGTGGTGTACGCCTTGTGCGACGGTACCCGCACGGCGGGTGACATCCAGGCGCAGCTGGCCGTCGAACTGGGCGCGGCCGGCGACGAAGCTGACCTCTCGAAGGCGGTGTCGGACTGCATCGCCACCCTGCTGGAGCAGGAGGCCCTGCTCCCGGAGCCGACACCCGCGGGCAGATGATCCTCCAGTTCGGCCCGAGGGTCGTCGAGGTCGAGTTCGAGGATCCCTCCACCGCCAGGGACGCCCACGATGTCCTCTCGGCGTGGCAGGTTCGCAAAGCTCCGGACGACACGTTCGCTGTCCAGACGGGCACCACCACGCACGACTACCGCCGCAACGGCGAGCACTGGTTTTCCTCCGACAAGAACGTCCACCCGCTGCCTCACCTGCTCCGCGCGCTGTGGGGAGCGATCGCTCTCGATTTCGGACCTTGTCTGCACGCCGCCCTGCTGAGCTCGAACTCCCGCCCGGTGCTGGTCATCGGCACGAGCGGGCAGGGGAAATCGACGCTCGCTCGCCTGCTCGTCGAGCGCGGACTCGACTACCTCACCGACGAGATCAGCTACTGTGACGACTCCTGCGCGGAGTGGTTCGGCGTGGGCAAGCCGCTGTCCTACAAGGCATCTCACCGCTTGTTTCCGATCGAGTCGCTGGGCTACGGTCCGTTCTCGACTCCCGACAAGGGAGACATCTTCTACTGGAACCCGGAAGAGATCCCGCTCGACTCGCGTGGGCGAGCGAACGGCGATCTGCTGGTCGTGTTCCCCGAGTTCGATCCGTCCGCGGAGACCTCGACCGTGGAGCTTCGGCAGGCCGCATTGATTCATCGGTCGTTGACGCATTTCTTCGATACCGGCCAAACGCTCGAGGAGCGGGCGAGCTGGCTGCTGCGGGCGTTCGGAGACGCTGAGGGGATCTGCCTTCACTATCGCGACGCCGAGCAAGCCGCCGACCTGATCCGGGATCGCGTCAGCCGGGATTGATGTCGATGACACCCGAAACGAGGTGGCTTCTCACGGTCCTGCAAGCCGAGCCGTTGGCCTCGCCCGCCGACCCGAGACTCGCGGTCGAAGCCGTGCAACGACAGCGACTCTCGGCCTACGTTCGCTATCGCTGGAGGCTGGAGAACGGTTGCGACCCGCCGTGGGACCCCGACGGATCCCTGCAACGCTCCGAGTTGGAGCGGCACGCCCGGCGCGCCGCCCTCGACGACACCCTCGCCAACGCGGTGCGGGTCGCCGACGAGGCGGGCGTGCGTTACCTCGTCATCAAGGGGCAGGCCTTCGCGCGCTTTTACCCCGACCCCTGGCTGCGGGCCCAGTGTGACCTCGACCTGCTCGTGGACCCGGCGCATTTCCGGGGCCTCGCCGACGCATTGTCGGGCGACGGGTTCGCCGTCGTGGGCTACGACCCCGACAACCCCACCGAGCTGGTCTTGCGGAACCTGTCGAACGGAGCACAGCTCGAGCTGCACGATGGCTTCTCGTTCGATCCCCGGGTGAACTTCGAGGAGCTGTGGAGCAGTCGCGATGAGCTCGAGCTGTGCGGCCGAAACGTGCCCGTTCTCGGCGACCTCGACACACTCATCCTCTCGGTGCTGCACGTTGCCGCCGGACACCTGTGCCGCAACTCGTTGCCCTGGCTCCTGGATACACGTCTGCTTCTCGAACGCGGCGAAGAGCGTTATCCGAACGACCTGGTGGAGCGATTCCATGCACGAGTTCGCGAAGCCGGATGGCGGCACGACGCGCGGCGCCATCTCGAGCTCGTCTCGAGCATCCTGCGACCGGAGTCGGCAGAGCAAGGCGGCGGTGCGGCGCTCATCGATCGTTGGGCGGCGGAGTGCTTGATCGACCGGCCGGACACCGAAGACCCGCGCGGCCTCGCCGGCGTGTGGCTGTGGGACCGGTTCCGGGAGCGCGACACTCCGCGCCTCCGAGCACGCAGGGTGGGCAAGTTGTTCTGGCCAACCGCCGCCGAGTGCCGGCGGCGCTTTCCGGACAAGTCGCCTCTGCGGCGACGCCTGGCACACTACGGCGAGGTGGCCCGCTTCTTCGGCTCGTTCGGGAGGCGCGAAGGCGGACACCGCATCAAGACCGGGGTCGGCTGGGGGGCCGCTACGGGGACCCTCGTGGCGATCGCGTCGCTGTGGCCCGCGACCCTCGGCTGGTTGGTGCTACCGGCGTTCGTTCCCGTATTCCTCTTCTTCCTCGAGCGACGCCGCGGCGGCTTCGAGCGGCTGGGCCTGAGCGCCGGCGTTGTCCTGCCGTGGGCAACCGCCTCACTCGGGGGGTTCTTCCCGGTACTCGTGTGGTCGCTGGGCATTCACCCGCTCATCGCTGCCGTGCTGATGGCGGTGATGGGGAGCATCGGCATCTGCTGGCTCTATCTCGCGGTGGCCCCCTGCGAGTGGCTACGGAACCGGTCCTGGGTGCCGGCTCTCGCCATCCCGCTCCTGCTCGGCGCCTGGTTCGGCCTGACGGAGTGGGTCCGAGGATTGGTGACGGCACCGTGGTCGGAGCTCGGCTACCCCCTCATCGGCTTTCCCCTCCTCGCTTTCCCCGCGCGATGGGTGACGCTGAACGGCCTGAGCGCCGGGGCCATCGCGGTCAGCGGCTACGCCGCTCTGGCGCTCCACGGATCCGACCGCCGCCGGCAGAGAGCGGCAGCCATGGCCATCCTCATCGCCCTTCTCGGCGTCTGGATGGCCGGTCGTTCCATGGCCGGCGCGGTTGCGCCGGCCGGCCCGCGCCCTGCCTTGAACGTCCTCGTCATTCAGCCGGGATTCCCCACCGCCGACAAATACGACGTGGTCAAGGCTGCCGAGCAGGTGCGCGCCCTCATCGAGCTGACGGCAACGGAGCTGTCGCGCTATCCGTCTTCCGATCTCGTGATCTGGCCGGAGTCGGCCATCAACTTCAACTACACGGAGCCGCTCGATCCGGAGCTCGAAGCACTGCTCGAGGAGCTTCGCGACGCCCTCGACCCGTACCCCGGCGTCCATGTGCTCACCGGAATGGTTCGCCGACCGGACGGGGAGCATCGATTCAACGCCGCCCTCCTGTTCAACAGCCGTCTCGAGCTCGTGGGGCAGTACGACCGGCGCACGCTCATTCCCATCGGCGAGTACACGCCGTTTTACCTGCCGCGGATGTTCGGCCGCCCCGGAATACGCTCCAGCCCGTTCGCCGCCGGCGCCGACGAACAGGGCGTGCTCCGGATCGGCGACCACACGCTGGGCGTCCTGATCTGCCACGAGGCTCTCTTCGCCGGCTACGCCCGCGAGTACGAGGCCCTCGGAGCCGGCCTGGTCATCAACATCGGCAACGACGAGATCTTCCGCAGCGCCCGCAACCCGGGCCTGGCGATGCACATCAACCACACACGGTTCCGCGCTATCGAATCCGGGATCCCCGTGATCCGGGTCTTCAACTCGGGACCAAGCGGGCTGCTGCTTCCCGACGGCTCCTACGAAGACCTGATGCCCTTCGAGGTTGGCGCCGCTCGTACCGGTTTCTTGAGCCTTCGCTGAGCGCGCGCGGCCGCTGCCGCATACAGCCATCCCTTTACCGCGTCGTCGCAGTTCGGATACATTCACCCCACCCCAACCGCGACGCAGGAGGATGATGGTGCCATCCGAGACCCCGACATCCGCTACTCCATTCGACGAGGCCAAGGCCGAGGCTTTCGCCGACCGTTTCCTGGCCGGACTCAGCGAGGCCTCGCTGATGATGATGTACTCGATCGGACACCGCACCGGACTGTTCGACGCGATGGACGGTCGGGACTGGTCGACTTCGCCCCAGATCGCCGAGGCCACGGCGCTCGACGAACGCTATGTCCGCGAGTGGCTGGGGGCGATGGTCACCGGAAGAGTCGTCGACTATCGCCCGGACGACGCGACGTACCGACTACCCGCCGAGCACGCTCGCTGGCTGACACGCCGCGCGTCGCCGGAGAATCTGGCCGTTACCTCGCAGTGGATCAGCGTGCTGGGCTGCGTCGAGTCGCCGATCGTCGAGACGTTCAAGACCGGCGGCGGCCTCGGCTACGAGTGCTTCCACCGCTTCCACGAAACGATGGCCGAGGAGAGCAGCCAAACCGTCGTGGCGGCGCTTCAAGCTCATATCTTGCCGCTGGCCGACGGGCTCGCCGACAATTTGGAGTCGGGTATCGCCGTGCTCGACGTCGGCTGCGGGTCGGGGCGCGCTGCCTGCCGCATGGCCGAGGCCTTCCCCTCCAGCCAGTTCACCGGCTACGACCTGTCCACGGACGCAATCGATGCCGCCAACGAGTTGGCACAAGAGCAGAAGCTCTCGAACGCCCGCTTCACCGTTCAGGACATCACCCACCTCGACGAACCCGAAGCCTACGACCTGGTGACCGCCTTCGACATCGTGCACGACCAGAAGGACCCCGAGGCGGTGCTCGCGAACATCCACTCGGTGCTCAAGCCGGACGGCACCTTCCTGATGCAGGACATCGCCGGCTCCAGCTACCTGGAGAAGAACATGGACCATCCCATCGGTCCGTTCGGGTACACGGTCTCGACGATGCACTGCATGACGGTTTCGTTGGCGCAGGGAGGTGCGGGCCTCGGCACGATGTGGGGCGAGGAGCTCGCCGAGCAGATGCTGAGCACGGCAGGCTTCACCGACATCGCCAAGCACAAGCTCGGCCACGATTTCATCAACGTCTACTTCGTGATGGGCAAGCAGTAGTCGGCGCCACGAGCCGCCACGCCTGGGCTTCGATGCCGCCGGTGCCGCCCCCGGCCCGGAGGCCGTTCACTCCTGCCCTGACAACACCAACCGATAGCGCACGACCTCCCATTCCTCGCTTACTGGATGCAGACGCACGCCGTGGATGCGATCTGCCCCGCTTGCCTGCCAGTGCAAGTAGACCGGCAGACGGTTCAGATACCCCGAGCCGAGGATTTCGCCGTCGCGTGAATAGACCTGTACCGGGCTGCGCGGGTCGTCCTCGTCGATCCGGAAGTTCGGAAAGACGAACAGGCGCCCCTGTCCATCTACGCGCAAGTCGGCGCGCGGCGGCGTATCGGTGTCCCAGGGCACGGTGAGTACCCAACGCGGCTCGCCGGCAGGGTCCAGCGCCACGATGTAGTACTCGGTACGGAGATGGCCGAACATGGCGACGTACATGTCGCCGCCGGGCGAAATGGCGATCGAGGGGCTGGCCCATTCCGGCACCTCGACGTATCGCTGCACTTCGGCGCCATCCTCGAACCGGGCGACGACGAGCACGTACGGTGTCGAAATTCGACCGGCGCGCTCGGCGGGCTCAGCGCGCGTAACCATGACGATCGAGCCATCCGGGCGGCCGTAGACCCGGAGAGGTATCCGAAATCGTCGTGCTCGGCTCCGTTCCTGCGCTTCTGACGGAGATGTAGCGCGGGTGCCGCGGCTAGTTTGTTCGAGCC
>CAYSHI010000143.1:0-10837 GCA_964430745.1 uncultured Acidobacteriota bacterium | reverse complement strand
CGTCCCGCGAATGAGGCCGGCGGCCATCTCGGGAGGGGACCGTCAACAAAGCGTGAGACCTGCGGCTACATCACTTGTACGGCTCCGCATCCCCCGCCGTAGCCGGCGTGCCTTGCCCACCGAGAAACATCCAACCGCCATCGACGCGACGAAACACCTCGGTGCGCTTGTACTCGGTGATCGCCGGACCCTCCGGGGTGTTGGCGAGCCAGTAGCCGTAGAACTGGACCATTGCGACGTCGTCCCAGATCTTCACGGCAACCGGGCGGATGTCCAGCCAGTCTTCATCGAGATTGGGACGCCGCATCCAGTAGCGCTGGTCCATACGCATCCCGGCGGGGGCTCCGTACTCGGTCCACCACATGCTGTAGTCCTCGGCCACGGGGCACTGCGAGGTCCAGACCTCGGCATCCCCCGCCTGCACGCCTTCCAGCCAGGCGTCCCAGCACATGGCGATGTGATCGAGGAGTGCCTGTTCCTCGGATGAGAACTGCTGCGCCGGAGCGGATACCGGCGCGGCAAGCGTCGTGAACAGTGCGACGACTGCACAGACAGCAAGGATCTGCCTCATTTTGCCCCTCCTGTGGGCGCACTTTCCCCATGTGCGCCGTGGTTGGATGTTGGAGATTCGGCCACGAAGCCTCCAACTTTGAAGTTCGCTCGGGCCTTGGCGATGGGCCTTACCGGCAGCCGGAGCGTCCGAAATGTGGTGTGAGATCTGCGGCCACCCTACTGAAAGTCCCTGAGGGGCACAACGGGACCTGCCGGGGGGTCGTCGGTCGACTCAGGCCCGCCCCTTCCGCGCCCGCCGATACTTCACCCGCTCCTCCTTGCTCATCTTCTCCGTCGCATACTGGTAGATCTTCCGCGGCGCGGTGTCCTTGTGCTTCAACAGCAGCGCCTCGACCGGCTCCGGCTGCTTCTTCCAGGCCTCGCGCAGGAACCAGCCGATGCCCTGCTGCACGAAGCGCTCGTCGTCCATCATCATGGGCTCGACGAACTTCAGCAGGGGGCGCACGGGGCGGGCCTTCTTGACGAGCTCGACCAGGGTCACCGGCACGGCGCGGCGCTTCCATTTGGATGCCGACGCGCGCCAGGCGGCCATGTCCTGGTACTTCACGATCTTGTTGTGAATCGGGTCGGCGAGCACCAGCGAGCAGAGCACGTCGGTGTGTCCCCAGTTGCGAACGCCGGAATCGAGCCACGAACCCGTTCCCTGGAAGGCCTCGGGGGTGAAGTCGTCCTGGTAGGCGGCGGCGAGCACGATCGGAAACGACGCTTCCTCGTACTTGCCGCTACGCATCAGGATATGGCCGAGCTCCACGACATCCTCGAGCGACAGGTCGTCGCGATAGCGCTCGATGAGCGTCGCCTTCTTCTCCTCCCAGATCTCCTTGGGGATACCCCAGGCGTCGTAGCCCTCGGTGAAGTAGCGCGCGTAGCGCTGGGCGCGCTCTTCGTCGGCGTTGGCCTTGCAGAACCTTCGGAACTGGCCGGCGATGGATTGCAGCTTCTTGCGGCTGGCCATGATGAGCTCTCCCCGATACTCGAGCACGATCGGCGGATGGCGTCGGGGGCGCGGCGTGATCACGCGTCGACGCGATCACGAGCAACGTAACGCCGAATGGCCGGGCGGGCAACTTGGGGATCTCGACCCGGCGGCGCGCCGTCCGCACCGGGGCTCCTCACGGTGGAAGGATCAGCGCAGCGGCTGATTGTCGTCAGGCAGTCGAGCCGAGCGGTTCCTCGAACGACCTGTGGAATAGAAGGCCATCGCGACGATCGCGGCGATCAGCGGCAGCAGAACGAGACCGTACGTCGCGTACCCGCTCCCGGGTGTTCCCGGCAACGCCTCCAGCTCATCGAGCCAGTCGAGCTTCACGTTCAGGTGGGTGCGCGGCTCCCGGCTGCTGACCATGACGAAGCGGCCGTCCGGGAGCAGGTCGTAGTTGTGCAGGTAACCCGGGCTGAGGTCGTAGAGGCCGCTGAACAGGACCTCCGGCTTCGAATGAGTGAGCTCAGGGTCCGTGTTGATGTCGACCGACATTACCTGGCGGCCGTTGCGATAGTAGAGCGTCTCGCCGTCGGTCGACCAGAGAGGTTGGGCACCCCCGTCGGTCGAGACCGGCAGCTTCTCGCCGGTTGGCTCGAAGGGCTCCACGAAGACGTTGAACCTGCCCAGCTCTCCCGACATATAGGCCACGTGCCGTCCCGACGGTGAAAAGCGCAGCGAGGCCCGAAGTCCGTGTTCGGGGGTCAACGGTTCGACGGCGGATTCGCGGTCGAGGTCCAGGAGCCAGATCTCGAAGCCGGTCGAGAAGCCCTGATCGAAGGCGAGCAGGTTTCTATCGGGGTGGAAGGCTTCCGGGAACACCTGCCTCTTCGTATCGAGGACGACTTCCCGGGGAGTCCGACCGCCCAGGTCGATCCGATACAAGGCGGCGGTTTCGGCGGCGACTCCTCGGACGATGACGCTATTGCCTTCTCGTTCCCACACCGGATGGGCCACCCCAGGGAGCTCCATTTTCCTCGAGTAGAGGACGGCCTGCTGCCCGACGTCGTAGACGCGGAGCTCGGTCGTGCCGTCCTCGAAATGAAGCAGCGCGACCACGCGATCCCCATCGGGTGAGACTCGCGGCCCCCGGAACCTGCCCCCCGGAGCGTCGGCCAGTAGCTCTTCGTTCACGCCCGAAACACCCGCGTCCACCATGACGAGGCGGCTTTCGAGCTCTTCGGCGGGTTTCGCCGCGTAGACCAACGCCCCGTTGTCGGAAACGCCGAAGTAGCCGACGCGAAAATCAGCGACCAGGGGCATGAACAGGTCCGTGCCCACCAGCGTGCCGGCCCTCAGGTCCGATTCCCCGCCGAGGTCGACGCGCTTCGCGAACAGCTGGCCGCCTTGTGCGTAAACGAGGACACCGTTGCTCAGATAGCGCGCCTGCCCGACGCCGGCGCCGCGCACCAGAGTCTGTTCCACTTTGCGGTCGAGATCGAAGGTGACGATCGTGCTTTCACGACTTCGCCGGGTAAACAAGAGCATCCGTTCGCCGGCGATGAACTGCGGCCAGGCGATCGCTCCCGCGTTTTCGCCGAGCCCGGGGACAAAGCTCGGGATCCCTCCGGAAGCCGGCACCGTCATCATGCCTTGGGGGACGGCGAAGAAGATCGTTTCGTCAGGACCCCACGCAAGACCCAGCGGGAGTCCCGGAGGGTCACCCACCTTCTGCGGTCGCCCGTCGGGAAGCGAGAGCTGGTAGATCGTGTGGCTTCCTTTCACGAAGCCGAGGCGCCGCCCGTCAGGCGAGAAAAATGGGCTTCGTGCGTCGTCTGTGCCGTCGATCGGCCGGGCTTCGAGCCCGTCCATGAGGCGGTAGTACAGTTGGCTGCTTCCCTCGGCGTTCTGCGCAACGAAGACCACAGCGGACCCATCCGGCGCGAGCGTGAGCGGCGGCGTCATCGCTCCCGGTAGGGTCTGTTGGGCAGGCAGCGTGATGGTGAAGTGCCTGACGCCACCCCCGATGGAGCTCGCCCAGAACGCGACGATGGCCGTGACGAGCGTCAGTCCGGCGACCAGCCAGGGAAGCACCCGCGGCCAGCCGCCGGGCTCTGCAGCGGTCGCCGCCGGCAGGCGCGGCGCCGGAGGCGGTTGGATGGGCGCCTGCGCGTCCCGCCCCGGAAGCGACAGGGTCTCCTCGAGCTCGATGCGGGCGTCGGCGATGTTGTGGATACGGTGCGCCGGGTCCTTCGCCAGGCAGCGGCGCAGAAGCCTCCGAACGCCCTCCGGCGATGCTACTGGTAGTTGCTCCCAATCCGGTTCCTCGTTGAGGATCGCCGCCATCGTATCCGCGACGCTGTCTCGCTCGAACGCGCGCCGGCCGACGAGCAACTCGTACACCAGGCAACCGAAGGCCCAGATGTCGCTGCGTTTATCGGGAGGCTGTCCGCGGGCCTGCTCCGGGCTCACGTACGGAGCGGTGCCGATCAACGCGCCGTTGTTGGTGGGGCCGACCGGGTACAGCGACGTGTCGGGGGTCGGCGGTCGCAACTCCTTCGCCAGGCCGAAGTCGAGCACCTTCACGCGACGCTCGGGGCCAACGACGACGTTGGCAGGCTTCAGATCGCGATGGATGATGCCCCGAGCGTGCGCGGCCTCGAGAGCCGCTGCGGTTTGCAGGGCCACGTCGAGCGCGTCGTCGAGGGGCAGGGGGCCGGACTCCAACCGCTGCTGGAGGGTGTCCCCGTCGAGGAGCTCCATGACGATGAATCGCCGCCGATCCGACTCCTCAACACCGTGGATGGTGGCGATGTTCGGATGGTTGACCGCGGCCAACAAGCGGGCCTCCCGCCGGAACCGCTCGACCACGGCGGCATCGCCGGCGAGCCGCCCGGGGATGGCCTTGATGGCCACATCGCGTTCGAGCTCGACGTCGCGAGCGCGCCATATCTCACCCATGGCGCCGGCACCGATGCGGTCGACAAGCCGATAACCGCCAACGATGGTCCCCTCGCGAAGCCGAAGATCGGTCGCCACACCTTCTGACGTCGATTCTCCCGATGGTGCGGGGATCGGGGCGGTGGCGCCGAGTGGCCCGCTCACCTCCGCGATGAATCGATATCCACGGCGAGGAATCGTCTGGATGAAGGTCGGTTGGCGGGGGTCGTCGCCGAGCAGTCGGCGGAGCTCGCTGACCGCGCGAGTGAGCGAGTTCTCGCCCACGAAAGCGCCCTGCCACGCCGAGGCGAGCACCTCATCGCGCGGCACGATCGTGCCGGGCCTTTTCAGGAGCGATTCGAGCACCGCGACCAGCCGCGGCGGCAGGATGAACTCCTCCGTCCCCCGGTAGAGGATCCGGGTCGCGGCGTCGTACCGGAATGGCCCGAACTCGATCACGGAGACGCGCTTCGGCAGAGGAGTTGGCCCCGCACGAATTCTATGGGGAATCGACAAGGACTTACAGGGAAACGAAGGGTCCGCGGGGTTTGGTGACGATGACGGCCGCGTACGGGCGGTTCACGAATCGTTCCGTGTTCTTTCACATCTTCTTCAGGCAATGGGCGACGAGGCGCCCGTAGCGTACTCCCACGAAACCGCGCGGCGCCTCGATCGATGGGGACGTCGATGGGCACCACGCAAACACGCCGGCGTTACCGGGCATGCATCGGATGACGCCGCGATGCAGAAGGAGATAGCCGATGAAGCACGCGCGCATGGCGCCTTGCACTGTTGCCGTGGTTACCGTGGCGCTACTGGTGGCCGTTGCCGTCTGGTCGACCGAAACGGTCGAGGCGCAGAGCCGGGGTCATGGGCTCACGGGCACCTGGTATACGGAATTGCCCACCGGATTGGTGCTCTTCAGTGCCTTCAATCAGGACGGCACGACGACGTCGGTAGCATCGACGATTTTCGGCGGCGCGCCGCGGCCGGGTACCTTGCGAAGCGCGGACCATGGCCTCTGGCGCCGGATCGGCAACGGCTACGAGTCGGTGATCTATCGCATGGGGTTCGACATGAGCACCGGCGACGTGGCGACGATCACACGGATCCGGAGCATTTTTGCTCTCGATTCCGGTCGTGAGAGCCGCTCGGGGACGTTCCTCGTCGCTGTTTGGGTGTGTCCCACGCCCACCACGTGCCCCGATCCGACCGTCGACCCGCCGAACGTGCCGGAGTTCGCTCCGCCGGGGAATACGTTCACCTCGACCCGCGTTCGCATGCCCTGAACCAGGAGGCAATCCATGAACAATATTCGAGAGGCATCACGTGTGATGGTAGTGGTGGTCGTGGCTGTGGCGATGATGATCGCTTCATCGTCCGTTGGGACGCTTCAGGCACAGAGTCAGGGCCACGGCCTGACGGGAACTTGGTTCTGGAGGGCGGTCGGCGCCGTCGGCTTCTATTCATACAATCAGGACGGCACGCTGACCGGAGTCAGCAGCCTGATCTTCGGTACCGGCTTCTCGCCGTCTCCTGGGACGTTGAATAGCTCCGACCACGGCATTTGGCGCCAGGTCGGCGGCGGCTTCGAGACGCTCGTATTCCGCATGGGATTCGACCCGACCACGGGGGACGTCCAGGGGATCACGCGGATTCGCACGCTGATCACGCTGGATCCCGGTCGCGAGAGCACGTCGGGTACGTTCTTCGTCGCCCAGTGGGTGTGTCCCACTCCGACCACGTGTCCCGATCCCAACGTGGATCCACCGAACGTTCCGGAATTCGCGCCGCCGGGCAACACCTGGACTCAGACACGCGTGCGGTTGCAGTAGGCCCGCCACGGCGGCAGGTCGGGCTCAGCCCAACCCGACGACCTCGACGCCCGAAATCGCGGCGAACGCTCGATCGAACGTTGCGATCCGGGGAACGTCGTTGTTGAGCATGACGGCTACGTGAAGGGCGTCCCGGACCCCGGCCGCGGGGTGCTCTTCGACCAACGCGCGCGCACGATCGGTGTCGGCCAGTGTGACCGGGAAGATGATCGAGCAGAGCTGGGTGAATGCGTCGTAGACGGCGAACGCCAGGTCGGGCCGATCCAGCGCGACGTACCTGTAGAGGATCTCCTGCAGCACCTCGGTGCTCGTGCAGCCCTCGACCTTGCCGGAGCGCGCACGTTCTAGGAGCCGAGTGGCGGCGGCGCGGTTCGGGTGATCGGCGCCGGCGACGTACATCGGGATACTCGAATCGATGAAGATCTTCATCGCCTGCCGGCGTCGATCTCGTCGAGCATCCGGTCGATATCGCCGGTAGGGGCGTCGAGCGCGCGAAGAGCCTCGAGGGGATCGGCAGTCGGCCGTTGAGCTTCGAGCGCGGTCTGGAGGGCGCGCCGCACCCACTCGCCCTTCGAGCAGTTCTGACGCTGGGATGCCTTCTGAATGGCGCTATTGAGATCCTCGGGAATCAACACTTGTAGCCTATGACTCATATGCTCATATTAGCATGAGCATGATCGAACGATCCCGTCGGCGTGCTGCGGACGGTCCTTTCAGCGTGAACCCGCCGCCGGGGCAGCGCTGAAAGGTGAGTTCGCCGGTCTCCGCCGCCTCCGCGTTGGGCGATATCGGGTGGTGTATGAGGTCATCGACGCGGAGCTCGTGGTGCTGGCCGTCCGCATCGCTCACCGGCGCGACGTCTACCGCTGAGCGCTCGCTCTCGCCGGATCCTCGCCGGCAAGGAGCGCCTTCTGACCGCGATAGAGCGCGACGATGAGGAAACCGCCGACGATGGGTCCGCCCCACAACGCTGGGACGAAGACGGTGGCGGCCAGGATAATTCCCGCGAAGTGGGCGATCCTCCATCCGCGCACGATCCCCAGTCCGACCGCGAGGAACACCAGACCAAAGCTCGGCAACACCCATGCTTCGGCGCGCGTGGGGATGATCGTCACGAGACCGAGCACGCCCCAGAAGGGCGCGAACATCGCCAAGAACACGCCCCCGGCTCTCCCGAGCAGCGGCAGCAGCAGCAAGGCCGTCAATAGGGTTCCGGTAACGACGAACAGGACACCCGCAAGCCGTGCTCCCCACAGTTCCGCATCGTCTCCGCCCGCCGAAAGGGTGTAGCGAACGGGCGAGACAAAGTAATGCTGACTTCTGCCGCCGCGGCGCGACGATCGCTGAACCATACCCTCAGTATACTCCGGGTCACCTCGGGATTGGTATGGACAGTCCTTCCCTTGCACGGCGGCGCTCGTCGAAGAGGTTTCGCTCCGCGTCGAGGAGGGCGAAGACGCCTACATGTTCGGGCGCACCGAGAGCCTGTGGGCGACCGACGAGGAGATCTTCGTTCGCGATACGCAGGTGTCGGGCTTGTGCGCGCCGCTAACCGTTCAGCGCCGCGACATGAACAGCGACAGCACGTACCAGAACATCAACGCCACCGAGGCGAACAACTGCAGCGACGCGGCGACGTACTGGTCTTCCGGAAAGTGGTGCAGCACGTTCGACGTGTCGTAGAGAATCGCGGCGCCGGCCAAACCGATCATCGCCACGGAAAAGAACGTGCCGAGCTGGAAGCCGAAGATGACACCGCCCACGATCAGCAGAAGCGCCGCGATGAAGCCCCAGCGCAAGATGGCGCCGAGAAACGAGAAGTCCTTGCGGGTCGTGATTGCCACGCCCGTGAGGCCGGCAAATCCCATGAGTGTCACCAGCGCCGCGCTCTCGATGGTCCCCGGAGCGTAGGCCTGCGCGATGTACAGCAGCGGTACGAAGATGATGGCCTGCCCGAGCACATAGATACCCAGGCCGGCGTACTGCTTACCCAACGAGCCGCCGGCGCTCGCCATACGCGTGCCGAACCATCCGACGATCATGAAGCCGCCCAGAACGACCAGCCAGGAGACGCTCAACATCGCCATGGCGATGGGCTGGGCCAGTCCCGTGCTGAACAGGAACACCTCGATCAGAACGAACGCGATGATCGCCCCCAACAGGTGGAGGTAGGTGCGTGTGATGAAGGTGGCGCGAGCGTCGACGCTGATGCCCGCCACGGGGTTGTGCTGCTGCATCGGATAGCCCTGGGCCATATCGCTTCTTCCTCTTCCGCAGTGCCTGTGAGACCGTCGATAGAACGGGGACCCCAGCCTAACAGCTCGGTGCACGTCGAGTGAGGGGGCGGGTTGCGCGAGGGCAGAGCGGAGTATACAAAGAACCTCTTGCGGACACGGTTCCGCACCCGGCCCTTACGAGGCCACATCAGGAGCGGATGGATGCGCGGGAGACGATGCCGAAGGGAGGGTGTGAAGACGCCGCCGCTCGGTTCGGGCGTCGGCGCCGGCGACTGCCGCGCGGGTGGGCTCTGGCCCACCCGTTTTTTTGTGCCCTTTGACCGCACCGGGTGTCTCGAGGCGGCAACGATGGCGGTACAGCAATGAGTGTCAAAGAGGACTTGAAGGCCCTGGTACAGCTGCAGGGTCGCGAGCTGGAGATGGTGCGGATTGATGACGAGATTGCGGTGGTAGCGAAGGAGCGAGAGGACGCGCGCTCTCAGATCACCACCGCGGAGGCGGTTGTGACGCAGGCGGAAAAGGATGCCTCGGAGGCTCGCGCGGAAGCGAAGCGCCTCGACCTCGACCTCAAAGCGGCCGAAGAGAAAGTATCGAAGTACAAGGATCAGATGCACAACGTCAAGACGAATGAACAGCTCTGGGCGTTGCAGGAAGAGATCGGTCACGCCGAGGGAGGTGTCGGCGACGTTGAGACCAAGATCTTGGAGCAGCTCGAGATCGCCGACTCCCTCGACGAGCTGATCGGCAAGAGGAAGGCTGAGCTTACCGGGGAGAAAAAACGCATCGACACGCTGGTCGCGGAGGCCGACGCCCGCGAGGCCGAGCTGACGACGGAGCGCCAGACGGTAGAAGCGGCCGTGGCGGAGTACGTCGCACAGGTCCCGGATGATCTCCTGAGCAAGTACCGGGATATCAAGCGGTTGCGCCACGGCGTCGGCGTCGCCGAGGTTCTCGACGAGTATTGCCTGGTGTGCCACACAAAGGTGCGGCTGCAGTTGTACGTCGAGACCTTCAACCTCGACGTCGTCATGCGATGCGAAAACTGCAAGCGCATCATCTACGTTGCCGAGCCGCTCGGGCTCGTCACGACGAAGCCGCCGGCCGACGGCGCCCCAGTCGTCGACAACGCTCCCGCCGTCGACGCGGCTTCGGCGAATATCGTCTCTTGAGGCTCTGGGGCATGCAGAAGGCGGTCGTGTACATCGACGGCGGTTCGCGCGGGAACCCCGGCGACTCCGCCTTCGGGGTGTTCGCCTGCGACGAGGACGCCCGCCCGGTGGCCGCCTTCGGTCGCTTTCTCGGCACCATGACCAACAACGAAGCCGAGTACAGCGGGCTGCTCGCGGCGCTCGAGTGGGCGCGCGATGAGGACGTGCAGGAGCTGCATGTCATGTCGGACTCGCAGCTCATGGTGCGGCAAATGAACGGGCAGTACCGCGTGAAGAGCCCGAACCTCAAGCCGCTGTTCGAGGATGCCAAGCGGCGCGCCGGAGCGTTTCCGCGCTTCGTCATCGAACACGTCCGCCGCGAGGGGAACGTCGAGGCCGACCGGCTCGCCAACATGGCGATGGACGCGCGCGGCGCGGTCGAGGATCCGCCCGCCTGACGTCACGCTCCGCCGGAGATGCCGAGATCTGGTTGGCCTGTGAGGTTCCCGGGCCGAGAGGTCAGCGAACGAGGGCGACGCCGCAGATCATGCGACCGGCGTTCTCACCGTCTTGCCGGTACGACCAGAGCCAGTCGCAGTTGCACATCGTGCAAAGCCCCGCGTCGGCCACGTTCGCTCGAGGAACGCCCAGCCGGTCGAGAATCGCCGCCGCAACCGCCGGCAGGTTCACGTAGGGCCGACTCCCCTCGGGCCCCCGAACCCGAGCTTGGCCCTCGTAGCCGCGGGCGGCGAAGGCGTCGACGACCTCCGGGCCGACCTCGAAGCAACACGGGCCGATCGACGGGCCGATGCCGACGACGAGATCTTCCGTGGAGGAGCCGTAGTCGTCGGTAAGGGCACGCACCGTGTTCTCGATCACACCCGCGGCGAGGCCTCTCCAGCCGGCATGAATGGCGGCCACCGCGCCGGCCCGCGGGTCGGCGACCAGCAGCGGCATGCAATCGGCGACGGCCACGGCGACGGCCACGTCGTGGCTATCAGTAACCAGAGCGTCAGCCGCGGGACGATCCTCGACGGCCGCCTCGAGGTAGGGTGCGCGCGCCGCCGCATCGGCGGGGAGGTGGTGGACGTCGGCGGCGTGAACCTGCCGCAGCCGGGCGATGGGCACGGGAAGCGCATCGCCGAGACGCGCGCGACGCGTCGCGAAACCATGCTGGACGCCGGG
>CAYSHI010000142.1:0-17801 GCA_964430745.1 uncultured Acidobacteriota bacterium | reverse complement strand
TCGCCCGCAATTCCCTCCGCAAGTGTCAAGCCATGTTGGAGACAGCACACTAGTGTCCCACGTCGTAAATAGGCCCATACCACCGGGACGCGGAGCGTCGGGGGCCGTCATATAGCCGGGGCGGGCGCCGTGTGGGATAATTATTCGGTCGCGCTCTGCGGCGGTTGGCGCGTGGGCCCGCCGCGACTCTACGTGACTTCTCTTTCTGAACGGCAACGACCACAACCGGAGCGAATTCGATGGCCGACGATTCGGTCCTGTCCGAGACTCCTGCGGCTGACAGCGAGTCTGTGGACACCACCGACAACGGCAAGGCTCGCTGGCAGCGCGAGACCTACGAGCCGGCACGACAGAAGCGGCCTGAGCGCGGCGGCCCCTTTATTACCGCGTCGAGCCGTAGCGTGGGGGCCCTCTATGCGCGCGAGGATCTGGCAGATCGTAATCTGGCCTACGACGCCGACATCGGCTACCCGGGGGAATTTCCGTACACGCGCGGCGTTCATCCCACGGGGTACCGCGGCAAGCTGTGGACGATGCGGCAATTCTCCGGCTTCGGCACCGCGAAGGACTCCAACGAGCGTTATCGCAAGCTGCTGGCTTCCGGGCAGACCGGTCTTTCCGTGGCGTTCCACCACCCGACGCTGGTCGGGCGCGACTCCGACGACCCCATAGCCAGGGGCGAGGTGGGCAAGCAGGGTGTGGCCATCGATTCGTTGGCCGACATGGAGACCCTCTTCGACGAGATCCCGCAAGAGCAGGTGACGACGTCGATGACCATCAATCATCCCGCCATCGTGTTGCTGGCGATGTACGTCGCTGCCGCCGAGAACAAGGGTATCGACCGCAAATTGCTGGCCGGGACCATCCAGAACGATGTGCTCAAGGAGTTCATCGCGCAGAAGACCTTCGTTTTTCCCCCGCGCCCGACGATGCGCATGATGGGCGACATCATCGAGTGGTGCACGGCGGAGCTACCACGCTGGAACTGGGTCAGCGTATCCGGCTATCACATCCGTGAGGCCGGCTCGACCGCCGCTCAGGAGCTCGCGTTCACCTTGCGCGACGGCATGGAGTACGTGCAGGTGGGCATGGAGCGAGGCCTGGACGTCGACGCGTTCGCGCCCCGTCTCTCGTTCTTCTTCAACGCCCACAACGATCTGTTCGAAGAGGTGGCCAAGTATCGGGCGGCGCGCAAGCTCTGGGCCCGGTACATGCGCGACCGCTACGGCGCCAAGTCGCCCCGGTCCTGGTGGATGCGCTTCCACACGCAGACCGCCGGATGCACGCTGCTCGACAAGCAGCCGCGAAACAACGTGATGAGGGTCACGGTGCAGGCGCTCGCCGCCGTCATGGGAGGCACCCAGTCGCTGCACACGAATGCCCTCGACGAGACCATCGCCCTGCCTACCGAAGAGAACGCCATCATCGCCCTGCGCACGCAACAGGTGATCGCCCACGAGAGCGGGGTCAGCAACACCATCGACCCGCTCGGCGGCTCGTACTACGTTGAGGCGCTGACCTCCGACATGGAGCGCGAGGCAGAGGAGATCTTCGCCAAGGTGGATGAGCTCGGCGGCATGGTGGCGGCGATCGACAACGGCTACCCGCAGCGGGAGATCCAGGAAGCCGCGTTTCAATATCAGAAGGAAATCGAGGAACGAGATCGAATCATCGTGGGGCAGAACGAGTACGTCGAGGACGCCAGCGAGCCGATCGAATACCTTTACATTGATGATTCGGTCGAAGACGAGCAGGTAGAGAGACTGCAGGAGCTTCGTAAACGCCGCGATACCGACGCGGTGGAGCGCGCCCTCGATGGTGTGCGTCAGGCGGCGGCGGGTGACGAAAACCTGATGCCGCGCATCCTCGAAGCAGTGCACGTCTTCGCTACCGTCGGTGAGATTTGCGGCGCCATGAGGGATGTTTTCGGCGAGTATCAGGAACAGCCGATATTCTGAAGTGAAGCAACACAGGGCATCCGTAGGTTCCGAAACCGAGGCAATAAAGTGTCCGAAAAGCACATTCGAGTACTAGTTGCCAAGCCCGGCCTGGATGGCCACGACCGGGGCGTCAAGGTGGTGGCCCGGGCCCTTAGGGACGCCGGCATGGAGGTGATCTATGCCGGTCTGCGTCAGACGCCCGAGATGATCGTGCAGGCCTCCGTGCAGGAGGATGTCGACGTCATCGGGCTGTCGATTCACTCCGGCGCGCACAATTACATTCTCGAGCGCGTCGTCGAGCTGCTGAAGGAACAACAAGCCGAAGATATCCTGCTGGTAGTCGGCGGCATCATCCCGGACCGCGACGTTGAGCGTCTGCGGGAGTTGGGGATCGACGCCATCTTCCCACCGGGGACAACGACCACGGATATCATCGACTTCATTCGTGAGCGAGCTGGGAATCTGGCCGCCTGACAGGAGAAAGACGTTGACTGAAGGAATCATCGAACTGACGGCAGACAATTTCGAAGCAGAGGTGTTGAAGAGCGACAAGCCGGTGCTCGTCGACTTCTGGGCGGAGTGGTGCGCGCCCTGTCGAATGCTGGCGCCGACGATCGATCAAGTGGCCACCGATTACGCCGGCCGGGTCAAGGTCGCGAAGCTCGATGTCGACCAATTCGGCGAGATCGCGGCGCGCTACCAGATTCGCGGTATCCCGACGATCCTCGTTTTCAACGGCGGACAGGTGCACGATCAGATGGTGGGGGCGGGATCCAAGGAGAACATCGTCAAGATGGTCGACAAGGTTGCCGCCACGCAGGCACCGGTCTGATTGGGCGGCGATCCCGGCCGCTCGATCGAGACCCCGGACATGCGACCCGTGGCGAACGCCGTGGACATCGTCGTCGGAGACGTGCCGGACGACGGCCGACGCCTGAGCGGACAGGTGGCGGTCGAGATCCTCGCCGAAGAGGGCGCAGAGGACATCTCGCCGCGGGGACCGATCACCTACGAGCTGGTGGTCACCAGGCTGGGCTCGACGGTCACCATACAGGGAAACCTGGAGACCACTGTCGAGGCGGGGTGCGGTCGGTGCGCGCGGCGCTTCGAGATTCCCATCGAGCGGGCCTTCGACGCGGTTTTCGTTACCGCGGATACCGGCGAAACGGATCATGCCGTGGAGCTTGACGAGAGCGACCTCGATCTTGATTATTACGGAGGCGACGTCATCGACGGTGCGCAACTTCTCGCGGAGCAGATCCTCCTGGAGTTACCCATGAAGATCCTCTGCGCGGAAGACTGCAAAGGGCTGTGCCCGACATGCGGCGCCAACTTCAACGAAAACGATTGCGACTGTGAATCACTGCACGATCCGCGATGGGCGTCTTTGAAAGACCTCCGCGATCGGCTTTGAGCCGCAACCATCTGACAAGGAAAGTACCGTGGCACTACCAAAGAAAAGACACTCGCGCGCCCGCCGGGATCGCCGCCGGACCCATGACAACCTCGCCGTTCCGGCTCGCTCGAAGTGTCCGAACTGTAGCAGGGACAAGGCGCCCCACCGCGTCTGCTCGCACTGCGGCTACTACAAGGGGCGCGTCGTCGTCGCCAAGGACGAAGACTGAGCCGTAGGCGACCCATGCCGCCGGCGCCTTGACGGTGCCCGCGGGAGTTTCTCAGCACCCTGTTGAGGCTGGACGCATTGTGAAGATCGCGGTTGACGCCATGGGCGGAGATCATGCCCCGGAGCACCCGGTTGCCGGCGCCGTTATGGCGGCGCGGGAACTGGGCGCCGACGTTGTTCTCGTGGGCCGCGAAGACGCCATTCGTGAGTCTCTTTCGCGTCATGCCGCCCATCCTTCGATCAGCGTCGTGCACGCCGAAGAGGTCGTGGGGATGGACGAGCCGCCCGCGACCGCCCTGCGGCGAAAGCGCGACTCTTCCATCCACGTAGCAGCGCGTCTCCTGCGTGACGGCGAGGTTCAAGGGTTCGTGTCGGCCGGCAACACGGGGGCCGTCATGGTCACCGTCAAGCTTTGCGTGGGCACGATCACGGGCGTCGACCGCCCGGCGTTGGCGGTGATTCTTCCGAGTCGTCGGGGGCGCACGGTGCTTCTCGACGTGGGAGCGAACATCGATCCGAAGAGCCGGCAGATGGTGCAGTTCGCCGTCATGGGCAGCTTCTTTGCCCAGGACATCCTGGGTCTGAGCGATCCGCGGGTGGGCCTGCTGTCGATCGGCGAAGAAGCCGGCAAGGGGACGGACCTGATCCGCGAGGCGCACGCTGCGCTCGAGGCTTCGCCGCTGAACTTTCTCGGCAACGTCGAGGCGCGGGAGATCTACAGCGGCGACGCCGACGTGGTCGTCAGCGACGGCTTCACGGGAAACGTCGTGCTGAAGACCTCCGAGGCGGTGGTGGAAACGATGCTGCACCTGTTGCGCGAAGAGCTCACGAGCTCGCCGCGTAATCGTCTCGGTGCGCGCATCGCCAGGGGCGCCTTTCGCGGCTATCGCGGACGCGTTCACTACGCCGAGTTCGGCGGCGCGCCGTTGCTCGGGGCTCGCGGGCTCTGCGTCATCTGCCACGGTCGCTCGTCGGCGCGGGCCATCATGAACGGAATTCGCGTGACGATGGATTACGGCCAGCACGGCGTCAACGAGCGCATCGAAGAGATGCTGGCCGGTCTTCAACTCGACGGCCGGCAGGCGGTCTCCACGGCCGCCAAGACGGACAACTGACCGGTGACCGAAGCCGGGCGATCATCGGGAGCACAGCGTGGCTGATTCGAACACCAAGTCAAAGACGGCCTTTCTCTATCCCGGGCAGGGGTCGCAATACGCCGGCATGGGTAAAGGCGTTTACGAGGGTTTTGCCGAGGCCCGCGAGGTGTTCGATCAGGCCGACGCCGGCCTGCCGATGTCGATTACCGAGCTATGCTTCGAGGCCGACGATGAGACCCTGCGTCTGACGCAGAACACGCAGCCGGCCATCCTGACGTTCAGCGCCGCCTTGCACCGCGTGTTGACGGCCCACGGGCTGGAGCCGGATTGGGTGGCGGGACATTCGCTCGGCGAGTACTCGGCACTCGTGGCGGCCGGCGCGCTCGACGTCGGAACCGCCGCCGGTCTGGTGCACAACCGAGGTCGGTACATGCAGGAGGCCGTCGCCGAGGGCGTCGGCTCGATGGCCGCGATCCTGGGCGTCGACAATGACGCCGTCGCGGAAATCTGCGCCGAGCACAGCGGCGATGAAGTGGTCGAGGTCGCCAATCTCAATTCTCCCGGTCAGGTCGTGATCGCCGGTCACAGCGGTGCCGTGGAGGCGGCCGTAGCGGCGGCCAAGGCGGCCGGTGCGCGCCGCGCCATCCTTTTGAACGTCAGCGCTCCCTTTCACTGCTCGTTGATGCAGCCGGCGGCGGAGCGCCTGGCGCCCGAGCTTGATGAGGCGGCATTCGCAGACCCCGCGGTGCCGGTTGTCAGCAATGTCGATGCGGCCGCGGTTACCGATGCCGCCGCGGCCCGCGACGCGCTGCGGCGCCAGATGACAAGCCCGGTGCGTTGGAGTGAGACACTGGAATTCCTGGCTGCGCAAGGCGTCGACACATTCGTCGAGGTGGGGCCGGGGCGTGTGCTCAGCGGCCTGGTGAAACGCACGCTTGGTCGTGGCGTGGACATTTTTTCCGTCGATGAGCGCGAGGAGATCAGCGCGGTCTTACAAGCGCTGGCGGAGGGGTAGGGGACCATGGGCGGTACGGCAGAGGGGCAGACTGCACTGATCACGGGTGCCTCACAGGGCATCGGCGAGAGCATCGCCGTACGGCTCGCGTCTGAAGGCTGGAATCTGGTGCTGGCTTCTCGCCGCAAAGAAGCGTGTGAGGAGGTCGGCGCCCGTCTCGCGGAGCACGGCGGCGAAGTTCTGGCGGTGCAGATGGACGTCGGCGACATGGGCTCCGTAACGGCCGCGGTGAAGGAAGCCCTTGATCATTTCGACGGGCTCGACGCGCTCGTCAACAACGCCGGGATCACCCGCGACAACCTGCTCATGCGACTCGATTCCGACGACTGGGATGCGGTGCTTCGCACCGACCTGACCGGGGTCTATAACTGTTCGAAGGCCGTGCTAAGATCGATGCTCCGCCGGCGTCGCGGCAGAATCGTCACGATCAGCTCGGTCGTGGGGTTGCTCGGCAACGCCGGTCAGACAGCGTACGCTTCAGCAAAAGCGGGTGTCTTCGGTTTCACCAAGTCATTGGCCCGCGAGGTTGCGTCGCGAAACATCACGGTCAACGCCGTGGCCCCGGGTTACATTTCCACCGAGATGACGTCGGGGTTGTCCGAAGAGGTCGTACAGAAGCTGCAAGCGCAGATCCCACTGGGCCGGTTAGGCGAGGGCGCCGATGTAGCGGGAGTCGTGCGTTTTTTGCTATCCGAAGATGCCGCGTACGTCACCGGTCAAGTCCTGAGTGTCGATGGCGGCATGTACATGTAGCGGTACCACGAAGGAAGATTTCGTCTCTTCACTGCGCACTGGAGAGCGCGTTAGCCGGAGGTAGTTGATGGACACGCTGGAGAAGGTAAAGAAGATCATCGTCGAGCAGCTCGGTGTGGATGCCGACGAGGTGACGGCCGAGGCATCGTTCGTCGATGACCTGGGCGCCGACTCGCTCGACACCGTCGAGCTCGTCATGGCGTTTGAGGAAGAGTTCGACCTCGAGATTCCGGACGAGGACGCCGAGAAGATCGCCAAGGTGCTGGACGCCGTCACCTATATCGACCAGAACTCCGGCTAGCTCGGCCGACAACCATTCGGCGGCGAGCTGCCGCCACAGCGAATGGGTATCGCATGCACCGAAGAGTCGTCGTCACCGGTGTCGGTATCGTCAGCCCCCTGGGGGTAGGTACCGGAGAAACGTGGAAGAACTGCGTCGCCGGAATGCCCGGCGTCTCGCCGATCACGAAGTTCGACTGTGAGGGCTTCGCCGTGCGGATTGCCGGCGAGGTCAAGGGGTTCGACCCGCTCGACTACGCGAGCAAGAAGGACCTCAAGAAGATGGACTATCACATCCAGTACGCTCTGGCGGCCGGCGAGTTCGCGCTGAAAGCGGCGGGATTGGACGGCGAGGACCGACCCTACGATTCTGACCGCATGGGCGTGTTGATCGGCTCCGGGATCGGTGGCCTCAACATGATGGAGCTTCACCACCGAACCCTGTTGAACAAGGGGCCGGGGAAGGTGAGCCCGTTTTTTATCCCCGGGCTGATCGTCAACGAGGCATCCGGCTGGGTGTCGATCAAGTTCGGTCTCAAGGGTCCGAATTCGGCCACCTGCACCGCCTGCACGACCGGCGCGCACGCCATCGGCGACGCCTATCGCATCGTCTCCCGCGGTGACGCCGACGTGATGGTCGCGGGGGGCACCGAAGGTGTCGTCTGCGCCCTCGCGATCGACGGCTTTGCCGCCATGCGTGCACTCTCCACCCGCAACGATGATCCGAAAGCGGCGAGCCGCCCGTTCGAGGCCGGTCGCGATGGTTTCATCCTGGGTGAGGGCGCCGGCGTACTGGTTCTCGAATCGGAGGAGGCGGCGCGTAAGCGTGACGCCCCCATCGTCGCGGAACTGGTCGGATACGGCATGTCCGGTGACGCCTACCACATCAGCTCACCGCCGCCCGATGGCGACGGCGCCGCGCGCGTGATGCAGGTGACCCTCGATGACGCCGGCGTTAACGCCGAGCAGATCGGCTACGTGAACGCGCACGGCACCTCGACGCAGGCCGGGGACCGTATCGAAACACTGGCCATCAAGAACGTGTTCGGCGACCATGCCGCGTCGATGCCGGTTTCGTCGACCAAATCGATGATGGGGCATCTCCTGGGCGCCGCCGGCGGCGTCGAGGCCGGCATCCTCGCACTGGCGCTGCGCGACCAGGTGATCCCGCCGACGATCAACTACGAGACTCCGGATCCCGAGTGCGACCTCGACTACGTACCCAACGAGGCGCGCGAAGGCGATTTCGAGTACGCCCTGTCGAATTCCTTCGGCTTCGGCGGCACCAACGCCGCGCTCCTCTTCAAGCGCTACTAGGCGACGGCGGTGGCTGAGGCAGACCTCTTCGAGATCCGCCGCCGAAAGCTCGATGCTCTCGAGCAGGCGGGCGTGGACGCCTTTCCCAACGGCTATCCGGTCGACGCGGCGCTGCGCGCGGTGCGCGCGCGCTTCGACGACCTCGATGCCGAGCAACTGGACGCGGCCGGCGAGAGCATTCGCGTCGCCGGGCGCGTCGTCAGCTCGCGCGCCCACGGGAAGACCTCGTTCGCCGACCTCAGCGATGGCAGCGGAAATATCCAGATCTACGTGCGCCGCGACGACGTCGGCGAGGACACCTACGCTTCGTGGAAGGAGCTCGACCTGGGGGACTTCGTCGGCGTCGAGGGCGTCCTGATGCGCACCCGCAGCGGCGAGCTCACCGTGAAGGCTACGGCCTACACGCTGCTCGCGAAGGCCCTGCGCCCGTTGCCGGAGAAGTGGCACGGCTTGAAGGACACCGAGATCCGCTATCGGCAGCGATACCTCGATCTCGCGGCCAACGACGCGGTTCGGGAGGTGTTTCGCAAGCGTGCCGCGGCGTTGAAAGCGTTGCGCGCTCACCTCGACGCGCATGCTTTCGTCGAGGTGGAGACGCCGATCATGCAGCCGCAGTACGGAGGTGCGCTGGCGCGGCCATTCACCACCCATCACAACACGCTGGATATCGATCTGTACCTGCGCATTGCCCCGGAGCTCTACCTCAAGCGGCTGCTCGTGGGCGGCCTGGAACGTGTGTACGAGCTCAACCGCAACTTTCGCAACGAAGGCGTCTCGACCCAGCACAACCCGGAGTTCACCATGCTGGAGTTCTACGCCGCATACTGGGACTTCAACCGCATGATGGAGTTCGTCGAGGAGCTGCTTTCGGTGACCACCGAGGCGGTCTTGGGGACGTCGGACTTCGAATACCAGGGTGCGCCGGTGTCGATGCGTCGTCCCTGGAAGCGAATGCGCTTCGCCGACGCGCTGGTGGAGATCGGCGGCGTGCCCGAAGGGGACCTCTACGACGAGGATGCGCTGCGCGCCTGGCTGCGGGAACGCGATGTGCCCGCCGACGACCTCAGCCTCGGTTACATGTGGGACGCCGCGTTGGGACGCTTTGTGCAGCCGCAACTGATCTCCCCCACGTTCATCACACACTTTCCCCGCGACGTTTCGCCGTTCTCCAAGGCTGCGCCCGACGACGACGGGCTGGTGGAACGCTTCGAGATCTACTGGGGTGGCCTGGAAACGGGCAACGGCTACTCGGAGCTGAACGATCCGCGCGAACAACGCGCGCGCATGGAGGCGATGGGCCGGGCCCGCGCGAAGGAGCTCTCCGAGCAGCGCGTCGACGAGGATTACATCTGTGCGCTCGAGCACGGCATGCCGCCGGCGGCCGGCTTCGGCGTCGGCATCGATCGGCTCATGATGCTGCTGACCGATTCGCCCTCCATCCGCGACGTCATTCTCTTTCCGTTGCTGAAGCCCAAGGGCGAGGCGGAGGAGTCGACGGCCGAGGACGAGTAGGGCGTGCTTGCAGCCGCCGGGCTCGGCGGATCGGATAACGTGTGCGTATGAGCGTGAAGAGATACGAGTTGTTTCTGGCGCTGCGCTACCTCAAGGCGCGTCGAAAGCAGGCCTTCACATCGATCGTGTCGTTCGTCTCGGTGCTCGGCATCGCCGTCGGCGTCGCCGCGCTCGTGATCGCGCTGGCGCTGCTCACGGGCTTTCAGCAGGACATCCAAGCCAAGATCATCGGCGCCAACGCCCACATCATCATCTGGGGGGCGGGAGAAGCGCCGATCGGCGACCATGCCGACGTTGTCGATACCGTCAGCGCGGTCCCGGGCGTGCTCAATGCCTCGGCCGTGGTCCTGAAGCACGCGGCCATCAACACCGGCTACGCCCAATCGTTCGCCATGTTCAAGGGTATCGACCCGGAGACCGCTACCACGGATTTGCTCGATCGGCTCGTCGAGGGCAGCGCCGACGACCTGCGCGTTCGCGGCGAAGACGACGGCGTGTTGATCGGACGGGACATGGCCGACGCCCTGCTGTTGCGCGTGGGTGAACGCCTGAACGTCACCATCTGGGACCAGCAGAGGCTCACGCCGCTGGGCGCCGGGTGGATTCGAACGAAGAGCCTGCGTGTGGTCGGCATCTTCGAGGCCGGCATGTACGAGTACGACAACAACTGGGCCCTGGTGCACATCCGCACCGCGCAGGAGATGTTCTACGGCAATGCCGAGACCGGCGGCGCCGCGGATGTCGCCACCTTCGTCGAGGCCCGCGTCGAGGACATCTACGCCACCGATGAGGTGATGGAGCGGGTGCAGGCGACGCTCGATAACAACTTCATCATGACGGATTGGAAACGCATGAATCAGGCTTTCTTCTCCGCCCTGCAGCTCGAGCGCCTGGCGATGTTCGTAACCATCAGCCTGATCGTTTTCGTGGCCGCTCTCAACATTGTCGCCACGCTCGTTCTGATGGTGATGGAGAAGAACCGGGACATCGGCATCCTGCTGTCGATGGGAGCTACGCGGCGAGGCATTCTCTACACCTTCATCTTCCAGGGTCTCTTCATCGGCCTGATGGGCACGGCCACCGGCCTGACGCTGGGCATCGGCGCCTCGCTGATCGCCGACCGTTACGAGCTCGTCTCGCTGGAAGAATCCGTCTATTACCTCTCCCACGTACCCTTCGTCGTGCGGCCCGTCGACTTCGCGGTCATCGCGCTGATGGCGGTGCTGGTCTCGTTCGTGGCCACGTTGTACCCGGCCTGGCGAGCCAGTCGCCTGGATCCTGTGGAGGCGCTCCGGCATGAGTGAAGCGGGCTCGACGCCGGTCATCGCGGCGCACGGGTTGGCCAAGTCGTACCCCTCCGGCGAGGAAGTCCTGCACGTGTTGGAGCGCACCGAGCTGGAGATCAGCGCGGGGGAGCGCATTGCCGTCCTCGGCGCCAGCGGCATCGGCAAGAGCACTCTGCTCCATCTGCTCGGCGGACTCGATCATCCGGATGCCGGCACGATCTCCTTTCGCGGCGACGATCTCGCCACCATGGACGAGCGGCGACTCGCCTCCTACCGCAATCACGAGGTCGGCTTCGTGTTTCAGTTCTTTCAACTGCTGCCGGAATTCACGGCGCTGGAGAACGTCATGATGCCGCTGCTCGTCGGCCGCGAGACCGATCAGGTAGCCGAGCGTTCTGCCGACCTCCTCGAACAGGTCGGCCTCGGGGCCCGCAGCCACCACTTTCCTTCGCAGCTATCCGGCGGTGAGCGGCAGCGCGTGGCCATCGCCCGCGCCCTCGTGCAACAACCCAGCCTGGTGCTCGCCGACGAGCCGACCGGCAATCTGGACGTCGAAACCGGTCTTCGCGTCATGGACGTCTTTGCGCGCCTGCAACAGGAACACGGCGCCGCCATCGTCATGGCGACCCACAACGCCGCCCTCGTTGAAGGGTTCGACCGCGTCCTCCAAATGCAACCGCGCGGCGGACTCGAAGCCCAGCCGGTTGCCTGACGCGATCCGCGAGCCGGGCATCCACATCGGCCCGAAGATGCCGGGTACGGCAGTGTAAGGGCGGAAATCACCTTGTCTTGTTGGTTCGAGAGATCGTCCGCTATACTCGAAACGTGCGGCGGCTCCTACGGCGTCGCGGGTGGCTCGCGCAAACGCTAGGGGCGCGCGCCCATAAGGAGCCGTCGATTGGGCGGTACAAGCCCTGGCCGACGAGCAATGTTCGAGCGCTACACGGAACGGGCACGACGTGTCATCTTTTTCGCACGTTACGAGGCCAGCCAGCTAGGGTCGCGGACGATCGAGACGGAGCATCTCCTCCTGGGGCTGATCCGCGAGAACAACGGTCTGACGGGACAGTTGCTGGGTCGATCCAAGATCGAGCCGGAGGAGGTTCGCGGCGAGATCGAGGCCCGCACGCGCGTGCGCGAGAAGATCTCCACGTCCGTGGAAATTCCTCTGTCGGTCGAGTCGAAACGCGTCCTCGCATACGCGGCTGAAGAAGCCGAGAAGATGTTCCACAAGTACATCGGCACCGAGCACATCCTCCTCGGTCTATTGCGCGAGAAGAAGTCGCTGGCCTCCCGCATCCTGCTCGAAAAGGGCATGCGGTTGACGACGGCGCGGGAGGATCTTCTCTACCTGCTGAAGGAGAAGAACCTCAACGAGAAGAAGAAGGACACGCCGTTCCTCTCGGAATTTTCCCGCGACCTGACGGCGCTGGCGGCGAAGGATCTGCTCGACCCCCTCATCGGGCGCGAGCAGGAGCTCGAGCGTGGCATCCAGATACTCTGCCGCCGCACGAAGAACAATCCGGTGCTGATCGGTGAGCCGGGCGTGGGCAAGACCGCCATCGTCGAAGGCCTGGCGCGCAAGATCGTCACCGGCGACGTGCCGCGATTCCTGTACGACAAGCGCATCTTGGCGCTCGATATCTCCTCCGTGGTCGCCGGAACGAAATACCGCGGCCAGTTCGAGGAGCGTCTCAAGAGCATCATGAAGGAGCTCGTCGACAACAAAGACGTGCTGATCTTCATCGACGAGTTGCACACGTTGGTCGGAGCGGGCTCCGCGGAGGGCTCCCTCGATGCCGCGGGTATCCTCAAGCCGGCGCTTTCGCGCGGTGAGCTGCAGTGCATCGGCGCCACCACGCCCAAGGAGCACCGCAAGCATATCGAGAAGGATCGCGCCCTGGCCCGCCGGTTCCAGGGCGTCAAGATCAGCCCGCCGACGGAAGACGAGACGCTGCGCATCATCTACGGCATCCGCGACCGCTACGAGCAGTACCACGGCGTCGTATACGACGATGAGGCCATCGCCACCTCCGTATACCAGAGCAATCGCTACATCAGCGATCGATTCTTGCCGGACAAGGCCATCGACGTGCTCGATGAGGCGGGTGCGCGCGTCAAGCTCGCCGCCGCCGCTGCACCGGCGCAGCTGCAGGAGATCGAGGGGCGCCTGCAGACCATCGCCGAGCAGGTCGACGGCGCGATCAACGCGAAGGAATTCGAGAAGGCCGCCTACTATCGCGACCAGGAACAGCAGGAGCGCGAGCGCCTCGAGACGTTGAGGGCCCGGCTCGCCAACGAGGAAAACGAGTCCGAGCCGCCGGTGGTGTCGAAGGATGATATCGAGCGGGTGGTTTCCAACTGGACGGGCATTCCCATCACCTCCATCCAGGAAGAAGAGCTCGACAAGCTCGTCAACATGGAGGACGAGCTGCACAAGCGCATCGTGGCGCAGGAGCCGGCGGTCGAGGTGGTCGCCCGCGCCATCCGACGCTCGCGCGCCGGCCTCAAGGATCCCAAGCGGCCGATGGGCTCGTTCCTGTTCCTCGGGCCGACCGGCGTCGGCAAGACCGAGGTGGCGAGGACGTTGGCGAGCTTCCTGTTCGGCGACGAGAACGCCATGCTGCGCTTCGATATGTCCGAGTACATGGAAAAGCACTCCGTCTCGAAGCTCATCGGCTCGCCTCCCGGCTACGTGGGCCACGAGGAGGGCGGGCAGCTCACCGATCGTGTCAAGCGCAAACCCTATAGCGTCGTGCTGCTGGATGAGATCGAGAAGGCGCACCCGGCGATCTTCAACATCCTGTTGCAGGTCTTCGAGGAGGGCCATCTCACGGACGCGCTCGGCAATACCGTCGATTTCAAGAACTGCCTCGTCATCATGACGTCGAACGTCGGCGCCCGGCACATCCAGCGGCGGGGCGGACTGGGTTTCCGCACCGACGACGAGGAAGCCACCTATCAGGAGATGCGCGCCCGCGTCCTCGAGGAGGTCAAGCGCACGTTCAATCCCGAGTTCCTCAACCGCCTCGATGAGATCATCGTCTTCCACGCTCTGGACGACGAGCACCTGGTGAAGATCATCCGCTTGATGGTGGGCGAGGTGAACGTCAACCTGGCGACGAAGAACATCCAGGTCGAGCTCGACGACTCCGCCTACCGGTGGATGATCGATCAAACCTGCGCTGACCGCAGCTACGGCGCGCGCCCGCTCCGCCGTGCTATCCAGAAGCACATCGAGGACAAGCTGGCCGAAGAGCTCATTCGCGGCAAGATCGGCGCGGGTGATCGGGTGGAGGTGACCGTCGACGACGATGATCTCAGCTTCCATCTCGGTAAGCCGGAGGAAGAAGAACATCCGGTGGCCAAGTAATCCGGCCGCCGGGCACGGACACCCCGTTTGCGCTAATATCTGCGCGTTCGGGCGCTCCCGTACCATCCCCCTGACGACTCCGATGTCTACACGCACACGTTCCGAATTGCCCGTACCCGGTCGACGTCTGTCCGCTGTACTCCTCACGCTGGCCCTCGTGTTGGCGATGGCGCCGACCGCCCATGCCGCATCCGGTGTGGCGGAAGCTCGCCCGGAGGCCGCGGAAGCATGGGGTGTCCTCTGGAGCCTTTATCCGAGCCTCAGCCGCGCCCATCTACAGGTGGGAACAACGCCCCAGGAGCCCCAGGGCGAGACCATCGTCGAGATTCGCGTCGACGGCAATGCCGCTTACGAGGACGAGACGGTTACCTTCTTCCTGCAGATGCGGGAGGGCGAGGCCTTCTCCTGGCCGACCGCTCAGAATGACTTCCTGACGCTGCTGAACTCGAACTTCTTCGACGACATCCAGATGGAGTGGGAGCGGGTCGAGGGCGGCGTCGCCGTCACTATCCTGGTGGTGGAGCGGCCGATTCTCCGAGACATCGTCATCAGCGGCACAGACAAGGGCGACAAGGACGCCCTTGTCGAGCGCCTGGAG
This sequence comes from uncultured Acidobacteriota bacterium, assembly GCA_964430745.1. GTDB lineage: Bacteria > Acidobacteriota > UBA890 > UBA890 > UBA890 > CBDCGW01. The sequence goes on along the minus strand of CAYSHI010000142.1, from coordinate 3,007 downwards.
CTGCTCGAGATGCCGGTCACCTTCGACCAGCCGATCGATCGACAGCGGATGCAGCGTGCCGCCGAAGTGCTGACCACCATGCTCCAGGGCGACGAGGGGCTGCAGTTCGTGCAGGTGAATTACGACGAGCGGCCTTCTGCGTTGGGCAGCGGTGTCGACGCGTTGTACGACGTCGTCGAGGGCGACACGGTCCGCATCGAGCACGTCTATTTCGACGGCGCCGAGCAATTCACCCAGAAGGAGCTGCGCTGGCTGGCGAAAAAGACGGGGGAACATTGGCTGTTCTCATTTCTCACCAAGAACGACCGCTATTCGCCCTCGGGATTCGAGTTCGACCAATTCAACCTGCAAAACGAGTACCGACGCCTGGGCTATCTCGATATCGAGATCGGCGTACCGGAGGTCGGTGTGTACGACGTCTCCCAGCCGTGGCCGCTCGAAGATACACGTCGTTTGTACCTCACGGTCCCCATCAACGAAGGGCCGCAGTATCGACTCGGTGACGTCCTGATCGAGGGCAACACGCGATTCCCCGACGAGAGCCTCAAAGCACTGGTTCCCTTCGCGCCCGGCGATCTCATCGACGTCAAGGGGGTGGTCGACGCGCAGAAGGCCATCGAGAACATCTACAGCAATTTCGGCTACTTCCAGATCCAGGTCGCGCCCGTACCGGAGCCCGACCCCCAGGCGGGCGTGGCCGACATCCGCTACGTCATCAACGAAAACGCGCTGTACACGGTTCGTCGCATCGAGTTCGAGGGCAACACCAATACCCGTGACTACGTCATGCGACGCAACCTGCGCCTGAACGAGAACGACCTGTGGAGCCAAGGGCGGCTGGATGCGAGCAAGTTCAAGATCCAGCAGCTCGGCTACTTCGACAACATCGAAGAAGAGGTCACGATCGTGCAGGACCCGTCGAGCATGGGGCTCGCGGCCGGCCAGCAGTTTGATCCCAACGAACTGCAGCCCGGCGCCCCGCAGCAGGCCGGCGAGGTAGATATCAAGCTGAGAGTCGCCGAAGTCGGGCGTAACCAGGTGAGCTTCGGCGGCGGTGTTTCGGCGCTCGAGGGGGCCTTTGTGCAGCTCGGCTACGCCACGCGAAACCTCTTCGGACGAGGGCAGACGTTCTCGTTCAACGGCCAGTTCGGTGGGCGTACGACGAGCGCCCGGCTCTCGTTCCTGCAGCCGTACCTCTTCGACAAGAGCATCCGCTTCGGCTTCGACCTGTTTCGTTCGAATCTCGACTACATCGACTTCCAGCAGGCAAGCAGCGGTATCTCGACGCGACTCGGCTTCCCGCTCGACCGCGGCGAGTTCACCACGCTGTTTTTCGAGTACAACTACACGTTCATCGACATCGGCGACCTGAGCAATTCGTTCTTCGGGCTCTCGGACCCGCTCTTCAACTCGCTCTTTCTCGTCGAGGGCAAACGCACGACGAGCAGCGTGCGTCCCAACCTCATCTTCAACACCATCAACAACCCCTTCAATCCGGCCAGCGGGCGTCGCCACACCGGCTCGCTCGAGCTCGCCGGCGGCCCGCTGGGTGGCACGCTCGACTTCTGGAAGGTCGCTTTCACGACCACGTGGTACATCCCCACTCGTTTCGAGGGACGTGGCGTGGGCGCGGCGGTTTCGCAAATCTTCGCCTTCAACGTCGATGTCAGAGCCGTCGAGCCCTTCGGCGACCTCACGATCGTGCCGATCTTCGAGCGCTTCTTCCTGGGCGGCAGCACCTCGGTTCGGGGTACCCAGCTGCGCGCCATCAGCCCGGTTGATCAGTTCGGCAATTTGATCGGCGGCACGCGCGCGCTGCGTTACAACATCGAGTACATCTTTCAGCTCGCCAATCCGGTAAGAATCGCCGTGTTTACCGACGGCGGCGCGGCGTGGGACGACAACTTCGCGCTGCCGCTCGACGAGCTGCGCAAGACGGCCGGGGTGGAGTTCCGCATCTTCATGCCTGTTTTCAACGTTCCGTTCCGCTTCTTCTGGGCCTACAACTTCGATCCGCTGCCGCAGTTCGGCGAGGAGCGATCGTCCTTCGAGTTTGCTATTGGCACCACTTTCTGACGCGTCCGAGGCGGGGGGGCCGACGACGCTGGGCGAGGTGTCCCGGCTACTGGGCGCCACGCTCGAGGGCGACGAGAGACGGCCTGTCCGCGGCGTGGCGGGCCTGGAGGACGCGCGCGCGGACGAGCTCAGCTTCTGCGCGCTGCCCGAGTACCGCCCCCTCGTGGCGGGGACCGCGGCCGCCGCCGTCATCGTCAGTCGCAATTTCAGTGTGCCGGAGGGCGCGCGCGATGACCTCGCTCTGCTCCGCGTCGACAACCCCTACCTCGCCGTCGCGACCGTGGTCAGCCACTTCGTGCCGGAGTCGGTGAGCGCCGACTCGATCCATTCGAGCGCGACCATCGCCGATTCGGCCGAGCTGGGCGAGGGCGTTTCCGTGGGTGCGCGTGCGGTGATCGGCGAGAGTTGCATCATCGGGGCGAATAGCCGTATCGGCGCCGGCTGTGTCATCTCGGACGGCGTCCGTGTCGGCAGGGACACCTGCCTGTACCCGAACGCAACGGTCTACCCGTCGGTGACGCTCGGCGACCGGGTGATTATCCACGCCGGCGTGGTGCTGGGGGCCGATGGCTTCGGCTACGCTACGGAGGGCGGACGCCATTTAAAGATTCCCCAAGTGGGCGGCGTGGTGATCGAGGACGACGTCGAGATCGGTGCAAATACCTGTATCGATCGCGGCGCCCTGGGCATGACGAGGGTCGAGCGGGGAGCAAAGATCGACAACTTGGTGCAGATCGGCCACAATTGCGTCATCGGCTCGGACAGCATCTTGTGCGGGCAGGTGGGTCTGGGCGGCTCGGCGATCATCGGAAAAGGTGTGATGATCGGCGGGCAGGCGGGCTTGAGGGGGCACATCAAGGTCGGCGATGGCGCCATGATTGCCGGCGGCAGCGGAGTGACGAGCTCCGTGGCGGCCGGCGAGGTCGTTGCC
>CAYSHI010000141.1:0-11009 GCA_964430745.1 uncultured Acidobacteriota bacterium | reverse complement strand
CGTTGGTGCTCGGTATGTCGCGTAAGGACAGGTTCGAGCCATCGGGTACCGGTCCGGCGGCTTTCGACACCGGCGCTGCTCTCATGCTCTTGGCCGCCGTCTCCATCTCCGCCGCGGCACCCTTCGACAAGCTGGCGGTGGAGGCCAGCACGACGCTGGTCCACGGCCTGGTCCAGAGCCTTGGCGCCGCCTTCGTGTTGCTCGTGTTTCTGGCTGCCCGCGGCAACGTGGCGGAGCTCACGCTTGTTTTTCGCCAGCGCCCGGCAATGACGGTCGCGGTGGTGCTGGCCGCCGTAGCGATCGCCCTGCAGTACTTCGCCTATCGGGGCGCGATGGTCGGAGAGGTGGAGACGATCAAGAGGGTGGTGGGGTCGATCGCTTCGCTGGGCACGGGGTCCTTGGTATTTGCCGAGCGGATAACACCGACGAAGGTTGCCGCCGTCGGTGCGCTGGGGGCAGGCGTCGCCCTGATCCTTCTGTCCGCCACGTAGGCACCCCCTCGACGAGGCATGATCGGGCGGTGAGGCGGATCCAGCTGGCCCAGCAGCATTACATTTGGCTCCGTGTCACTCTGTGGTCGGTTTTCGGACGATTAGCGAACGCACACCCGTGGGTCATCATCCGATCGTATTGCCGCTCGAGCTGATCGACCGGTAGGGAGCCTGGAGCAGGGCGAATGAAGCTCTACGATGAGCTTGCCGCCTGGTGGCCGATGCTGTCGGCCCCGGGCGACTACGCCGAGGAAGCCGCGTTTTATCAGCGCACCTTGCTGGAGGCTTGTGAGCCGCCCGCGCGAACGCTCCTCGAGCTCGGTAGCGGCGGGGGCAACAACGCCTCGCACATGAAGGCCCGTTTCGACATGACGCTGGTCGACCGCTCGCCCGGAATGCTCGCGGTGTCTCGAGCGCTGAACCCGGAATGCGAGCACGTCGAAGGCGACATGCGCACGATGCGCCTGGACCGCACCTTCGACTGCGTCTTCATCCACGACGCGATCGTGTACATGTGCACCGAAGACGACCTGCGCAAAGCGATTGAGACCGCGTTCGTGCACTGCCGGCGAGGTGGCGCCGCTGTGTTCGTGCCCGACCACACGCGCGAGATCTTCCGCCCATCGACGAGTCACGGCGGCCATGACAGCGCCAACAGCGACGCCCGTGGGCTGCGATACGTGGAGTGGACCTACGACCCCGATCCCGAGGACTCCACCTACGCGGTCGACTTCGCCTACCTCCTACGGGAGGCTGACGGCTCGGTGCGCGCGGAACACGACCGCCACATCATGGGCCTGTTCGCCCGTGCCGACTGGCTACGGTTGCTCTCGGACGCTGGTTTCCGCGCGCACATCGTGCCGCTCGAGCACTCCGAGCTCGAACCGGGCGAATGCGAGGTGTTCGTGGCAAAGGCCGAATGAGCCCGGGCGCCCGGATTCGTGCCGTCACGCTGGACTTCTTCAACACCCTGGCGTTTCTGAGAACCGGCCGCGGCCGCGGCCCGACCTTGATGGAGTACCTCGAGGCGCGGGGCTTTCGCCCGGCGCCCTGGCAGCATCAGGTGCTCTACGACGTGTTCGAACCCCACGACCGCGACTACTCGCCTGCGGCATCGTTGCCGGCGCGGCGGCGATATCACCTGGAGTTGGCCACGCGGGTCTTCGAGAGGCTGCAGATCCCAACGGCGACGGAGCAGATCGAGGAACATGCCGACGCGATCTGGGACATCCTCGGGCCGAGTTCCCTCGAGGTCTATGCCGACGTGCCGGAGGCGCTGCAATCTCTACGGAAGCAGGGGCTGCCCCTCGCCATGATCTCGAACTGGCAGTGTGGCCTGCGCCATTTCTGCCACGAGCTCGGGTTGTCCCCGTTCTTCCGGCACATCCTCGGGTCCGCCGACCTCGACATGGCGAAGCCCGAACCACCCATCTTCCGTCACGCCTGCGAATGTCTCGGGGTGGCGCCGGAACACATCCTCCACATCGGTGACACGTTCGTCGATGACTACGAGGGAGGCGAGTCCGCCGGCCTGCAGGTCAGGTTGCTGGCAAGAGACCGCAACCCCGACCCGCGGGCCGGCCGGGTTATCCACGGGCTCGGGGAGTTGCCCGATTTGGTCTCGGTCGCCCGCAGAACCGCGCCCAGGGGTGGCTGACGCGCCGGTCTACACGACCTTCTCCTTCCACCTCCCACGCCGGAACAGAACGCCACTGACCACCGCCAGCATCGAGAACGACGCCGTCATGGCGATGAACACCCCCGTCGGCCCCAAGCCGAGCCGGTGGGCGAGGAGCCAGGCGACCGGCAGCTCGAACAGCCAGAAGCAGAAGAGGTTCATGTAGGTCGGCGTCCACGCGTCGCCGGCGCCGTTGAACGATTGCTCCAGCACCATGCCGTAGGCGTAGAAGATGAAGCCGAGGCAGACGATGCGCAGACACTGCACGCCCCAGGCGATTACGTTGGCCACCTCGGCGGCGCGCGCCGGGTCGTTGACGCGGGCGAAGAACGACACCAGCTGCGGCGCGAACACCCAGAACAGCACGCTGATCGTGCCCAGACAGAGCATGTTGTAGAAGGCCGCCGTCCACACGGCTTTCTCGGCGCGCTCCGGCTTGTCGGCGCCCAGCGCCTGGCCCACCATCGTCGCCGCGGCGTTGCTGACGCCCCAGCTCGGCAGCAGGGCGAAGATGACCAGGCGGATGCCGATGGTGTAGCCGGCCAGTACCTCGGCGCCGAAGCCGGCGAGGATACGGATCAGGCCGATCCAGCTCGCGACGGAGACGAACACCTGAAAGGTCCCGGTGGCGGACAAGCGTATGAGGCGCCACATGACGGCCGGGATCACACGCACGTGCTGCCAGCCCACCGACAGTCGCCCGCCGGCGCGTCCGAGCCACCACAGCTGCGCCAGGACGGCGGTGCCGCGTCCGATGTTGGTGGCGACGGCGGCGCCCTGTATGCCGAGCTCGGGAAACGGGCCCCAACCGAAAATCAACGCCGGGTCGAGCACGATGTTGATGCCGTTGGCGATCCACAGAACGCGCATGGCGATCGCCGCGTCACCCGCGCCGCGGAACGCTGCGTTGATGAGAAACAGCAGCAACACGGTGGCGTTGCCGGCGAACATGATGCGGGTGAACGGCGCCCCCTGGGCGACCACGGTTTCGTCGGCCCCCATGAGTCGGAGGATCTGCGATGCGAAGATGGCGCCGACGATACCGATCACCGCGGCGATCGAGAGTCCCAGGATGATCGCCTGCGCGGCGGCTCGCGCCGCGCCGTCGGGGTCGTCTTCGCCGATGCGCCGCGAGACCATCGCGGTGACCCCGATCGACAGCCCCATCGCGACGGTGTACACGAGGTGCAGGATGGTCTCGGTGATGCCCACGGTGGCGGCGGCCCAGGCGCCCAGCTTGGAGACGAAGAAGATATCGACGACCGCGAAGATCGACTCGGCCAACGTCTCCAGCACCATGGGGACGGCAAGGAGCAACACCGCTCTTCCCACCGGGCCGCTGGTGTAGTCTCGCTGAGTGCCGCGCAGGGCGCCCCGCAGGTCCTCCCACAAGTTCGCCGAGGCGGGCGCCGCGAGGGCTTCGGTTTCGTTGGACGTGGTCATTGTCGGTTCCGGATCTTCAGTTGCGAGCCGGTGTAGGATCGCACGCTCGGTCACCGGATTCTCGGTGGCCTGCATTCAATCGACGCGAAAGGACGGCTGATGAGCGAGCGACCCGGCGTGGGAACGGTGGGATGGATCGACCTGACGGTAGACGACGCCGAGGGTGTGAAGGACTTCTATAGCCGCGTCGTCGGGTGGCAAACGTCCGATGTGGACATGGGGGACTACTGCGACTTCACCATGAACGCGCCGGCGAGCGGTGATGCCGTGGCCGGTGTGTGCCACAAGCGCGGCAGCAACGCCGAGCTGCCCTCGAAATGGATGATTTACATCATTGTCGCCAGCGCCGATGAAAGCGCCGCGCGCTGCGCGGAGCTCGGTGGCAAGGTCCTGGTGGAACCCAAGGACATGGGGAGCCACGGGCGCTATTGTGTTATCGAGGACCCGGCCGGCGCTACGGCCGCGCTGTTCGAGCCCGCGGGCTGACCGGAGAGCCGCCGCCCGGCGGATCTAGTATACTTCTGTCGGATTTCCTGCCTTCGGCGCCCCTCGGGCGCCGCCCCGAGCGATCAAGCAGCTCATCGATTTCATGATTCCGGAGGACGAACCTTGTCTGCCAACGATACCGACGCCAAGTACCTCGTAGCCGTCGTGGGCGCCGGCCCGGCCGGCCTTTATGCCTCGCGGGAGCTGGCCAAGGCCGGCTGTCGTGTCGCCCTGTTCAACCGCGACGTCAAGCCCGGCGGATTGGCCGAATACGGCATCTTCCACAACAAGATCAAGATGAAGACGGGGCTCCGCAAGCAGTTCGCCTCGATCCTCGCCGACCCGAACGTCGAGTACTACGGCAACGTGGTCGTCGGCGAAGAGGGCGATCTCAGCCTGCAGGACCTGTCCGACCTCGGGTTCCAGGCGATTCTCGTCACCGTCGGCGCCCAGGGCACCAAGTGGCTGGGTCTCCCCGGCGAGGATCTCGAGGGCGTCTATCACGCCAAGGACGTTGTCTACCACTACAACCACCTGCCGCCGTTTGCCCAGATGGAGATGAAGACCGGCGACCGCCTGCTCATCATCGGCATCGGCAACGTGATGTGCGACATCGCCCACTGGGCGGTACGTGATCTCGGGTTGAAGGAAGTCGGCGCCATCGTGAGGCGTGGGCCCGGGCAGGCGAAGTTCACGCCCAAGGAGTGGCAGGTCTTCGCCCGCAATATGGACCTCGACGATTTCGAGGAAGAGTGGGCTCGCTGCGTGCCCAAGATGGAGGCGGTCGGCGAGGATGTCGAAGCCGCCAAGAAGATGTTCACGGACGGCGTCGAGAAGGGCAAGGATCCGATCTCCGACACCCGCTTCTTCTATCGCTTCTTCCACTCGCCCAAGGGCATGATCGGCGAGAACGGCAAGTGTGTCGGCCTCGAGGTCGAAGAGACCTACCTCGAGGATCACGACGGCTACCTCAAGGCGATCGGCACGGGCAACACCCAGGTCATCGAGTGCGATAGCGTCGTGTTCTGTATCGGCGACAAGGTCGATGCGGACTTCGGTCTGCCGATCGAATGGAACGAGTTCGTGAAGAACCTGGAGCCGCGCTATCCGATCGAGGACACCTCCTACGAGGCGCACGACCCGTCGGGCGATCGCGACCTTTCGAACATCTTTGTTGCCGGCTGGTCGCGGAAGGCGAGCGACGGACTCGTCGGCGTGGCGCGCAAGGACGGCACCAGCGGCGCCACCGCGGTGCTGCAGTTTCTTGCCGACAAGGGCGATGCGGCCTCGACCGACACCCAGGCCCTCAAGGGCAAGCTTGCCGGCCTCGACAAGGTCGTCGTCGGCAACGACGATGTTCCCAGGCTGTTCGCCGCCGAGGCCAAGGTGGCCGAGGAGAAGGGCGTCGAGGAGTTCAAGTACGACAGCAACGAGGAGATGCTCGCCGCCATCGCCGGTTGATCGATTGATCGAGGGCGATGCGCGGCTCGGGTTCGGCCCCGTTGTCATTCGGGCGGGTCCGTAGAACCATTGCGCCCCCATGCCCAAAGACACCACAGAGCGCTCGGTCGTCACCTCGCGGTCGAATCACGAGCCGCGAGGTGACGGCGCGGCGGCGACGCATGGCGATGAGGTTGCGGAGCTGCACACCCTCGTGGCGAGTCTGCGTGAGCGCGTCGAGGAGTTGGAGGCGACCGTAGAGCCCGGTGCCGCAACGGAAGAACGACTTCGTCTCACCCAGGAAGAGGCGCGCGAAACGCGGGAAAGGCTCGCACACGTTGCGCGCCTCAGCACCTTGGGGGAGATGGCGACGGGCATCGCGCACGAGATCAACCAACCCCTGGCGGCGGTGGCCACGTATGCGCAGGCCTGCAGCCGCATGATTCGTTCGCGCATGTCGGACGACGTCGAGTTGCTCGAAACGCTCGACCGGATCAGTCACGAGGCCCTGCGGGCCGGCGCCATCATCAACAAGCTGAAGGATCTCGTGCGTCGCCGTGACAGCCATCATGTCGCCTGCGACCTCAACGGCATCGTGCGCGACGTCGCCGGCCTGGCCGGCGTCGACGCACAGCATCACGGGCTCGACCTGAGGCTGTCGCTGGCCGACGAGTTACCCCACGTCATTGCCGACCCCGTGCAGATCCAGCAAGTCATCCTGAACCTCGTGCGTAATGGCATCGAGGCGATGGAGGGAGGCGCGAGTGGTCGTATCTTGATGTTGCGGACGAGGGATGCCGGCGAGGATGGCGTTGAGTGCTCGGTCGTCGACAGCGGAGTCGGGCTCGAGGAGGAGCAGGAAGCCAGCGTGTTCACGCCCTTCTACACGACGAAGGAGTCAGGGATGGGCATGGGGCTTTCGATTTCTCGAACGATTGTTCGCGCCCACGGCGGCAAGCTCTGGTTCTCGAGGAACCCCGACTGCGGCCTCACGTTTCGTTTCACCATTCCCGTAGAGGAGCGGTCCTCCGTTGACGACTGAATCGAACGCTCAGGACGTGGTCTTCATCGTCGACGATGACGATGGGGTCCGCTCCGCCCTGCAGATGCTCGTTCGATCCATTGGCCTGCACCCCCAGGCGTTCGAGTCGGGGGAGGCGTTTCTGGCCGCCTACGACGGCCGCGAGGGCCGTTGCCTCTTGCTCGACGTGCGCATGCCGGGGATGAGTGGCTTCGAGGTTCGCCAACAGCTCGAGGCCATCGACGCCCCGATCCCGGTGATCTTTCTCACGGCGCAGGGCGAAGAAGAAGTTCCCGGGTGGATCGGCCCGGTAGAGCGGATACAGAAGCCCTTCCGCGACGAATATCTCGTGCGCAGGATCCGCGAGCTCGACCCGCGCTCAAACGGCTGACCACGGGAACCCGGCGCGCACTCCAAGGCGGTCGGAGCCACGCCGGGCCTCCGACGAGCCGCGTCCCGGCTCCGTTGCCGTTCAGACGACGAGTGCTTCGACCACGGTACCGTGCCGATCCGCGTGAAGCGAGCCGCGCGCGCGATCGTGCACGGTTGCCCGCACCGCGCTGTGATCGAGTCCCAGCAGATGGCAGATCTCTTCGAACCACGAGCTCTCGAAGAACTCCCGCGGGTCGTTGTCTTCCACCATGCCTCGCATCCGTTTGCTCTGGGCGGCACTGCGGCGGTCGCGGCCGCGCAGGCTCTCGAGATATTCGTAGTCGCGGATGGCGGTTTCGAGAACGGCGAACAACATGGCGCGGCAAGCGTCGGGATCCCATTCGTGGACGGGGCGCGACCTTGCCAGCTCCGCCAGCTGGCGCTTTTCGCGCTCGGGAATGCGGGTCGGAAGCAAGCGGGTACGGTACAAATCGAGTCCTCCTGATCGCCCTCGGGAGGTAGGGCCACCCTTGTATTCACGTCGTTGTCGGGAGCGACGTGTAGGCGAGCGATGGTCTCACTGGTCGAGAGAAGGGTAAATACGGAGGACTACGTAGCACGCTATGCAGAAGGCACCCGTGCCTGCGTCGTGCTCGGAAATTCGAATTTCGACCACCCCCGGGCGTCCGTTCGACACGCTCGAGGAACGCGAGCCGCGCAGGCTCAGCGTCGGGCCTTGAGGACCTGGCGAACGAGGTCAGGCAGAGATCCTGCGCGCATTTTCGACATCACACGCGCCCGGTGGATCTCCACGGTACGGGGACTGAGACCCAGCTCGAAAGCGATCTCCTTGTTGGCCATTCCCTCGACGACCTGATCCATGACCTCGACCTCGCGAGTGGTCAACGTCTCGATGCGGTCTTGCACGCGGGCCCGCGCTTCGGACATCTCGCGCTCCAACGAGTCGTGATCGAGCGCGGCGTGGACGCGGTCGATCAGCTCCTGGTCACGAAAGGGCTTCTGCAAGAAGTCCACCGCTCCCGCCTTCATCGCCTTGACCGCCATGGGAACGTCGCCGTGACCGGTGACGAAGATCACCGGAATGCTGGCTCCGAGCTCGTTGAGGTGCTCCTGCAGCTCGAGTCCGCTCATCCCGGGCATACGGATGTCGAGAATGATGCAGCCGGGCTGCTGCGGGTCGAAATCCTCGAGGAACTCCGAGGCCGAATCGAACGACTCCGCCCGTAGGCCCATCGACCGGACGAGCATCTCGGTCGAGAGGCGCACCGCCTCATCGTCGTCAACAACGAAGATGATGGGATCGCTGGTTGCCATGACGTAGAAGGTGTTGCGGGCGACGTCGAAAGTCAATCGGCCCCGGGACGCGCCCGACGGGCCGCAGGGTCATGATAGACGGGGATGATCCGGGGAACACTCCGTTGATACTCATCGTATGCCCCGCCGAAGCGCGCCCGCAGCTCTTTCTCCTCGATCATCGTGAGAGCGACCACCGCGGGCACGAGGGCGAGCATCAGCAAGTAGCCGGCCAGGTAGTTGGCGAACATGGCGACTCCCGCCCCACCCAGCATGACGCCGAGGTATCGCGGGTGCCTGACGCGCGCGTAAATGCCCTCCTGCAGCAGTTTCCCGGGCCCCTCCTCGACGGCTTTCAACTCGGGCACGCCCACCAGGGTGCGCAGCGACAGATAGCGCCGGCAGCTTCGCTCGACCACCAGGGCGAGGGCGTACAGGAACACCCCACCGGCTACGAGCACCCATCGCGTGCCGTACTCCACGGCGAGCAAGCTGCCGCGCGCAACAAACAGCATGTAGCAGCCGGCGAACAGCATCGGCATGGTCACCGAATAGGTGACCGTCGTCCCCACCCTTCGCCAGAAGCCGATGAACGGGTGAACGATGAACCAGAACGCGAAAGCCGGCGGATACGTCACCACCAGGATCAACGCCAGGTAGTAACGAGCCGTGTCCACGGCGGTGCGGTCAGGACTGGCCGTTGATCGACAACAGCTCGACGTCGAAAACCAGCGTGGCGTTGGGGCCGATCTCTCCCGGCGGGGGCGTCGGGCCATAACCGAGCTCGCCGGGAATGAAGAAGCGGTACTTGCCGCCGGTCTTCATCAGCTGTAACCCCTCCGTCCACCCGGCGATCACCTGGTTGAGTGGGAAGGTCGCCGGACGGCCCTTCTCGTAAGAGCTGTCGAACACGGTGCCGTCGATGAGCCTGCCCTCGTAATGCACCGTCACCTGGTCGGTGGCGACAGGTGATGCTCCTGTCCCTTCCTCGATGACCTCGTACTGCAGCCCGCTGTCGAGCACCACGACGCCTGCGGTCGCGGCGTTTTCTGCCAGGAAGGCGTCGCCCGCGGCCTTGTTGTCGGCGCCCGCGGCGCTGGCGCGTTCGGTTTCGGCGGCCATCATTTCCTGCTGGAACTCCATCATCGCCGTCTGCATCTCCTCGGGGGTCAGTTGACCCTCTTCGCCCGCGAATGCGTCGCGGAGGCCGGAGACGAGCTGGTCGACGTTGATGTCCGCTCCCTGCGAGCCGAGTTGTTGCCCCGCGGAGAATCCGACCGCATAGCTGGCGCGCTCCTGGAGCGATTCAGGGGCTGCGCCTTCGCTGGCGGGCTGGCCGCTGTTGCAGGCGGCAACGCCGAGCGCGAGCAGGACGACGAAGGACAACGACGATGAGGACTTCATGCGGGAATCCTTGGGTTGAGGCGCGACTCCACGTTCAGGGTCGCTGAGGAATTTCCTATTCTATGCCCTGAAGCCGGCCGCGGCGATCTACTTCCACTCGAGCGTCGGGTGCTGGATGACTGCCCGGTTGACGATATCGAACGCCTGCAGAACGTACGCGGGCCAGGCGCCGGGACCGAAGCCGCCGGCGACCTCCCAGCCGGCGGTGTCGACCTGCACGAATCCGACCTCCATCTGCCCCATGACGCTGCTCGACCTGAGGATGCCGCCGTAGGTGTTATAGATCCAGATCTCGTTTCTCAACCCGCTGGAGCGGATGCCGTCCGGGCGGCCCAGGACAATCCACACACGACCGCGATCGGACCTCCAGCCGCGTGGGAAACCGGAGAAGCGCTCGTTCGCCGAGGCGACGCGGACGTAGAAACCCTCTTTGAAGGGATGCTGCCGATCGCGAAGGTCGTCGTCTCGCCGGTCCCAGAACCACGCGATGAAGTCACGTTTCTCCTCGGCGCTCTCGACCTCCTTCCACAATTTCCGCTCGTTGGGTGTGAAGAGGTACTCTGCCGGTCCCTTGTCCCAGTTGTCGACATCGGCCTCGAAAAACCGCATTGCTTCCGCCGGGTCTGTCGGCATCTGCGCCGGGGCGCCCGACGACAAAGCCGAAGCGGCCGGGGCGGGGATCGACGGAGGGGCGGGAGAGGGGTCGCTTTCAGCGGGCGCGGCGAGCGACGGGGAGAAGCCGACCAACACGGCCGCGAGGGTGAATCCGAGTCGGGTTGCGAAAGTCGGCGCTTCAACGGGTCGTGGCTCTCGAGCACGCATGATCTTACGTTACACGGCGGAGACGCCGCTTTCACGTCGTGATCCGGAGCTCGACAGTCGCAACCAGAGGCGGTAGCCGAGGATCGACAGCAGCACGATGGCCGAGACCGTCTGTAAGGGCGAGATCCCGCTCGCTTCGGCACTAGTGGCAACGACCGAGGCATCGATTCCCAGCCGGGCGTAGAGCGCGTTGGTGGCCATCCCGAACAACAGAGCGCACACCGTAACACCCACGATATACACCGCCAGGACACGGCTACCCATGAGGCGCAGGACCACCAGGATGGTGGTGACGTTGGTGGCCGGGCCCACGAGCAGAAGAACCAGCGCGGCGCCCGGGTCGAGCCCCTTGAGCACCAGCGCCGCGGCGATCGGCGTCGCTCCGGACGCGCAGATGTAGACGGGTGTGGCGACGAGCACCATCAGGAGCGACGAGACCCAGCCGCTCGGGATGCCGGCGAAAAAGCCCTCCGGCACCGCCGCGGCGATCCCCGCCGCGAGGACGAAACCGACGACCAGCCAGACGGCGAGGTCGTCG
>CAYSHI010000140.1:0-7043 GCA_964430745.1 uncultured Acidobacteriota bacterium | reverse complement strand
TTGCAGAGGGTCGGGTCGGGGCAGTGATGCCCTGTAGCGTGTACTGCGAACCGCAGACGCGGCGAAGCCGCTCAAGTACCCGCACCTCACGCCTAAGGGCGTCGCTGCCCCGACCCGACCCGCCTAGCACCAAAGTCCCCGTCTACCCCAAAAGCGCCACCGCCCCCTAGCCGCCCGGCCCGAGCAGTCCCCAATACCACCGCAACAACTCCGGCCCCGCCCAGTCGACGATGACGGCGGCGAGCGCGAGGAAGGTTCCGAACGGAAGCGCGTGGTCCCACTCGCGGCCCTTGATCTTCATCAGCGTCAAGCCGACGACGCTGCCGAACATCGAGCCGAGGAAGATCGTCGACAGCGCGCCCTGCCAGCCCACGAAAGCGCCGATCATGGCGATCATTTTCACGTCGCCCATGCCCATGCCCTGCTGGCCGCGCAGCTTGAGATAGGCCCAGGCCACGCCGTACAAGAGGCCACCGCCGGCAACGATGCCGATCGCGGAATCGATCCACGGAATACGCAGGTCGAGAAACGAGAGCGCGAACCCCACGGCGATGCCCGGCAGGGTGATGGCGTTGGGAAGGATCTTGAAGTCGTAGTCGATCAGGGCCAACACCAGCATCGCAGCGCCGAAGATCATGCTCGAAAGCGCTGTCCACGATGCCCCCCAGCGATAGACCGCGGCTCCGAACAAGACCCCCACGGCGAGCTCCACGAGGGGATAGCGAGCCGAGATCGGCTCGCTGCAGTCGCCGCAATGCCCGCGTAACAGGAGCCACGAAAACACCGGGATATTGCGATACCAGGGAATCAGCGTCTTGCAGCGGGGGCAACGCGACCGCGGCCTCGACACATCGAGGCCGCGCGGGAGTCGATAGATCACGACGTTGAGAAAAGAGCCGATGATGAGACCGAAGATCACGCCGAACGGCGCGATCCAGGCGCGCGGCACCAACTCGAAGAACTCCGCGTAGGTCATCGGCTCCACCTGCGCCGCCAGCGTAGGCAACATCACCGCGAAGCGCGGGCTTTCTCCGCACTCGGGTCGGTCAGTTCGCCGGTGGCCGGATCGTAGCCGAACGGCTCCTCGAGGTAATTGAGCGGCCGCCCCTCTTCGTCGAGAAACAGGTCGGTCGGCAACAAACCGAGACGCGCCAGCAAGGCCAGCGAATCGGGACGCCTCCCCTGTTCCAGATCGAAGCGCTCGATCGCGGTTTCGATCTCGCCGATGGCGTACCTCGAGTACAGATCGGGAACCCGCTGTGCGGCAATCGCGGCGGCCTCCTCGTCGCCTTCTTCTTCCGCCTCATCGCGGATTTGCTCCCACAGGACGATGGCCGAGAGAAGGTCACCCTGCTCGGCGACCATGTGGGCGCGCAGGCGCGCCACCCAGCCCGGGGCGTCGGGCTTCTGCGCGGCGAGCTCATAGTAGCGCTCGGCGGCCTCGTAGTCCTCGAGGTCCATGTAGCAGTACCAGCCTGCATCCCACGGCAGCACCCAGTTATCCGGGTTCCTCTCGATCCCGCGGTCGAGCAGCTCGATGGCCATCTGCGGGTCGGCCATGTCCTGAGCCATCACCAGCGCGCCGGTCGTATAGGCGTCGGTGAACTCCGGGTCGAGATCCGTGATCGTGTTGTATATGTGGCGCAAGTAGGACCGCCCCTCCACTGTGCGGTGATGGCCGTAGTACTGGATGCTCCAGAGGTAGATGACGTCCGCGAGGACGTTGCGGAAGCCGAGGCTCGCCGCGGCGAGGTATCTACCGTTCGGCAAGAAGAGCAGTGGGTATGCGTCGTGCCAGGTATTGCGCACTCCGTCGGTGACCCTCTGGGCGCTGGTCCACACCGCAAAACTGCCCAACACGGCCATCCACAGCGCGAGCACCACGGCCGTGCCCTTCTGCGCCACACGATGGCCGCCGACGGAGCTCATTTCAGATCTCGGTTCCTGAAGATGATCACCGCCAGCACGAGCATTCCGACCGTGTAAGCCGCCGCGTAGGCGAAGGCACCGACGTAGTAAGACGGCGCAACCGCGAGGTCATGAACCACCTGCCCCCTGATGTTGAACGTCTCGAGATCGGGCACGACGTAGTAGATCAAGCCGATCGCGTTGCCGAGCGCCGCGCTCGGAAGCCTTTCCGCCAACGCCGCGAAACCCCAGGACATATGACCGATGGCCCACACGCCGACGGTGAAAATGGCTGCTTCGATGGGCGGCGCGAACGACGAAAAGACGATCGCGACCGACGTGACCACCGACACTTCCGCCACACTCAGCAGCAAGGCCCCCAACAAATGCGCCGGAAACACCCCGCCCTTCCACCACACCAAGCCGAGATAGAAGACCGACATCAGGGCGATGGCGACGACCAAGACCGCCATGAGGCCGAAGTACTTCCCGGTGATGAAGAGCCACCGTGGCACCGGCTTGGCCAACACCGCATAGATGGTGCGCTTGTCCACCTCTTTGTGGACCAGATTGATGCCCACGAACACCGCGATCAGCGTGGCGAAAAACGCCTCCGCAGCGAGTCCGAAATCGGTGACGATCTTCAGCTCGCTGCCCACCGTCAGCCAGGAGAGAATCGTGGAGGATGCCATCAACAGGATGGCGAAGAGGAAAAACACCGCCAATATGCGGTCACGCACTGCTTCCTTGAAGGTGTTCAGAGCGATCGAGTAGGCGGCGTCGATCATGGCCCGATGCCTTCTCGGTTCGCCGTGCTTTCTGCCTCACCGCGAGCGGAATCACCGGAGCCGCGGGCGTCCTCGACCGTCCGCACGAAGTAGTCCTCGAGCGTTGCCCGTTGCGGCGTGATGCGGTACACCCGCCCACCGACCTGCCGAACGGCGTCCACCCACCGGTCGACCTCGTCCTCGGAGTGCAGCCGGTAAAAGCTCAGGTCGCCTTGCGTGGCCTCGGCTTGGTAGGCGGACAGCGCGGCGGGTGCGACGCCCTCCGAAGCCGCGTGCCAGTACTCGACGCGCTCATCAAGCAGATCGTCAACGCTGGCTTCGAGCCGAAGCTTGCCATCCACGAGCAGACAGACTCGATCGCACAAAGCCTCGGCATCCGAGAGGATATGGCTGGAAAAGAAGACCGTGGCCCCTCGTCGCTTGACTCCCATGATGAGGTCCTTCACCTCGCGGCGACCGATCGGGTCGAGGCCGCTCATGGGCTCATCCAGGATCACCAGGTCGGGGTCGTTGATCAGCGACTGGGCGACGCCGAGTCGCTGAAGCATCCCCTTGGAGTATTGGCCGAGAAGCTTCTCACCGTCGTTCGGTAATCCGACGAGCTCGAGGAGATCCGCGCACTTGTCGCGGAGCGGCGCCCCTCGCTGGCCGAACAGGCGGCCGAAGTATTCGAGCAGCTCGCGTCCCTTGAGGTGCGGGTAGAAATAGGGCTGCTCCGGCAGGTAGCCGATGCGACGGCGCGCCGCCAGCGTCGGGCCCGGCTCGTCGAACAGCTGCACCGCGCCGGCGTCGGGACGAAGCAGGCCGAGAAGGCACTTGATCGAAGTGGTCTTGCCGGCGCCGTTGGGCCCGAGAAACCCGTAAATCTCGCCGGCTTCAACTGCCAACGAGACGCCTTTGAGGACCTTCTTCTTGCGCAGCCAGAAGCCGAAGGGAAGCGACTTCTCGACATCCTCGAATCTCAGGATCGACATGGCGTTGATGATAGTAAAACCGGCGTCGGCGTGGGACACCGAACGCACAAAAAGGCTTCTGCCGGTGCGGGATATGTGCGGACAAAAAAAGGCTGGGGGCGAAGCCGGGTGAGCCGAGCTTCGCCCCCAAGGGAACTGGCTAGTAGTTAGGTATTACTGGCCAGTCGGAGCCTGAATGAACTGACCGTCGGTCAGCGAGATGTCCGGATCGTAAGGATCGTTGATCCACGTGGCCGGGGGAGCCGGACCGGCGGCGCCATCCGAACCCAGGCTGGTCACCGTGTAAGTGTCAGCACCCGTCACATAGGTGAAGGCGGTGCCCCAACCGTCGTTGGCCGGCGCGACCTGCATGTAGAGGGGCACCAAGGCGGCGAGGGTGGCGGCGTACGCGCCCGTGTCAACACGGGCCGTGCCGGTGGCGGTCGCGATGTTGCGCATGTCGGCCATGCTGCGGCGCTGGCGACCGCGATCCATCGCGTTCATGAGTTGCGGCACTGCGATCGCGGCGATGATGCCGATGATCGCCACGACGATAAGCAGCTCGATGAGGGAGAATCCCTCATCCCGGCGAAGCTTGCTATTGATCTTGCTGATCATGCTGTCTGCCTCCCGGGGTCTTACCCCGTTGAGTAACCGGGTAACCCCGGTTGTTTTGTTTCAGCCCCAGGTCTCTCGATCTCTTCGGAACCCCGTGGCCAGGTTCGCTACCAAGTTGTCTGCCCCAGTAAGTAGCAATCAGCGTGCCAATACCCACGACAGCAATCATAAGCAATTCATAGTCATTTATCGGTATTAAAGATCACTTCAAGTGAGAAAAATATCTGCCCTGAGCTGCCGAAACGTGTCAGCCGCGAGGGGAGTGGACGAGATTTGTCATACCGGAAGTGACAGATTTTGTCACTGCGGCCCGCAAGACGGGGAACTCTCAGGAGGGAGTGGCGCCCTCGGAATCGCCGGCGGCGGCGGAGTCGCCGCCATCTGGCCCGGATTCATCGGTGGCGCTGCCCGTCCCTCCGCCTTCACCGGGGGCGGGGGCGGCTTCCTCACCTTCGCCACCGTCCGCAACGGCGCCGTCGGCCCTCAGGTCGAGCTTGTCGAGGTAGTAGCGAAAGGAGCGAAACGACATCCCGAGCCGCGCCGCCGCCTTCTTCTGGACGCCGCCGGCCTCCTGCAGTGCACGCGACATGAATACGCGGCGGATCTCGGCGAGGTGTTCCTCCAGGTCGAGTCCTTCATCGGGGATCATCAGCGGCGCTTCGATCGCGGCACCCGGCGACGTAGAGCCCCACGTCCGCTCGTCCCCGACACCCGGCCCGGCGGCATGGTGGCGCGCGGGGACGTGGAGCGGGGCGGCGCCGTGGACGCGGCCGCGCACGGCGTCGGGCAGGCTGTCAGGCTGAATCGAAGTGTCGCGTTCGAGCGTCACCGCGCGCCGCACGGCGTTCTCGAGCTCGCGCACGTTTCCCGGCCAGCTGTAAGATTCGAGTAGCTGCTTGGCTTCGCGTGAGAACCCCCCGATCCCCCCTCCCCGATCGGAGTCTGCGAAGAGCTCCAGAAAATGCTCGGCGAGAAGGGGCACGTCGTCAGGGCGCTGGCGGAGCGGCGGCACGTCGATCTGGATAACGTTCAGCCGGTAGAAGAGATCCTCTCGAAAGCGTCCCTGGCCGGCTTCCAACTGCAAGTCGCGATTGGTGGCTGCGAGCACGCGAGCATGGATGGGGATCTCCTGCGTTGCTCCCACCGGTCTCACCTTGCGGTCCTCGAGCACACGCAGCAGCTTGGGCTGCATCTCCATGGGCATCTCGCCGATCTCGTCGAGCATCAGCGTCCCATCCTCGGCCGCGACGAAGAGCCCTTGCTTGTCGCGGTCGGCACCGGTAAACGACCCGCGCACATGCCCGAACAGCTCACTCTCGAGCAGCTGCGCCGGCACGGCAGCGCAATTGATGGTGACGAACGGCGCCTCCGATCGCGGTCCCTTGTTGTGGATGGCCCTGGCGACCAGCTCCTTGCCGGTGCCGCTTTCGCCGGTGATCAACACGGTGATGTCGGAATCAGCAAGGCGCTCGATGAGGTCGAAAACTCGCTTCATCGCCGGCGAACGCCCGACGATCTCGTCGACCTTGTGCCGATCCGCCAGCTCTCGGCGCAGATAGAGGTTCTCGCCCCGCAAGGCCTTGCGCTCGAGCGCGTGCTGTACGGTCACCAGAAGCTCGTCGATCTCGAACGGCTTGCTGATGTAGTCGTAGGCGCCTAATCGAAGGGCCTCGATGGCCGACTCCGTCGAGGTGTACGCGGTCATCAGAATGACTTCGGTTTCGGGACAATGCTCGCGGGCAAAGCGCAACAGACGGATGCCGTCGAAGCCCGGCATCTTGATGTCCGAGACGATGACGTCGACCTTGTTGGCCTCGATCTCCCGGGCGGCGACCTCGCCGTCTTCCGCCATCACCACGTCGTGACCCGCGCCGCGCAAGGCGATCGCCACCATCTGACGCATACTCTGCTCGTCATCAACTACGAGAACACGACTCAATTGTCAGTCCTTGCACCTGCGACCCGGGCGGCAGTCCGCCCGAGTTTCGTCTCCGCTTCCGTCAACGGGAGCCCTCGTCCGTCCGGTCCGGTCCCGCATCCCCGCGCGTCAAGACCATCTGCTCCCCGGACTCGGACGACGTTCGCCCCCCGAAGGTCAAGACGCAGCGTGTCCCCTTGCCGACCTCCGAATCTACTTCGATACGGACGCCGTGGCGATCCAGTATGCGATAGATGACGGCGAGTCCGAGACCCGTCCCCTTCGACCGGGCCGAGACGTTCGGCTGAAAGAAGGTCTCGATCTCCTCGGTTGTCATCCCCTCGCCGGAGTCCTCGAAGATCACGTCGATTCCGCGCGACGATTGGTCGAGCGTCACCACCAGCGCGCCGCCGCTCGGCATCGCCTGGATGGCATTGCGCGCCAGGTTCCAGAATACCTGTTTGAGCTGGGCGGGATCGACTACGGTCAGGTAAGACCCCTGATCCGCGACCACCGAGAGCCGATGCTCATCGTGCAGCTCGGGGCTATTACGCAGCAGTGTGAATGTCTCGTTGACGAGATCGAGGAGGCTGGTTTCCTCGGGCTCGAAGCGCCCCGGTTTGGCGTACTCGAGGAAGTCGTTGATCGTGCGGGAAAGGCGATCGGACTCGCGCACGACGATCTGAACGAGCTCCTCCGCATTGGGGTCGTCGGAGCGAAGATTGCTGCGCTCCAGCAGCTGTAGAGACCCCGAGATCGACGCCAACGGATTGCGGATTTCGTGCGCGATCGAACCCGCCATCTGCCCGAGCACCGACATGCGCTCGCGGATGCGCAACTCTCGCTGCATCCGCTTGA
>CAYSHI010000139.1:0-28107 GCA_964430745.1 uncultured Acidobacteriota bacterium | reverse complement strand
GCGGCGAGAAACTCGAGGATGAAGTCGCGGCTGCTGACGGTATCGAGGCTGTTTTGCGTGACGCCGTCGAAGCCCAGCTCCTCGGCGATCATGGCGCGGTCGAGAGGGATACCGGTGCCCGCGCAGGCCGCGGCGCCGGCGCCCGAGAGCGCCGTGCGCCGCCGCGAGGACTCGAGCCGCTCCCGGTCGCGCTGCAGCATCCAGAAGTAGGCAAGCAGATGGTGCGCGAGCCGGATCGGTTGGGCCCGCCGCATGTGGCTGTAGGCGGGGAGCACGGTCCGCCGGTGCTCGATGGCCTGATCGAGCAATGCCTTCTGCAGCCCCTTGATGGCCGCGATGCCGTGATCCGTGGCCTCGAGCATGAACATCCGCATCACGGTGACGCACTGGTCGTTGCGGCTGCGGCCCGTGTGCAGCTTCGCGCCCGTGGCGCCGGCGATCTCTGTGACGCGGTTCTCGATGATCGTGTGGATATCCTCGAGAGCCGGGTCGAGCTCGATCTCTCCGGCTTCGAGCTCCGCGCGTACCTGCTCGAGCGCCGCGTGCAGTGTCTCCACCTCGTCAGCGGCGAGGACACCTGCCTTCTCCAGTGCCTTGATGTGCGCCTGGCTGTAGCGGATGTCGTGCGGCGCCAGATGCCGGTCGAGATGGATCGACGCCGTATAGCGTTGCGCCAGCTCGTCAGCGTCGGCGCCGAATCGCGCTCGCCAGAGGGTCGTCACGGTTGCTTCTTTGCCGTCAACGGGGCCGTCACGCTCAGGGCGGCCTTCTCGGCAGGAGTGCACGCCGCGTAGCTCGCGGCCGGCCGCTTGGCGTTGTCTGCTGCTGCACCCGCGACATCCTCACGCGCCGAGCGCGATTCCGCCGAGAGCCCTGCTGCCGAGAGCCCTCCCGCCGAGTGCCCTGCTGCCGAGTGCCCTCCTGCCGCGGTCAGCAGCGCTCCGCGCTGGGCCGCGAGCTTGAGCCGTAGCGCCTGAAGGCGGATGAAGCCTTCGGCGTCTTTCTGGTGATACACCTCGTCGCTCTCGAAGGTGACGTGCTCCTCGCAATACAGCGGAAACGGCGAGGTTCGGCCGCTCACGCGCCAATTGCCCTTGTAGAGCTCCAGTCGCGCCGTGCCGGTAACCCCCTCCATCGCGCTGTCGATAAACGCGGTCATGGCCCTCATCTCGGGAGAAAACCAGAAGCCGTAGTAGGTGCTCTCCGCGTATTTCAAAGCCATTTGATCGCGCATCCGCAAGAGCTCGCGATCCATCGTGATCGACTCGACGGCCCGTAAGCCGGCGTGCAGCAGCGTGCCGCCGGGAGTCTCGTAGACACCGCGCGACTTCATGCCGATGAAGCGGTTCTCCACGATGTCGATGCGGCCGACGCCGTGGCGCCCGCCCATCTCGTTGAGCCGGGCAAGCAGCGCCGCTCCCTCCAGAGGCTCGCCGTTGACGGCCACGGGGTAGCCGCTGTCGAACTCGATGCTTACCTGCTCGGGTTCGTCCGGCGCATCGCGCGGGTCGGTGGTGAGGCTGTAGATGTCGGCCGGAGCCGCGGCCCAGGGGTCCTCCAGCACGCCGCCCTCGAACGAGCAGTGCAGCAGGTTGCGGTCGCAGCTATAAGGCTTGTCGGGGCTGGCGTCGATCTCGATGCCGTGCTCGTGCGCGTAGGCGATGAGCTCGGCGCGCGAACCCATGCTCCACGAGCGCCAGGGGGCGAGCACCTGCACGTCGGGCTGCAGGGCGTAGTAACCGAGCTCGAAACGGATCTGATCGTTGCCCTTGCCGGTGGCTCCGTGCGCCACGGTGTCGGCGCCAACGTCGTTGAGGACGTCGACGTGGTACTTGGCGATCAGCGGGCGCGCCAAGGAGGTGCCGAGCAAGTACTGACCCTCGTACACCGCGTTCGCCCGCACCGCCGGAAACACGTACTCGTTGACGAACTCGTCCCGCAGATCGAGCGTCCGGATCTCGCTCGCTCCGGTGCGACCGGCCCTGCGCTCGATCTCGGCGATGTCCTCGTCCTGGCCCACGTTGGCCATGTAGGCGACGACCTCGCAATCGAACGTGGCGCGGATCCAGTGCAGCATCACCGACGTGTCGAGCCCGCCCGAGTAGGCGAGGACCACCTTCTGGGGGGGCTTTTCCAGACCGTAGAGCTGAGCGGCGGCGGCGGGCGTCGGGGTGAGCATCGTCGGGGTCCGTTTCTGGGTTCCGTGTCGGTTTCAGGGGCCGCCGAGAGTCTCAGCGGCGGTCGAAGGAGGGGAGTGTGGTTACAGCCACTCCTCGAGCTCATCACGAAATCGCTGCCAAGTGGTCTTTTCTTGCAGCACGACGAGCAACGTGTTGTCGCCCGCGACGGTGCCGACGACGCTGTCCACGTCGAGGCGGTCGAGCGCCTCGGCCACCGGGTGGGCGTTGCCGCTGTCGGTGTGGACGATCGCCAGGTCGCCGGAGCCGCCCACAGATGCGACGAACTCCCTCAGGATTCGAATGCTGCGCTCGGTGAGAGCCACGGTGTCAGGGGATACCGCGTAGCAGTAGCCGCCGTCGGGACGCGGTGTCTTCACCAGGCCGAGATCCTTGATATCGCGCGATACGGTCGACTGGTTGACCTCGATACCCTGGTCCTGCAGATCGCGCACCAACGCCGTTTGGGTGCGGATGTCGGTCTCGCGAACGAGCCGGAGAATCGCTTGCTGTCGAGCGTGCTTGGAGATCATGACGCATAAACATGTCATGTATTGCATAATAATGCAATCATCGGCGAGTGATACCCTCGCCCGACTGTCGTAGGCTGGCACGAATGAAATCCGCGAACGTCACATGAAACCCGCGAAGGTCAGATGAAACTCGTCGCCGACACATGATCGGCCGCCTCGCCGCTCTCGCCCTTCCCGTGGCGATCGCCGCGATCGTGGTTGCCGTGCTCGCCGTGCTCGGCGCCCGGCTGCGCCTTGTACCGCCGCTGGCGGCGCTGGGTCTCTTCAGCTTCGCCCTGCTCGGTGGCGGCGGCATCGCCTTCGTGCTCGGCGTGATCGGCGTCGTGCGCGGCGCCGGTCCGGAGGCGGCGACGAGGATGCCCGCGATCCTGGCAGGCGCCCTCGGCCTCGGCTGCGTCGTTTTCGTCGTGGTCCTGATCGCCGGAGCGGGCAGAGCACCGGTGATACACGACATCAGTACCGACCTCGACGACCCGCCCGCGTTCTCCGCGGCCGCACGCATCCCCGCCAACGCCGGACGGGACCTGAGCTACCCGCACGGAAACGATGAGACACCGCGGCTGCAGCGAGCCGCCTACCCGGATCTCAATCCGATCGCCCTCGAGTTGCCGGCCGATGAGGCGTTCGAGGCGTCGCTCGAGGCGGCCGAGATGCTCGGCTGGGAGGTCAGCGAGCGCGCCGACGGGGCGATGACCTTCGAGGCGCAGGACGACACCTCGGTCTTCCGTTTTGTCGACGACGTCGTCGTTCGCGTGCGGCCGGCCGGCTCCGGCGCCGTCGTCGACGTGCGATCGACGTCGCGCGTCGGCAGAGGCGACATGGGCGTCAATGCCGAGCGCATCCGCCGGTTTCGTGACCTTCTGTTGACCGGTCGACAGTAAGCGACGACCGGTCGGCGCCGAGGACGGCCGCTGCGACGGCTTCCGTTGGTGAGCGCCGCGCGAGGGCATAGCCTGTCGTTATCGGTTACCACGTGCCACGGAGGAAGCGCATGTCACGACGCCGCAGCCGCAACCGCGACCATGGTGCGCTGGTCCCCGGTTTCATCATGATCGCCGTGGGCCTCGTCTTCTTGCTCGACCGCTTCGACGTGCTCGTCCTGCGGCAGGTCTCGCAATACTGGCCGATGATTCTGATCGTCATCGGGCTGGGCAAGCTGCTCCGCCCGGAGAGAGGTCGGCGCAGCATCTTCGTGCTGCTCATGGGCATCTGGCTGCAGATCAACACCCTGGGGCTTTATGGCTTCGACTGGGGCGATTCGTGGCCGCTTCTGATCATCTTCGTCGGCGCCTCGTTCGTCTTCGACGCGCTGGTCGATGGTGGGCGCCCGGCGCCGCCTCCTCGGCCGGGCGTGCACACGCCGCCGCCCCCTCCGCCCCCGCCGGAAGACATGTTCGCCTCGTCCTCTCCTCCGGGCGACGCCCATGAACCGCAGACGAGCGGGGGAGGCTTCCGTGAGTCCTAGGGGCGGATCGCTGCTGACGCCGCGGCTCGTGGTCGGGCTCGCGATCATGGCTCTGGGGACGCTCTTTCTCCTCGACAACCTCGATCTCGTCGCGTTCGACGACGCCATACGCTGGTGGCCGCTGGCCCCCATCGCCATCGGGCTGGCCCTGACACTGCAACCGGGCGGCACGGGCAACCGCATCTTCGGTGCGTTTCTCATCGGCGGCGGCATCTGGGCGCTGCTCAACGAGCTCGACATCGTCGACCTCGACTTCGGCGACGTCTTTCCCGTGGTGCTGATCGTCATCGGAGCGTGGCTGATCTGGCGGGCCGTCGCCGCGCCCGGCGAGCCCGTGCTCGGCGCCGTCGCGCCGGGCGCGTCGCAAGGCGATCCACGAGCGGGAGGCGTCGATACGCTGTCGGCGTTCGGGTTCCTGATGCACGTCGAAAAATCCTCCGCCGCTCAGGACTTTCGCGGCGCCGACGTGACCGCCATCATGGGCGGCTGCACGATCGATCTGCGTGGCGCCGACATTGGCACCGAGCCGGCGGTGATCGATGCCTTCGCCTTCTGGGGTGGCATCGAGATACTCGTGCCCGAGGGGTGGGCGGTCACCAACAAGGTGCTGCCGCTGCTCGGTTCCGCCGCCGACAAGACACGACCGATGCCGGGAGCGTCCCGGCAGCTCCTCGTGCGCGGCACGTCGATGATGGCGGGCGTCGAGATCAGCCACGAGAATAGCGAGGACTGAGGAACGGGCCGGACCCCGCACCGCCGGGCGGCAGTCCAGCCTCCTCATCGAGTCCCGCTCTTGCGCAACAAGCGTGTGCAAGTCGCACCGTCTCACACGTTGTACGGGGTGAAGCTACGCAATCCCCTACAACCGGAGGTGAGCCGTGAAGCTCCTTCAGAAGATCCCCTTCTTGAGCCTGCTGCTGCTGTTCGTTCTCGTGGCGGGCGACAAGCTGGCAACCGGCCAGCATTCGTTCGCGCACATGACCTCTCCGCCCGTCGGCATCGATTCGGGCGGCGCCACGATCGAGGTGACTCCCGTCGGGCGGCCGATCATCGGCGTCGTCGGTCCGGCGATCGATACGGCGATGGGTCCGGCGATCAGCCCGGGGTGGCCGGGGACCTCCGCGAGCTCCATGTCCGACCCGCAGGTGGTGCGCATCAGCACCGACGTCTCGATCACCGTCGACGGCGACCAGCGTGTCGCCCGCGTCGAGGTCGAAGAGCAGTTCCGCAACAACGGCCATCGCATGCTCGAGGGCGACTACCTGTATCCCATTCCGGCGGGCGCGGTGTTCACCGATTTTTCGCTCTTCATGGGAGAGCAGGAGCTCAAGGGTGAGATGCTCAACGCCAATGTCGCCCGGGGCATCTACGAGGAGATCGTGCGGCGCAAGAAGGACCCGGCGCTGATCGAGCTCGTGGGCCATGGGCTGTTGCGGGCGCGCGTGTTCCCGATCGCCGCCGGCGAGACCCGCCGGGTGATCCTTCGCTACACCCAGGTTCTGGGACGCGACGGCCACCTGGTCAGGCTGAAGTATCCCCGCGTCGTCGGTCTGTTCGACAGCGGCGAGGACGACGCGATCCGGCCGCTGCCCGCGCAGCGACTACCGGAACAACTCGTCCGCCCGGGCCCGACCCCCCCCTTCAATCTGCAGGTCACCGTCACCGACGCGGGCCTCTTCGCGACACCGTATTCACCGACGCATCGCATCGAGGTGCGCGAGCGTGACGACGATATCGTTGTCGATTACGCCGGTACCGGTGAGCGGCCGCGCGACTTCGAGCTTTTCCTGCCGCTGCGGGAGACCTCGATCGGCGCCAGCATCGTCAGTCACGCACCGATCGGCGACGCCGGCTTCTACATGATGCTGCTCTCGCCCCCGGTGGCCGAGGAGGTTTCGATCATTCCGCGCGACCTGACCCTGGTGCTCGACGTGTCCGGCTCGATGTCGGGCGACAAGATCATCCAGGCGCGCGCCGCGCTCGATCAGATGCTCGCCAACCTGGGCGAGGACGATCGCTTTCGGGTGATTGCCTTCTCGAGCGTTGTGCGGCAATTCCGACGCGGCTTCTCGCCGGCGGGGCGCGACGAAGTGCGCGCGGCGCGCGAGTGGCTGGCGAACGTCGACGCCGACGGGTCCACCAACATCCAGGCGGCGCTGCAGGAAGCGCTGCAGCCGGCCACGGCGACCGGTCGTGTCGCCCAGGTGGTCTTTCTCACCGACGGCAAACCGACGGTGGGCGAGACTTCGGCCGAACGGATCGTCGAGCTCACGCGCTCGATGATCGATGACGAGCGCCTTTTCGGCTTCGGTGTCGGGCACGACGTCAACACCTTTTTGCTCGACTCGCTGGCCGAGGGCGGCCGCGGCACGGTCAGCTACGTCGGGCCCGGCGAGGATGTCGAGGAGTCGGTCTCGTCGCTCACCCGCAAGATCCGCCACCCGGCGCTCACCGACCTACGCATCGTCGAGGCGCCGGTGATGTTGGAGGACGGTTATCCGCAGCAGCTTCCCGATCTCTTCTTCGGCGAGGATCTGGTGGTCTTCGGCCGCTACCGCGGCGCCGGCTCCGGTGATCTGGTGGTCGAGGGGACCCGCGGCGGGCGCCTCGAGCGCTTCCGCTTCGATGTCGAGTTCGTCGACGAGGAGCCCGGCAACAATTTCATTCCCAAGCTGTGGGCGGCGCGCAAGGCCGGTGTGCTGACCACCCAGGTGCGGCTGCACGGCGCCAACCCGGAGCTTGTCGAAGAAATCCGTCAACTGGGCCTGCGCTACGGTGTGCTCACCGATTACACCTCGTATCTGGTCGAAGAGCCCGGCATGTCGCTCGACGACGCGACGCTGCAGCAGGTCATGCAGCGGGCGCGCGAAATGGACGTCGCCGCCGATCAGCAGGTCGGTGCGGTCGCCTTCCAACGCGCGCAGCGCGCCGCCGCGGCCAAGAGCGTCGGCAGCGTCGAAGAGGCGGAGGTACGGATGTCCGCGAGACTTCCGTCCGTCGCCCTGCGCCCGCGGGACGCGCCGAGCGCGCCGGGTGAGCCGGCCGTCGACAGCGAGGCCGGCCGTCGCGACGAGCTCGGCGGCTTCTACGAGGGGGAGACCCGTCACGTCGTCGATCGCATGTTCGTCATGCGCTCCGGCGCCTGGACGGACCTGCGATTCGGCGACGAGCGCGTCGTCAAGGTGGCGCCGTTCTCGGCAGCCTACTTCACGCTCATCGAGCGTCTGCCGCAGCTCAAGCCGTTCGTCGCCCTCGGATCGAGGGTTATCATCGCGGGAGACGGATTGGCCATCGAGCTCGACGATGCCGGTGCAACGAATTGGAGTGGCAGCGAGCTCGACGCGGTGCTCTCGGCGTTCGGCTCGTGAACTCATATGCCGTGGTCGCAGCGCCCGCGCCGGATCCGTCCGGCGCGGGCCTTCGCCCGGTTTCGGGTGGGGCGCCGGGCGCTCGGGCGCGGCTACGGAGGGGAACGAGCGTGGATCTTTCGCAGGTCTACAGCGAGCACTATCGATCGCTGGTGCGCTTTCTGTATCGGCGCACCGGCGATCAAGCGCTGGCTGAAGACCTGGCGCAGGAAGCTTTCGTGCGAGCCATCGAGAATTGCCCGGAACAGCCCAAGGCGTGGCTCTTCCAGGTGGCCGCCAACCTGGCCCGCGACGACTTTCGCCGCCGCGCCGTGCGTCGTCGCCACCTCGAGTTGGTGGGCAACGAGCGCGGCAGCTTATCGGCGGGCGCGGGGGGTATGCCCGCTCAGCCGGATATCGCGCTTGAGCAGAGCGAAACGGCGGAGCGGGTACGGGCGGCCCTCGAGGAGTTGGCGCCGAACGATCGCGACGGTCTCCTGTTGCGCGAAGAGGGGTTATCGTACGACGAAATCGCCGAGGTGCTGGGCATTTCAAAGAGTTCCGTAGGCACGACGTTGTCTCGCGCACGCAGCCGCCTGGCGGCCGCGTACGAAAGGCTCGAGACGGCGGGGAGTCAGACCGATGCAGCACATTAAGGATCCTTTGCTGGAGGCCTACATCGACGGCTTCTGCAACGAGGAGCGCATCAACGAGGTCGAGGCGCATGTCGATGCCTGCGACGACTGCCGCGAGCGGCTGGAGTCCGCCCGCGCGGCGGCCCAACGCGCCTCCGCGTTGCTCGGCACGCTGGATCCGGGGCCGGTGCACGCTCCGTCGTTCGAGGAGCTTCAGGCGAGGGCGGCGGCGCGCGTGGAGAACGAATCCGTCGACACGGCCGCACCGGTCGGCGCCGGCATCTCCGCAGGCACCGACGACCGCCGGCCGGTGGCGCCCGCCGCCGTCATCGAGAAGTCCGCCCCTGTGGTGCCGTTGTGGCGACGACCCGCGATGGCATGGGCGGCGACGCTCGTGATCGCCTTCGGCCTGGGATGGCTGTCGCGCCCACCGATCGCTATCGCCCCCGAGTCGAGCTCGCCGGCGATGTCGTCTGCCGACGGGCTCGAGACCGAAGCCTCGGCCATGGAACAGGACGCCGCGCAAGAGGTGGGGCTGCGCGAGGGCTTCGAGCTGGGCGACCAGATCGACGATTTGCAGCCCGCCGCCAAGCGATTTTCCGCGCGCGAACCGGTGTTAGATTCGACCCCGCGGGTGACGGAGGCCGAGAGGCCGGCTGCTTCGAGCGAGCTACCGACGACGGCGGCTGTCGAAGAGGAAGAAGCCGTTCGCCGGCAAGAGGCCCAGAACCAGGCGGTGCCCCCGGAGCTCCGCGCGCTGGGCGCCGGCGCCCGGGGCGCGGCGACCGCTACGCCTCCGGCGGGCGCGGCGACGCCGCCGCCGCCGCAACCGGCGGAACCACCTCCGGCGCAAGCGATGCCGCCATCTCAGACGGAAGTAGCGTCTCCACCCGTGGCGGGAGCCGACGAGCAGATGCAGTTTCGGGACGCGAACTATTCTCTGGATCGCCCCGATTCCACGTTCGCCGACGCCGGCCAGAGCGGTGAATTCGTCCCCGTGTCGCTCGCGGCCGCCGAAGCGTGGCTCGGTGCCCCGCCGCGGCAGCTACCCAACCTGACGCCGCTGCGCGTCGAGGTGGCCCCGGGATCGCTGGCGGAAAACGGCATCCTGAGCCGCAACGTCGTTCGCCTCGTATACCGCGCCGACACGGGCCAACAGATCTCCCTGATGCAGCAGTACACCGGCCCGTTGGAGGAGCAAGAGCCGACCGCGTTGGGCCAGGTTTCCGCCGGTCGCGCGGCGGGGGCCGATACGCCCGCCCGCCTCGAGCGCAGGCGGGCGGACGCCGAGTCGCCGGCCGAGCTCGAGGCCAAAGTGGACGCCGATCGCGGCGCGGTCGTCGGCGGTCTCGTCGACCTTCCGGCTACGGTCCGTGATCCCGACGGGACCGTCACCTACCGGTGGCGCGACGCCGGGGCCTACGTGCTGGCCATTTCGGGCGATCTCGATCCCGATGTGCTGCGCGGGTTGGCCGATCTCGTGCGCTGAGACAGTTCGCTTACCGCGGCCATCCCATAAGCCAACGGCCGATGTTGTCGGGGTGAAGTTAATATAGCTATTATAGCTATATGAAAAAGGCCAGTGTGGCTGATATGAAGAACAACCTGAGTCGATATCTTGCCTACGTACGGCGCGGGGGCCGGGTGACTATCTACAATCGCGGAACGCCGGTGGCCGAGCTGGTGCCGGCGCGCTCCGCGGCGGCCGACGAGCCGGGCGACCGATTGGCGGCCAATGCAGAGCGGCTAGCGCGCGAAGGCATTGTGCGGCGTGGGAGCGGGGAGGCGGTTGCCACGCTGCTGACCCCGCCGGAAGGACCGCCGAGCGGCGTTCTCGACGCGCTACTGGAGGATCGCGCGTCAGGCCGATGAGGTTCTGGGACAGCTCCGCGCTTGTCGCCCTGGTCCTCCCCGAGCGCCTGTCTGCCGCCTGCGCCGAGGCCTACCGGGAGGACAGCGACGTTCTGGTCTGGGCTCTGGCCCCCGTCGAGGTGCTCTCCGCATTGCACCGCAGGCAGCGTGAAGGCGAGCTCTCGGACCTGGTGTTCACCGAAGCCATCAGGAGGTTGGAGCGGCTTCGCGACAATTGGAGCGAAGTCCTCGACCTGGAGGTAGTACGCCTGCGTGCTGAACGCGTGATCGCGGTGCACGGCGTGCGCGCCGCAGACGCCATGCAGTTGGCGGCGGCGCTTGTGGCGTCCGATGAACAGCCGCGTCGCGTCCCGTTCGTTTCTCTGGACCAGCGGCTCAACAGCGCCGCGAGTCTCGAAGGTTTCACGGTGCTGCCTGATTGACACCGCTGTCTGCAAGACCCCGAGGGCTCGTCTGATTGGCACGGCAGTCGTGCCCCGAAGCCCCGACGGTCGGTTCACCGTCACAGGTGCTCGCCGGCCGCCGGCTCGGCCGCCCGCCGCCGTTTCTACCGCAACAGCTCGGTGTCGGTGTGCGTCAGGCTCCAGGTGTACCAGAACGTATCGAACCCGTTCAGCCGCTCCACCGGGGCGCCGCTGAAGTCACGCGTGATGGCGTTGAACTCGGTGTCGGTGGCGACCTCGAACCAGGAGCCGCCGCGTTGCTCGAATCCGGATGCCGACATGAAGGCGGAGCTGCCCCGGAACATGGGATCGGTCGCCTCGCGGTAGATCAGCACGTGGGTCCCGTCCTTCAACTCGAAGGTCCTGCCGCCCTCCACGCGCCGCAGATCGATGGCGTAGGCGACGTCGGCGTGCAGGAAGGCGTGGATCTGGTCCTTGGTTTCGAGACGCTCGTCGGTGGCCTCGGCGCCGCGGTAGCCCTCCTCGCCGGCGAAATAGTTGCCGTAGGCATCGGAGCCGGGATCCTGCAGCGTTACCGTCTGCCCCTCGCGGGTGGTACGCGTCACCGAGAGCACGAGGGTGTCGGGGTGTCGCGCGCGCCACTCGGCCCACGACATCTTCTCGCTCACCGGCAGCTCGACGAGCGCCGTGCCGTCGAGGGCGCCCGCTTCCGCCTTGCCGCTCATGATCGACCAGAAAGTGTCGGTCTCTCTGTCCTGCATCACCAGCGAGGCGTTCATGAGCCCGCCCGATGCCTCGAAGCTCAGCGTCTTGCCATCATAGTTTCGGTCGTACACGACGGCCGTGTTGGCGAGCGGTCACCATACGGCGGCGAAGTCGGTATCGCCGATGGAATCGTTGACCACCTCGTGGTTGTTGAGTAATTCGAGGCTGTAGGCGCGCGCCTGACCGTCGATGACGACGCCGAGGACCCAGGCGTCGTCGCGGATCTCGGCCTCGGCGGCGGCAACGTACTCGGGTGCATCGATGGCGGGGATATCGCCGCGTTCCAGGATCTGGACGTAGCCCTCGGGCATGTCCTGCTGAGCGGCGATCACATGGCCCACCCCGAGAACGATCCCGAGGCCGGCTGCGAGGGCGGTGCGGGCCAGAATCGTTGTCGTGAGCGAAGCCTTCGAGTGTCGTGAGTTTCGGTGTCGTGTCATGCGATTCCTCCATTCATGCGTGCGCCACATTGTTGCACACGCCCCCCGGGGGGCCGATGGGCTCCCGTGAAGCCGGCGTAACCACCCTTACCGGTGCCTTTAACGGGAACTATCAGCGACAACTCACCGGGCGGGAGGAGGATCGGCCGCATGCAGCTCATCATGTTCTTGGCATTACTGGTGATTGCAGTCCCCGTGATCCTCTTCGTGGTCTTGATCATCACGAGAGACGAACTGCGCAAGCTTCGTGCGACGGTGAGCGGATTGACCCTCGAAATAGGGGAATTGGCCGAGTTGCGCCCCCGTGTTGCACGGCTCGAGGGAGGCCATGGCGAGGCGGGGGGCGAGCTGCCGGTCGTGGCTGCCGAGTCGGAGCCGACCGTCGAATCCCAGGTCGTGGCTGCCGAGGCGCCGCCGGCCGTGCCGACTCCGCCGCCTCCCGCCGTAGAGCCGCCGCACGCTCCGACGACGGCCCCGGTCATCGACGTTGCGCCCGCATCGGGGCAGACGCGTTCGCCTCGGGCCCGACGTGTCGTGATGCCCGCGCCGAAGAAGTCGCCGACGCGACTGCCCGGAGCGCGCAGCACGAGGGCATGGGCGAACCGGGCCTTCGGTGGCGCAGACTGGGAAGCTGTCATAGGCGGCAGCTGGCTCAACAAACTGGGTGCGCTGGTGCTGGTCGTCGGCATCGCGCTGCTGCTCGCATACTCCGTGGCCCACCTCGGGCCCGTGGGACGGGTCGCTCTCGGCCTGTCGATGAGTATCTCGATGCTGGTCGTGGGCGTCGTGCTCCAGCGCCGGGAGCGCTATCGGGTCTTTGCCGAGGGCATGCTCGGGGGCGGCTGGGCGGGGCTCTACTTCACCACCTACGCCATGCACGGGCTCGACGCGGCACGCATCATTGATAGCCCGGTGCTCGGCACGCTGTTGTTGTTGGTCGTCGCCGTCGGCATGGTGGCGCACTCGCTGCGCTATCGCTCGCAAACGATCACCGGACTGGCGTATTTCATCGTCTTCGCCACGCTCGCCATCAGCCCGCTGTCGCGGTTCGCGCTGATCGCCGGCATTCCGGTGGTCGCGTCGTTGCTGTATGTGGCTCAACGCTTCGGCTGGGAGCGCATGGCCGTGGCCGGGCTGGTGCTCAGTTACGGCGCGTTCGTGTTGCGCTACAACGGCCTGCAAGCGGTCGGCGCCGCGGAAGTCGACTGGGCCTTCGGACAGGGGCTGATCCTCGCCTACTGGCTGGTCTTCGAGGCGTTCGACGTGCTGTCGGTTGTCAGGGGCCGGACCGACGAGTTTGCCTACACGCTCTTTCCCCTCAACAGCGCCGGCTTCCTCGGCATCTCGATCATCGAGTGGAACGCGGCCAGCCCGCAGAACCTGTTCACCTTCTTTGCCATCGCCGGTTTCGCCTATCTGGCGAGCGCGGTGCTGCGCGGTCGCTACATGGACGCGCCCGCGCATGACGAGGGCACCGCCTTCCGGCCGGCGTCGATCACCTACGAGGGCGCCATCGCTCTGGCTGCGACTCTCTTCGCCTACGGCATCTACCTGCGCTTCGATGGCTGGCAGATGACGGCGGCCTGGCTGTTGGAGGCGCAGATGTTGATCCTCGCGGGCCTGCGGTTACGCCACAGGTTTCTCCGCCGGCTCGGGTCGGCGGTCATGGTGCTGCCTGCCCTGCGAGTCGTCGGCGTCGATCTGGCCTCCCCGGAACAGCTCGAGATCGCCGGCCGGGGCGTGGGTCTCGGCACGCCGATCGCGCTGCTTGCCGCGACCGTCCTGTTCGCCAACCGCGCATTGCTGCGGGCGACGCGGGCGGTGCGAGCGGCCGAGGTCGAGCACCTGTATACCTACGCCGCGAGCTTCATCCTGACGCTGGTGATCGGTTATGAGGTCCCGCTAGAGCTCGCGTCCTGGGGATGGATCGTGTTGGCGGTCGCGCTCTTCGAGTGTTCGGTGCGCGGCGCGCTCCCGGAGCTCCGTTACCAGGCCTACGCGATCGCGGCGATCGCCTGGACCGACATCTTTGCCGCCACCGTCTTCGGTGTCGCTCCCGCTCCCGATCGCGTCTGGCTCCTGTTGGCTCCGGCTGCAGTGTTCGGCTACGGCGCCGCGGTGCGCATGTACGCGAGGCCTCGGGGGATGGATGAAGTGGAGCGGCAGGGTGTCTTCGACATCGCCGGCTTGCTCGGAAGCCTCGCCGTCGCCGTTCTGATCTGGCATCTGGCACCGGCGGCGTGGGTCGCCGTAGGCTGGTTGCTTTTCGGCGTCGTGCTGATCGAGGTCGGATTCGGCGTGCAGGAGCGCAGTCTCCGCGCGTGGGGCCACGCGGCGCTGGCGTTGGCCTTCGGGCGAACGTTCATGGCGAACTTCGCCAATGTCGGGGAGACGCTCGGTATCTCGCACCGGCTGCTGACGCTGCTGCCGATGATCGCCGCGTACTACTACGTGGCGATGCGACTGCGCGAGACCCGCGATCGGCCCGGTCGGATGATGGTGGAGGGCGTTCTCGAGCGTGTTTACCTCTACCTGCCGGTGATTCTCAGCGCCGTGTTGATCCGCTTCGAGCTGGGTCGCTCGCCGGCCGTGATCGGCTGGGTGATCCTGGGCCTGTCGCTCCTGGTGCTCGGTCAGCGGCGTGACGTTGCGGACCTCCGCTTTCAGTCCTACATGCTGTCGGCGCTGGTGTTCGGCCGCGCCTGGGCGACCAATTTCTACCTACCCGGCACCATCCTCGGCGCGCCGGGCCGCCTGTTCGCCGGCGTCGTCGTCATCGCCGGGTTGCTGGCATCGTACGCGCTCGTGCGTCGGCGGCGGGAGGCTTCGACCTCGGGCGGCGAGAGTCGCTTCGATGCCCTCATCGAATGGCTCGATGAGCACGCTCACGGTGGCCTGTCCCTCATGGCGACGGTGCTTGCCGCGGTGCTCCTGTACTACGAGCTCGGCCCGGCGGCTACAGCCGTCGGCTGGATGGTGATGTGCCTGGCGCTCCTGGGCGCCGGTCTGCACGGGAAGCTCGACGAGCTTCGCTTGCAGGCGTACGGGCTCGCCGTCCTCGTCTTTGCTCGCGCATGGGTCGTCAACTTCTACCTCGACGCTACCGTGCTTGGCGTACCGGCTCGCTTGTTCACCGGCATCGCTGTCACCGCGGGGTTATTCGCGGCTCACTTCATGCTGCGCCGACGTGCCATCCATGGGCTGGGCTCGGGCGAACGGGAGGGCTCCCTGCTGGAAGGCCATTCGAGGGAGCGAGATGATTCCCGGGGGAGTGGCAGCCTCGGCGGGCGGTTCGGCGCGCTCGTTGCCTGGGCCGACACGCACGCGGCGAATGCCCTGTCGTTGCTGGGGACGGTGTTCCTGGCCGGGTTCCTGTTCTACGAAGTTTCGGGCAGCCTGCTGACGATTGCCTGGGGCCTGCAGGGCACCGCGCTGCTGCTCGCCGGCTTCGGCCTGCGCGACCGGCAGCTGCGCCTCTCGGGCCTGGTGCTGCTGGGCGTATGCATCCTCAAGGCGTTCTTCTACGACTTCCGCGAGCTCGAGACGGTGTTTCGTATCTTCTCGTTCATCGTCCTGGGCAGCCTGCTGATCGCCGTGTCGTTCGTCTACTCCAGGCACCGGGAGCAGCTACGGAAGCTGTTGTGACGGCTCGCCGAGTGCTCTTGCCGTTGCTCCTGGTCGCGATCGTCGCGTCGGCGGCGCTGGTTGGCGGAGGGCGGCTCGACGAGCATGTCGGTCTCGGCTCGGTATCGGAGATCGTCGCCGACTTCGTCCCGTCGTCGCACCGGCGTTGTACGAGCGAATGGCGCGGCTCCGGCGAGAGCCCGTCGCCCGGCCGGCAGCTACCCCGGGGGGCGAGGCGGTTGCCTCGATCGGCGACCTCATCGGCTCCTACGGCCGCTCCCATCCTTCATCCCGCGAACGTACCGAGCGGCTGATCGGCTGGACGCGAAGCCACCGGCGGCAGATCGTCGGGCGGCGGTTCTATATGGGTACGGCGAACTTCGAGCTGCGCGTGCCGTTCGCCGTCGAGGCTATCGAGAGCGAGTACGTTCAGCGCTGACGGAACGGAAATCCGCTCTCGTCCGTATACTCAGACAAGAGATGGAAACAGGTCGCACTCCGCGCGCCCGCCCAACGCGTCCGCATGACGCGCCTACTGCTTGCGAGGCAATCGCCCAATGCACGAATCGTTGCTGACCGACCTGCGCTACGCCGCCCGCATGCTTTTCAAAAGCCCTGCGTTCACCGTCGTCGCGGTTCTCTCGCTCGGGTTGGGGATCGGCGTGAATACGACCATCTTCAGTATCGTCAACGCGGTGCTGTTGCGGCCTCTGCCCGTGGAGAGTCCCGAGGAGCTGGTGGAGATCTACACGCAGGGGTCCGACGGCTACCCGTACGACACGTCGTCGTATCCCGATTATCGCGAGATGCGCGACCGCAGCACCTCCTTCGCCGGCATCATGACGCACGAGGTCACCATCCTGAACCTCGACAAGGGCGAGGGGCCGTCGGAGCTCATCTTCGGCGAGGCGGTTTCGGGCAACTACTTCGACGTGCTGGGGATCGAGGCGGCCATGGGGCGCACGTTCGCGCCCGACGAGTACGCCACGCCGGGAACTCATCCGGTGGTCGTGTTGGGGCACGGCTTCTGGCAGAAGCACTTCAATGGCGCGCCCGACGTCGTCGGCGACACCATCAAGGTCAACGGCAACACGCTCACGGTTATCGGCGTGGTTTCCGCCGAGTTCACCGGTACCTACCCGATCTTCGCGCCCGATGTGTTCACCACCATGGCGATGCAGGTTTTGCTCAATCCCGGCGGCCCCGATCCCGAGTATCTTGAACAGCGCGGCAGCCGCTCGAGCTTCATAACCGGTCGTCTCGGGCCCGGCGTTTCGATCGAGGAGGCGGAAGCCGAGCTCGAGATCATCATGGCGAACCTGTCGGAGGCATATCCCGACACCAACCGGGGTCGCTCGGCAAACCTCCTGCCGGTCGACGAGGTTCGTATTCACCCGTTTGTCGACGGCGCCATCATTCCGGTTGCCGGCCTGCTCATGGGGGTCGTCGGGTTGGTGCTGATCATCGCCTGCGCCAACGTCGCCAACATGCTGTTGTCGCGCGCCTCGGTGCGGCGTCAGGAGATCGCCGTGCGCCTGGCGCTCGGCGCCGCCCGCTGGCGTCTGGTGCGGCAGCTACTCACCGAGAGCGTTCTGCTGTCGCTCGCCGGCGGTGTGCTCGGGTTGATCATGGCCTACTGGGCTACCGGCCTGATCCTCGCCTTTCAGCCGCCGATCCCCGTGTCTGTGGCTCTCGACCTGGGCCTCGACGTCCGGGTACTCGCTTTTACCGTGCTCGCCGCCCTGGTCACCGGCGTCGCTTTCGGGTTAGCACCGGCCTTGCAGGCCTCGCGTCCGGACCTGGTCGCGGCCCTCAAGGACGAGGCGGCGCGCGGCGGCCGCAGCTCACGACGTTTCGGCCTGCGCAATGCGTTGGTGGTGGCGCAGGTGGCAGTGTCGCTCGTTCTGCTCATCGCCGCCGGCCTGTTCCTGCGATCGCTGAGCAACGCGCAGGACATCGATCCGGGCTTTCGCATCGACGGCATCGTCCTGATGAGCACGGCGCTCGACCTGGTGGGCTACTCCGATGAGCAGGCGGAGATCTTCTCCGAGACGCTGCTGGATGACGTTCGCGCCATGCCCGGTGTCTCCTCCGCCACCCTCGCCGACAACGTGCAGGTGGGGATGGGTGTCTCCACGACGACCATCCGAACGGAGGGAGTCGAGGTCAGCGAGGAGGAGCAACTGCCGAGCATCGACTATGTCAAGGTCGGTCCGGCGTACTTCGAGACGTTCGAGATTCCTCTCGTCGCCGGCCGCCATTTCGCCGCCACAGATATCGCGGAGGCGCCGCCTGTGGCGATCATCAACGAAGCCGCGGCGCGGCGGTTTTTTCCGGGTGAGAGCCCGCTGGGCAAGCGCATCGCGCGGGGTCGCTCGGGCGAATGGATGGAGGTCGTCGGTGTGACGCGCGACTACAAGGTACGCACACTCGGCGAGGACTGGCGGCCGCGGCTGCACATTCCACTGGCGCAGAGCTTCGACCCTTTTCTGAGCCTGGTGGTGCGTACCGACGGCGATGCTGCCGCCATGGTCGAGCAACTCCGTAGCCACATGCTGTCGATGGACCCGGATCTCGTTTTTCTGCAGGCCGGGACGATGGAGGAGACCATCTCGATCACCACTTTCCCGGTGCGCATGGGGGCGCAGCTTCTGTCGGTGTTCGGGTTCCTCGCGCTCGGCCTTGCGGCGGTCGGTCTGTATGGCGTCGTCGCCTTCGCCGTGAGCCAGAGAACCCACGAGATCGGCTTGCGTATGGCGATGGGGGCGGAGCAACGCGACGTCCTCGTCCTCGTCGTCCGCCAGGGAATGGGCATCGTGCTCGTCGGCGTCGCTGTCGGACTCCTCGTGGCGACCGGTGTCACCTGGCTGCTCTCGGGCTTCCTTTACGGCATCGGCGCCGTCGATCCGATCACCTTCGTCGTTACCTCCTTGGTGCTCATCGCCGTGGCTCTGGCGGCGAATTTCCTGCCCGCGTTGAGGGCTTCCCGCGTCGACCCGCTGATCGCGCTGCGCTTCCATTGACGCGGGGGTAGCTCTCCGCTTTCAACGATCGCCGATGCGAGGGGCGCACCGCCGCTCCCGGCGGGTCGTCGAGAAAGCGCGGGGCGCACGGAAACCGTTTCGTCCTTTGCGCCGTAGACAAGTTCATGGACAACCTACGCTACGCCCTCCGTACGCTCCGCAAGAGTCCCGGGTTTACCGTCGTCGCCGTGCTGTCGCTGGCCTTCGGCATCGGCGTGAACACCACCATGTTCAGCATCATCAACGCGGTGCTGCTGCGCCCGCTGCCGGTCGATCAGCCCGGCGAGATCGTCGAGGTCTACACCAGCACGGGCAGCGAAGACTTCCCGCAGTCGGTGTTCTCGTATCCCGACTACGTCGATCTGCGCGAGAACAACGACGTGTTCGCCGGTGTCGCCGCGCACGCCATGGCCGTGGCCAGCTTGCGGCAGGGAAACGACGAGCCGGCGACGGTGATGGCGGAGGTCGTCTCGGCCGACTTTTTCGACGTCATGGGTGTGGCGCCGTTGCTCGGCCGCACGTTCGCCGCCGACGAGGGGATCACCGAGGGAACTCATCCGGTAGTGGTGCTCGGGCACGGATTCTGGAGCTCCAACTTCGGCGCCGACCCCGACGTCGTCGGCCGTCAGGTGAGTATCAACACGGTTCCGTACACGGTCATCGGCGTGGCGCCGGCGTCCTTCACCGGCATGCTGCCGGCGGTGTCTCCTCACATATGGATCCCGCTCATGATGAGCGACAGCGTTTCGCTCATGGGCATCAACGACGTGCAGGAGTCGCCCATCGGCGACACGCGCATCGAGAGGCGCGGGGCACGGTTTCTCTTCGTGAAAGGCCGTTTGGCTTCGGGAATGACGGTCGAGCAGGCGCAGGCGAACGCGACGACCCTGATGGCGCGGCTGGAGCAGGAGTACCCGCAGACCAACGAGGACCGCGGCGCCGTGGTCATGCCCGCCTCCAGCGTGCGCATCTTTCCGATGATCGACAACGTATTGACGCCGGTGGCCGGCCTGTTGCAGGGAATCGTGGCTCTGGTGCTGGTGATCGCCTGCGCCAACGTCGCCAATATGTTGCTGGCGCGTTCGTCGGCGCGTCGTCGTGAGATCGCGGTGCGCCTCGCGCTCGGCGCCGGCCGCGGCGCGCTCATTCGCGGGCTGCTGGCCGAAAGTCTCCTGCTCGCCGGCGTCGGCGGCGGCCTCGGCTTGCTCATGTCGGTGTGGGCGACCCGAGCGTTGTCTCAGCTTCCCGTGATGGGCCGGATGTCGGTCGACTTCGAAATGGGAGTCGATCTTTCCGTCCTGTTGTTTGCCGTCGGCGTCTCGTTGCTTACCGGTATCACCTTCGGTCTCGTCCCCGCTCTGCGCGCCTCGCGGCCGGACCTCGTGCCGGCGCTCAAGGACGGTCAGGCGGCCGATGGCGCCAATCGTCGTGGCTTCGGTTTGCGCGACGTTCTGGTGGTCTCGCAGGTGGCGGTGTCGCTGCTCTTGTTGGTGGGCGCGGGCCTGCTGCTTCGGAGCCTGCAGGGGGCGCAGGACATCGACCTCGGCTTCGATGCCGACCGCACCGCGATGATTGAGATGCAACTCGACATGCTGGGTTACGAGGACGAGCAGGCGGATGCGTTTCAGCGCAGCTACCTGGACCGCGTGCGGGGACTGCCGCAGGTCGAGACCGCCGCGTTGACACAGAAGCTACCGTTGACCGCCGATATCACCATGACCGGGATCTTCATCCCGGGTGTGCATGACGATCCCGAAGACGAGGCATATATGGCCGATGAGGCGGCCGTCGGCCCCGGTTATCTGGAAACGCTCTCGATACCGCTCATCCAGGGGAGAGATTTCTCGACGGCCGACACACCAGAGACGCCGGGGGTGGCGATCGTCAACGAGACCATGGCACGCGAGTATTGGCCGGACGAGAGCGCCCTCGGAAAGCAGTTTCGCACCGCCTTCGACGGCGATGACTACGAGGTTGTCGGCATCTCCGGCGATCACAAAGTGCGCACGCTCGGTGAGGAGCCCCGACCGCTGGTTCAGTTTGCGCGCACGCAGCGTCGATCGACCTACGCCATCGTCGTGGCGCGCGGCGCCGGCGACAGCTCGGCGCTGGCCGCGACATTGCGCGAGGAGCTCGAGGCGATGGCCCCGGACCTATCGTCGGGCCCATCGACGGTGCGCGAGTCCGTGGAGGTGACCCTTCTGCCCGTGACCTTGGGAGCACAGATGCTTGCCGGGCTGGGGTTGCTCGCCACCGTGCTGGCGGCCCTCGGCCTGTACGGCGTTATTGCCTACTCGGTCAGCCGCCGTATCCGGGAGATCGGCATCCGCATCGCACTCGGAGCCGATCGGCTCGGCGTCATCAAGCTGGTCGTGCGCCGCGGGATGGTGCTCGCGGCAGTGGGGGTGGGGATCGGCTCCCTGGCCGCGGCGGCGTTGAGCGGCGTGCTCGCCAGCGTACTGTACGGCGTCAGTGCCCTCGATCCGGTGTCGTTCGCCGGCGCGGGAGCGTTCCTGCTCTTCGTCGCCTTCCTGGCGAACTGGGTTCCGGCCCGTCGCGCCGCCCGTGTCGACCCCTTGGTGGCGTTGCGCAGCGATTGACGCCCGCCTGCTAGGCTTTCCGTCCACAGAGTCAGGGGAGGGGGGCGGCGTGAAAATCTCTACGGTCGATACCCATACAGCCGGCCAGCCGACGCGCATCGTCGTGTCGGGAGTCGGAGACCTCGGCGGCGCCAACATGAAGGAGCGTTGCGCCGAGTTCCGCGCCCGCTTCGACCACCTTCGCGCCGGGCTGCTCGCCGAGCCCCGCGGCCATGCCGGGATGTACGGCTGTGTGCTCGTCGAGCCCTGCGATCCTGCCGCCGACTTCGGCGCCGTCTTCATGCACAACGACGGCTACTGCGACGTGTCCGGGCACGCGGCCATGGGTGTGATCACGGCGCTGGTCGAGACCGGTATCGTGCTCGCCGAAGGCGGCACCGCCCGGGTCGCGCTCGACACGCCGGCCGGCGTGGTTACGGCGGAGGTGGCGGTCGAGCGCGGCGAGTCGGGCGTGGCTGTCTTCCGCCCGCCGCCCGCGTGGGTGGGGCTTGAGAACGCGTCGCTGCAGGTGCCCGGCTGCGGCGAGGTCATCGTCGATGTCGCTTACGGCGGCAACTTGTTCGTGTTCGCCTGGGCGGAGCACCTCGGCGTGCAGCTGGGACCGCGCCACATGGACACGGTCACGGAGATCGCGATGGCCGTGAAGAAAGCGGCGGTCGACAAGCTCGTGGTACGCAGCCCGGAGACGGGCGACCGCTACGAGATCGGTTCGGTGACCATTCTGGACGCGCCCGACAACCAGCCGCCGGCACTGCGCACGGTACAGGTCCACGGGCCCGGTATCTTCGATCGGTCGCCGGGTGTCACACCGGCGAGCGCGCGGCTGGCGGTGATGTTTGCGCGCGGCGAGATCCTCGCCCACGATGAGGTGACCCTCGAGAGTGGTGTAACCGCCGAGACGTTTCACGGCAGGGTCATCGAGCGATCCCGAACCGGAGCCCGAAGCGCGGTGATCACCGAGATCACCGGCCGCGCTTTCGTTACCGGCTTTCACGAGTTCATCTTCGATCCCGAGGACCCGTTCAGCG
The DNA here is from genome assembly GCA_964430745.1 of uncultured Acidobacteriota bacterium. Classification (GTDB taxonomy): domain Bacteria; phylum Acidobacteriota; class UBA890; order UBA890; family UBA890; genus CBDCGW01. Next base: position 6,194 of record CAYSHI010000139.1, on the reverse strand, counting down.
CCGGTTTCCTGGTCGGCACCGCCGAATCGGCGGGCCGGTAGACGACTCTCGAGCGGTGTCCTCAGTCCGGCGGCCACTCGTTTCGGTCGTCGATCCGGACGACGAAGCGCAGGCCGGAGTACGTCTCGTCGATGGCGCAGACCTTGTTGTCCACGAGCCCCGACGTCAGGCCCATGTTCCGCACGACGTCGAAGGCGAGGTCCGTGGGGACCTCCGATGATTTCTTGGGCCAGGCCACCCAGATGCCCCCGTTGGCGACGATTCTGCGGGCTGCCTTCTCGAAGCGCCGCTGCAGTTCCGATTCGCGGTGGACGAAGAGCACGATGACGTCGAAGGCGCCCCGTGCCTGGGTGGCGACGTCGACGTCATCGGGCAGCGGCGACAGAGTCCGCGCGAAGTCCATCGGTGCGCTGAGAAGTCCCACGCGATGGCCTGATTTGATCCCGAGTTTCTTCGCCAGGGGAGTTGCCGAGTAACCGGCCATTTCTCGTTTCCTATTGGCCCGAAAGTACCGTCCGAAGCATGCCGTCCGCGTCCGCCATGCGCAATTCCGCGCCCTGTGGCGTCGCCAGTAGCGCGGCGGAGATTCGGCCGCCCACGTCGAAGAGAATCAGGCCGGGTCCGTCGGAAGTCATGGCGAGCTGCGCCAGCACATTCCCGCGGGCGGCAGACAGCACGAAGCTCTCCGATTCGGTCGTCTTGCTCACCAGGCGGCCGTAGGTCGTCGTTCCCGGGATGGGGTCGACCGGTGTCGGTGGGTTGGATCGCGTCGTGCTCGCGGTGTTGTTGTTGAGCTGGAATCGCACGCTTTGTTGCTCGCGCTCGAGGTTGGTGATCTGCTGCTGCATCAGGCTCATCTGATTCTGCAGCTGGATCTGAAAATTGCTCAGCGCCTGCTGGATTTGCATCTGCACCGCGGGATCCTGGGAGCTGCCGGCGGTGGCCTGCGCCGCACCGCCGCCCAGCAGGGTCGCCAGAACGGCTCCGGCCAGCGCCGCCGCCGCAATCGGAACCCCCTTCATTAGCGTCTCTCGCACTCGTACCATGCCACCTCCTACGTAGCGGGGACCCTGATCCAACCATACGCGCCCGATCGCTGTGGTGTCAGCGGACCGATCGATCGACCCGGCTTCGCCGCGTCTCTCGTCGTCGACGATGCATCACGCATCGCCTTCCTCCTCGTTCCTTGCCTCTGCCCCAACAAGACCCATGCTCGGCCCCCCCGGGAGTTTTTCAGCGGCATTGTCTCCGGAGCGCAGCTCTACCGGATCCCTCTTTTGATGCTGGCGAGCTTTCGCGGCACCTTCGGCGAGCGCGATCCCTGGCAAACGGAGGGTGGCGGTGTGACGGAGGACGTGTTGAAGGCTCTCAACATCGCCTACGACCACCTCGACGACCCGGCAACGGCGGACCACAAGATCAATGAGGCCATGACGTTGGCGGACGCATCGCTGCGACCGGTTGCCCTGCTGCTCGGTCGTGCGCTGATGTGGGAGGAATGAGTTGAGCGACGGCCGGATGAAACGTTTTCACGCGCTCGAGGCGCTGTACGAGCGGTTCGAAGGCTGTGTGGTGATCACCATCATGGGCGCGGTGGCGGCCGAGCTGCAGGCCATCGGTCACCGTCCCAACTTCTTCTACCTGCAGCACGCCATGGGCTTGGCCTCTTCGTTGGGGCTCGGCATGGCGCTGGCGCGCCCGGATCTGAAGGTCGTCGTACTCGACGGCGACGGCTCGTTGCTGATGAACCTCGGTGGCCTCACGACGCTGGCGCGATACCGGCCGGCCAACCTGATACACGTCGTGTTCGACAACGAGAGTCTGTTGTCGGTGGGGGGCTTTCCGACGGCCACCTCGACCGGCAGCGACCTCCGCGCCATCGCCGCGGCCGCCGGCGTGCCGCGCACGACGCGTGTCGAAACGGCGGATGAGTTGGTCGCGGCCTTCGACGGCGCGATGGCGGCCGAGGAGATGACCACGATCGTTGCCAAGGTCGCCGACGTCGGCCCCGCGAAGTTCGTCACCGACCTCGGACTGTTGGAGAATCGCTTCCAGTTTGCGCGCTATCTGCGGCAGCTGGAGGAAGCGACGAAGTAGCGCCGCCACGAAGCTCATCGCTTGCCGCTGATCTCAGGCCGCAACCGGTCGGCCTTACTGCCCCCGGGCCTGCGGAGGGGGGCTCTTGTACACTGAGCACTCGATGTTCGCCGCGATATCGAACCCGCATCAGGGTGCTTGGCCCGGGGAGAAACCGCGATGTCCGAAGCGTTGAAGCTACTGGTCGAAGAGCTGCGCAGCGATGCGCTGCGCGTCGTCGACCTCACCCAGTCGCTCGGTCCCGACACGCCGGTAATCGGCCTGCCTGAGATCTTCGCCTCGTCTCCCGGGGTGTCGATGAGTGTGATCTCGCACTACGATGAGCGAGGGCCGGCTTGGTACTGGAACACGCTCTCGTTCGGCGAGCACACGGGCACCCACTTCGACGCTCCGGTGCACTGGATCACGGGAAAGAACCTCCTCGACAATACGTGCGAGACGGTTCCCGTCGGCAGGTTCGTCGGACCCGCCTGCGTTATCGACATCAGCGAGCAGGCGGCCGACAATGCCGACTTCCTGCTCGCACCCGAGCATCTGATTGCCTGGGAGGGTAAGCATGGGCGCATACCGGCCGGCTCCTGGGTCCTGTTGCGTAGCGATTGGAGCAAGCGGACGAGTGCCGAGTCGTTCCTGAACGTCGACGCCGACGGCCCGCACACGCCCGGTTTTCATGCCGACACTTCGGCGCTGCTGGCCGAGGAGCGCGACGTACTCGGCGTCGGTGTCGAAACCGTCGGCACCGACGCCGGGCAAGCGGGCGGCTTCGAGCCGCCGTTTCCGAACCACGCCATCATGCACGGCGCCGGCAAGTTCGGTCTCGCCAGCCTGTGTAACCTCGATCAGCTTCCCGCGACCGGCGCCGTCGTCATCGCCGCGCCGCTGAAGATCGTGGGCGGCAGCGGCAGTCCCCTCCGTGTTCTGGCCATCACACCAGCCTGAGAATCGACGACATGCCACACGACTACGACGTTATCGTGATCGGGGTCGGCGGGATGGGAAGCGCCGCCTTGTATTCGCTCGCGCGTCGCGGCGCGAGGGTGTGTGGCATCGAACGCTTCGGCGTGCCGCACGATCGTGGTAGCTCCCACGGCGACACACGCATCATTCGAAAGGCGTATTTCGAGCATCCGGACTACGTGCCTCTGCTGCATCGTGCCTACGAGCTGTGGGCTGATCTGGAGGAGGCCGGCGGCGTCGACTTGTTCAACAAGTGCGGATTTCTCACGCTGGCCCACCCCGCGTCCGAGACCATCCGTGGGCTCGAGGCATGTTACGTGGAGCACGACGTTCCGCACGAACGGCTCGACGGCGTGCAGATCGAGAGGCGCTTCCCGCAAATCACGCCGGACGAGGACATGGTCGGCTTCTTCGATCCGCTCGGCGGCTACCTGCGCGTAGAAGATTGCGTCACGCAACACGTCGCGCAGGCCCGCGCCGCGGGTGCGGAAGTACTCACCAATACGCTGATATCATCGTGGGACGCGACCGACGACGGCGTCGTCGTGCACACGGCGGACGCCGACATGACGGCGCGGCGCCTGGTGATCGCCACCGGGGCGTGGGCTGCGCCCGGCCTCGGCCGCCTCGGCATCGACGCGCATGTGTGGCGAAAGGTCCTGTTTTGGCACGACACGCCGGATCCCGAGCCGTTTCTTGCCGAGAATTTTCCCACCTTCTATGTGGAGAAGGACTACGGTCACTTCTACGGATTTCCCTCCGTCGAGAACAAGGGCGTGAAGGTTGCCGAGCATCTCGCCGAGACACCGATCGACGATCCCTCCGCACTCGATCTCGACGTGCGCTCCGGGGACGCGCCGCCGGTGCAGCGGTTTGTCTCGGAGATGTTTCCCGGAGTGGCGTCGCGCCACACGTCGCACGCAGTGTGCATGTATACGGTGACACCCGACCGGAACTTCGTCATCGACCTCCACCCGCTGTGCCCGCAGGTGACCATCGTCGGCGGGTTCTCCGGGCACGGGTTCAAGTTCGCCTCGGTGGTGGGAGAGATCGCCGGCGACCTGGCGCTCGAGGGCGCAACGCCTCATCCCATCGAGTTCCTCCGCATCGGGCGCTTCTCCTGATCGCCGTCGGGGAATGGACTCAGCCCCTGTGCAGCCGGATGTGTTTCAGGGGACTCGTGTGCCCGGCGACGATCTCCAGGTCGGAGACGGCCACGTCGAGGTGACCGGCCAGCAATTCGAGGACGCGTCTGTTTGCCTTGCCCTTGGTTGCCGGCGCGCGGGTGCGGACCTGCAATGTGCCATCGTCGAGCTCGCGTACGCTCTCGCTCTGCGCGCCGGCATTGACCTTGACGCGAAATCTCATGGTGTCGTTTCTACCACGACCGGCGCTCCCCGGCCGTTGAGCTCCAGCCGGGATCAGCTCCCTGGGCCGCGGCGATGTATGGGATTGCGAGCAGCAAGGCGGTGAGCATGACGAGCCGAGCTCCCATCGCCCGGTTCATGTGGATCTCCCTGCTGATGCTTCGTGACGACGACGAGGCAGTGTGCTCGGATGAGCGAGCTGCAAGTTCACGCCGACGAGCGGTTTTATCGAGCGCCGGCTTGTAGAATGGCGCTCACCATCGAACCTCCGGCCCCGCGGCTGGTCCGGCACGCCGGGTAGTCGATTCACGTGAGGAGGCGGAATGAACCGCATATTCCATCGGGCGGCTACAGGCGCGGTCTTGATTCTCGCGGCGTTTGTCCTGTCCATGTCGTCGGCCGACGCGCGGCAGGTGAAGACGGGCACGCCGCAGGAGCTCCTGGATTCCTGGGTGGAACTGTGGGGCACGTACGACCTGGACACGGTTTCGGCCTTGTTCCTCCGGGACGACGCGTTGACCTACTTCTCCTCCGAAACCGAAGGGCTGATCGGGGGCTTCGACAACATCGTCGAGCACCATCGCGGCTTCGGTTTCGTGCCGGGGGGAGACGAACGTGATCAGCTCATCTGGGTGCGTGACGTCCGCGTCGAAGAGTTCGGCGACACTGCCTTCATCGGAGCGATCTGGTACTTCGGCGACCTGGATTCGCCGGCTGACGCCCAACGGGGGCCGATGTCGGTTCTGGCCGTGGAAACGGAAAACGGCTATCGCATCGCACATATGCATTTCGCAACCTATGTCGACTGACAACTTTGGCCGGGCGTCCACGTGCGCCGGCCATACCATGGAGAACATCTGATGAAGAGTCCCGCGCACCGGAGAATCGCCGCGGTTGCACTGCTGATGGTGCTGCCGGCGGCGGTCGCGATGTGGGTTTCATGGCGTGGCGAGGCGCGGGCGGCGACGACGCCGACCGGTTCGCAGGCCGCCACCGTGGAGGCCGACATCGAGCTGCTCAACCGCGCCGACGCCGCGCGCCGCCTCGGGCCTCCATCGGCCGTCGTCATCGAGGAGTTCTTCGATTACGCGTGCCCGACCTGCGCCGAGTTTCACCGCCGGAGCGGCGCCGACCTCGTGGCGTTCATCGACGAAGAGCAGGTGTCCTTCGTTGCCCACATGTTCCCTTTGCCGCGTTTGCTGAGAGGATTCCAGGCGGCGGAGGCAGCGCTGTGCGTCGGCGCGCTCGGCGGCTCGGAGGCCTTCTTTGCCATGCACCACAGCGTTCTGACGGGGGCGGAAGATTGGCGCCCGTTGCTCGACCCCGAGCCGATTCTGAGCGGCTATGCGGAGGCCGTCGGCGTCGACATGACGGCCTATCGTGACTGCGTCGACCGCGACGCGATGGCGCCGATCATTCTCTCCGACATCAATGTAGCCGGCGCTCGGCGCATCACCGGAACCCCGACGTTCATCTTCCGGAAGGCCGACTCCGAGCTCGTCTCCGCGGTTCTTTCGCAGGCGGATGCATTCGCGGGCTTTCCTCAGGCGTTGGCACAGACCCGGGGTCGCTAGGTGCTGATTGGCGGGCACGTGGCTTGTGGGGTCAGCTTGGGTAGATTGGAACGTGGTCGCTAGGCGGGCACGCTAGGGGCAGCGATACCCTTTCGCGTGAGGTGCGCGGGGAATAGGGAGCGGCTTCGCCGGATTCTCATGGCGCGCAGTACACGCGACAAGGGCATCGCTGCCCTACGCGTTCCCTCTGCATCGGTTC
>CAYSHI010000138.1:0-8999 GCA_964430745.1 uncultured Acidobacteriota bacterium | reverse complement strand
GGGTCGTTTCGCTCGGTCGGCCGGTAGGCGAAGGCGATCCACTCGCGGTCGCGGTCTGCCGCGACGCGCGCCAGCGCGCGGACGATGCGGTGCTCGATGCCCTTGCCGAGAGCCCGGCAGCTGAGGAAGAAGCCTCCGACGAGAAGCTCGTCTCGCCGGTGCGCGGCAAAGACGGATCCGACGAGGCCGTAGTTGCCCAGGCGATCGGCGGCGTGCGCCACCAGGCAGACGTTCTCCTCATCGTCGACGAGCGAGCGGATCTCCTCTTCGGTCTTCGGGTCGGGAAGGAGATTGAATTGGTTCGTCCGACCGCTCAGTTGAGCGACCCGCGGGATCTCCGCCGTTTCGACAGGACGAACCTCGACGCGCAGATCGAGTGCATCGAGGAATTCGGCGAAGCTCGTGGTCCGCGCCCGTAGTTGCGTACGCTCGAGGTCTTGACGATAGAGCTCCGTGCGGCTGCGGTCTTCGGAAGTGGCACCGTCGGCGTCGAACGGCCAGATTCGATCGGCGAACGTCGCGACGGTGGTGTCTGTCGGCACCGGCAGGGCGAGAACCTCGGGGCACCTCGCCTCGACCTCGGCGCACTCGAGGGGACTGTCGTCGAGAAAGACGAAGGAGTCGAGACCGAGGTCGAGTTGCCGAGCGAGCGCGATGATGTTCTCCGACTTCGGCTTCCAGTTGATTCGCGTCGACACGAAATCGTCCAGGCTCAGGGGCATGGAACGGTGATGCTCGAAGACGGCCCGCACGTCGCTCTCGACGTTCTTGCTGCACAGGCAGAGCAGCTTGCCGCGACGTTTCTGCTCCAGCAGAGCCGCCTGGAATCGTCTCGCGCCCGTGGTGATCTCGACCCCCGACGCGCCGTCCTCGGCGCAGACGCCTCGCCACAGCGTGTTGTCACCGTCGACGACGATGACCTTCTTTGGCGGCACACAAGCGCTCGAAGCGATGCGCGCGATCGAGGTTCCGAGGCCGACGAAGAAATCCTCGGTGAACGGGATATGCCCGACCCGACGGGCTTCGGGGTCGAGGATCCGGGATACGGGGTAGAGCTCTCCAACGCGTTCGGTGGTCAACAGGTGCGTTGCCCGCAGAGCCGAGACTCTGTCGACGAACTCGTTGAGCGCCGCCTTCCAACCGCGTGAAGACGGCCACTCCGCAGGCTTCCCCTCCGATTCGTCGCTGCCCGTGTTCACGAATACGACGAAGGATGCCGAAGAAATCTCGCGGGCCGTTTCGAACGCATCGCCGAGCGCCTCGAACGTTCGGGAAGCCTGCGACGCGTGCCCCCAACCGGTGTCGGTGTCGGCCACCAGGTCCGCCGGATCGAGGAGAAAGACGTTGATACCTCGATTGAGCGACGCGGAGCTCTCGGGGTCGAGAAGCTCGCGGGGCACCTGCCCGTAGGGAGCCAGCAGGGTCTCCTGCGCGATCCCCAGGCGCCGTGCCCAATAGCTCAGTGTCGGGAGCAATGGGGAAGCGACGAACGTCGCGGAAACGACGATCCGGACCCGAGTTGGCTCAGAAGCGCCCATGGCAATCCGAATCGGTCACCCGTCCGTGGACGGGTGCCGTTAGTTGCTGGTGCGCAGCAAGGTCGATATTAGGATAGCAAACTACAATTATCCATGATCAATCATAGCCAATGGCCTCAGGAGTACTGAAAGCCTTTCGTTCGAGGCGGGTAGCGTCATACCGTCCGAGTTGCCCGGCGCGGTAGTGTTTTCGGAGAATCGACCGGCGCACACACCGGTCCGGTGGTGAAACCACCATGGAGAGAGTCCGCAACTTGCTGCGTCGTGACGCCGTGCCGCAGGGCGCGGCGGTGCTGGCGGTCGTGCTGACGCTGCCGGCCCTGTGGGTCGGTTTCCAGCTCGACGACTTTCCCATGCGCATGTTGCTGTTGCAGCTTCCGGAATCGCTCGCCGGGCCGGGCGACGTGTTCTCGGCTATCGCCGGCGACCCCGCGGCCACGCACGAGCTCATGGAACTGGGCGTGTTGCCCTGGTGGACGGCCGACGAGCTCCGTCTGGCTTTTCTGCGACCGGTTTCGATTGTCACCCATCGCCTCGACTACGCGCTGTGGCCGGGGTCCGCCGGTCTCATGCATCTGCACAGCCTGTTGTGGCTTGGTGTCCTCGTCGGGTCCGCGGCAGTCCTTTACCGGCGCATCATCGGGCGCGTGTGGATCGCCGGACTGGCAGCGATCCTCTACGCGGTCGACGATGCCCACGCCTACCCTGCGGCGTGGATCGCCAACCGAAACGCCTTGATAGCTACCAGCTTCGGTGTCCTCGCGCTGATCTGCCACGACCGGTGGCGACGGAGGGGATGGATGCCGGGACCGTGGCTCGCGGCCGCGTCGGTGGGGCTGGCGCTCTTTTCGGCCGAGATCGGCGTCGCGACTCTGGCGTACCTGCTCGCGTACGCGGTCGTCTTGGAGTGCGAGGGCGCCCGAGGAGACGCCCCAGGAGAGCCTCGAGGGGCGTACGTCCTCCGCGCCGGCGGCTGGTCACGCTGCCTCGCCTCGCTGGCTCCCTACATTCCCGTGGCGGCTGTCTGGACCCTCGTCTATCGACTTGGCGGCTACGGCACCGATGCTTCGGGCTTTTACATCGACCCGCTGCGGCAGCCCACAGGGTTTCTCCACGCTTTGATCGAGCGGGCGCCGGTGCTTCTCCTGGGCCAGTGGGCGATGCCCTACGCCGACGCCTACAACGTCTTGTCCGGTACGGACGCGCTCGCCCTCTGGCTTCGCAGCGTCGGCATGGTGGCGTTGCTGGCGATCGCGCTCACTCCGCTGATCCGACGCTCGCCGCGAGCACGGTTCTGGGCTCTCGGCATGCTGTTATCGCTCATCCCGATTGCCGCCACGGCTCCGGCTAACCGGTTGCTTTTTTTCGTCGGCATCGGGGCTATGGGTCTGCTCGCCGAGTTCCTCGGCGGCTTGGTTGACCAAGCGGAATGGCTGCCGGGGGCGCGGCCGTGGCGCTGGCTCGCCGGGACTCTGGCCGGCCTGTTTCTCATCGTCCACGTGGTTTTCGCGCCCCTGTTGAGCCCCGTGACGGCGTTCGCCCCGCGGGTTTTCGGCGAGCCGATACGGGCGGCCATGCTCAGCATCCCCGACGATCCCGCCCTTGCCGGCCAGACGCTGGTGATCGTCAACGCGCCCGACCACCTGATCTTCGTCACCATCGCCTGGCCGACGCGACTTCTCGAGGGGATGGTCATGGCGCGTCAGGTCCGAGCGCTCTCGACGCAACCCGTGACCGTCGACATCACGCGGGTCGACGAGCTCACACTGCGGTTCCGGTTCGAGGGGGGGCTCTATCACTCGATGCTGGGCCTGCTGTTCCGTGGTCCCGATCGGCCCATGCGAGCGGGCCAGGTGGTGGAGCTCGACGGTATGCGGGTACAGGTGACGCGGGTCACGCCGGCCGGCGAGCCCCTCGAAGCGTTGTTTCTCTTTGATCGCCCCCTCGAGGACCCGTCTCTGAGGTGGGTCCAGTGGGACGACGGAGGCTTCGTTCCCTTCTCGCCGCCGCCGCAGGGCCAAACCGTGACGTTACCGGCCCCGCGCGGACCTCTCGAGGCGCAGCACGACGAAATGATAGAGAACTACCGCAAGGCGCGGGAGCGAACAGGACGGGAGTGAACGCTCACCGAGGCGGAACGGTTACCGAGGAGTCAGTCCAACTCTTTGGACGGGCTTTCAGAGAACCAGCGCAGCCTGTTTCTCCGCCCGGCGACGTTCGTTTTCCTTCAGATGCCGCTTGCGCAGGCGCAGAAAGCTCGGCGTTACCTCGAGCAGCTCGTCGTCCTCGAGAAACTCGAGGGACTCCTCGAGCGTGAAACGTGTGGGCGGTGTCAAGTTGATGGCGTCGTCCTTGCCGGAAGCCCGCATGTTGGTGAGCTTCTTTCCCTTCAGCGGATTGACGGTGAGGTCGCGGTCACGCGCGTTCATGCCGACCACCTGGCCCTCGTAGACCTCGTCGCCCGGGCCGATGAAGAGCTCGCCGCGCTCCTGCAGGTTGAACAGCGCGAACCCGAGCGCCTTGCCGGGGGCCATCGAGACGAGAGCGCCGTTGGGACGGCGCGCGCGCGCCATCCGTTTGACCGGGCCGAAATGGTCGAACGTGTGCACGAAGATGCCGCTGCCGGAGGTCATGGTGCGGAACTCCGACTGGAAGCCGATGAGGCCGCGGGTCGGGATGACGAAGTCGAGGCGGACCCGGCCCTTGCCGTCGGGGCGCATGTCCTTGAGGTCGCCGCCACGCGTGCCGAGGGCCTCCATGACGGCGCCCTGGTGCGTGTCTTCGACATCGACGCTGAGCTGCTCGAAAGGCTCCTCGCGCACGCCGTCGACCTCGTGCACGACGACGCGCGGCCGCGAGACGGCGAGCTCGTAGCCTTCACGGCGCATGTTTTCGAGCAGGATCGACAGGTGCAACTCGCCGCGGCCGGAGATCTTGAAGCGATCCGGACTTTCGGTTTCTTCGACCCGCAGCGCCACGTTGTGCAGCGCCTCACGCGCCAGACGCTCGCGCAGCTGGCGCGAGGTGACGTACTTGCCGTCCTTGCCGGCGAGCGGAGACGTGTTGGTCTCGAAGGTCATGCTGATGGTGGGCTCATCGACGGTCAGCGGCGACAGTGCCTCGACCCGCTCCGGATCACACAGTGTGTCGGAGATGCGTGGGTGCTCGATGCCGCTGAAGGCGACGATATCGCCCGCCGCGGCCGACTCCACCTCGTGGCGCTCGAGACCGTCGAAGCCGAGCACCTGCAGGATGCGTTCCTGGCGGATGTCACCCCCGCGATCGATGACCGCGACGGGTGTGCCGCGGCGCAAGGTGCCTCGCGTGATGAGGCCGATACCGAGAGCGCCGACGTACGAAGAGTAATCGAGCGAGCTGACCTGTAGCTGCAACGATCCTTCGGGATCGACGTCGGGCGCCGGCACGTGCTCGACGATGGTCTCGAACAGCGGTGTCATGTCGACGCCCGGATCGGTGAGATCGAGCGTCGCGGTGCCGTTGATGGCCGACGTGTAGACCACCGGGAAATCCAGCTGCTCGTCCGTGGCGCCGAGCCTGTCGAACAGGTCGAAGGTCTCTTCGTGGACCCAATCGGGTCGCGCCGCGTCGCGGTCGATCTTGTTGATCACAACGATGGGGTGGAGACCATGCGAGAAGGCCTTCTGCGTGACGAAGCGCGTCTGCGGCATCGGGCCGTCTACAGCGTCGACCAGCAGGAGAACCGAGTCGACCATCGACAGAACTCGCTCGACCTCGCCACCGAAATCTGCGTGGCCGGGAGTGTCGACGATATTGATGCGGTAGTCGTTCCAGCGGATCGCGGTGTTCTTTGACAGGATCGTGATGCCCCGCTCGCGTTCCAGGTCGTTGGAGTCCAGCATTCGTTCCGGCAGCACGCTCCGCGCGTCGAACGTTCCCGATTGTTTCAGCAGCTCGTCGACCAGGGTCGTCTTGCCGTGGTCGACGTGCGCGATGATGGCGATATTGCGGAGGCGAGAAATCATGGTGCGGACAGTCGAATCCCGTGTCCGGTGCTTTTCGACAAAGGCGGAAAAAAAATTAGCCGGCGCGAACGCGCCGGCGACGATTCGAAAACTATAGCGCATTTCGGAGGCCTCGTGGGGTGGTCACCTCCGACTTTCTTGCTTTTTTTGCTTTTTTCAACTTTTTTCTCTGTCGGCGTCCGTTTCTCGACCCAAGTGGCGGAAACGGCCATCCAGAGCACCTTTAGTAGGGGATCTCGATAGCGCGTGAGGGGAGGGTGTTGCGGCCATACTTAGACAAAAGATTGACGAGAGATGAGCTAGTTGATATTTTGTCCATGTATTTAGGTCCGCCCGCGAACTGAAAGAGAGCCTCGCATGCGCAACACTGAATTCCCGAAACGCCGGAACTCTCGCACTCTTACCACCGCAGTCGCCACGGTGACCATCGTCCTGTCGCTGTTTGTCGCTCCGGTGGTGGTCACGGCGACGAACCCGGGAAGTGACTCACTGTCGGGTTGGTACCAGTGGCGCGGACCCCATCGGGACGGGAGTGTTGAGGGCGCCGACTGGCCCGCCGATCTCAGCGGCCTCGAGCCCATTTGGCGCCTCGAGCTCGGAAAAGGGTACTCGGGGCCGATCGTGGCGGCGGATCGCGTCTTCGTCGTCGAAACGGTCGGCAAGGAGTCAGCGGGGGTTCGGGCGCTACGCCGCGATACGGGAGAAGAGATCTGGAGCCGGACATGGCAGGCAGAAGGCGACGTGCCTTTCTTCGCCAACTCGCACGGCACCTGGGAGCGATCGACGCCGGCCTACGACGGCGACACGCTTTACATGGGCGACATGAAGGAGGTGCTTCACGCGCTCGACGGCGAAACAGGCGAGGAGCTGTGGGCCGTCGACTTCCCGAGCCGTTACAAGATCGATACACCTTCCTTCGGCTTTGCCTCCTCTCCGCTCATCGTCGGCGAGCACCTGTACGTGCAGGCGGCCAACGCTCTGGTAAAGATCGACAAGCGCACCGGAGAGAGCATCTGGCGCACGGCCGTGGCACCGAACTCGATCATGAGCGGCGGCGCTTTTTCCTCGCCGATCCTGGCGAGCCTCAACGGCGTCGAGCAGATCGTCGTGTTCACGCGCTCTCTGCTCAACGGCGTCGATCCCGAGTCGGGCCGCGTGCTCTGGTGGCAGGAAGTGCCGAACTTTCGCGGCATGAACATCGTCACCCCGACGGTTTACGGTGACGGCGTCTTCGTCAGCCAGTACCGCAACGGCTCCTTCTTCTTCCGCACGCACCGCGAGCCGCGGCTCGACCTGGACTCCGACGATCTCGGGCGCTTCCAAGCTGAGAAGCTGTGGACGAACAAGGGCTCCGGCTACATGTCGTCGCCGCTGGTTATCGGGGACCACGTCTATCAGCACCTCGGCAACGGTCGTCTCAGCAGCATTGATCTCAGCACCGGCGAGGAGAACTGGCGCACGACCCCGATGGGCGAGTACTGGAGCATGGTCTACCAGGGTGATCGCATTCTGGCTCTCGACGACGAAGGGACGCTTCGCCTGGTGCGCGCTCGCTCCGATCAGTTCGAGCTCATCGATGAGCGTGAAGTGGCGCAGACGAGCACGTGGGGGCACCTCGCGGTGAGCGGTAACGAGCTGTTCGTGCGCGAGCTCGAGGCCATCAGCGCCCTTCGTTGGTCTGCCGCGGGTCGTTGAGCTTTCCAACCGATACCATCAGCGTTGGCACCGGCGCCGTTTGAGGAGCCGAGGCCGCCATCTACATCGGATTTGCGCGGGGGCAATGCTGCAAGCGCCGCCATGACGCCAAGAGAGAGTGAATCGTGAAGTGCATCGTGCGGGGGGTAGTGGCTGCAGCCTTGTTGGCCATCCTGGCCGTTCTACCGGTAGGTAGCGTCCGCGCGGAGCCAACGGCGGAGCGGGGCCAGGACGCGGCGCCGCAGCAGCGGGCCACGGAAGAGCGGCTGCAGGGGATCGGCGGGCGGATCATCGACGGCGAGACCAAGCGCCCGCTGGCCGGGGCCGCGGTGGAAGTTCTGCTGCTCGGTGCCGTTCTCGAGACCGTCTCCACGGACGCCGACGGCGGCTACCGTTTCAACGGACTGGAACCGGATCTGTACACGGTTGTCGCCGACCTCTCGGGTTACCAGACGGCGGCGCAGACCGAGGTGCGCGTGAGGCGGAATCGCGTGGCGATCGTGGACTTCGAGCTGGCGCGCGCCGGGGCAATCTCCGAGGAGGTTGTCGTGACGGCGAAGCTGTCCTCCGACGATCCGCGCATGCCCGTCACCAGCTTCGCACTTTCGCGCGAGGAGATTCGCCGGAGCCCGGGTACCGGCGGCGACATCTTGCGGGCGATGGACACCCTCCCAGGAACAACCTCGACCGGTGAGTTCTCTTCTTTCCAGGTGCGTGGGCGCGGGCCGCGCGACAACCTGATTCTGGTAGACGAGATCCCGTTCGATCGCGTTACGCACTTCGACCAGACGCTCGGCGAAGGCGAGGACGCCGCCGGCGGCGGACGCTTCAGCATCTTCGCTCCCAATCTGATTCAGGAGGCCGACTTTCTCCCGGGCGGCTTTCCGGCCGGCTACGGCGGCAAGAACGGATCGCTGTTGCGCCTGACCGTAGCCGAGGGCAACAAGATCACGCCGGTCTTCAGCGGTCGCGCAGAGATCACGGGTTGGGAGGTCGGCTACGAAGGACCCACGTATCTGTTCGACAACACGGCGGCGTTGTTCTCGGCTCGAGGGCAGTATTTCGGACCTCTGCTCGAGTGGGTCAGCGGTGGCTCGATCGGCTCCCCGACCCTCTACGACATCATCGGCAAGACGACGTCCGAGCTCGGTCCTCGCGACGATCTCAGTATCCTCGGGGTGATTGCTCCCGAGAGGTTCAAGCGCACCGTGGAGAACGTGCTGGCGGGCTACAACTCCGAAGAAGAGGACGCTGATTTCAGCACCTTCATCGCCGACACCCGGCAGGATACGTATCTTCTCGGCGGAACATGGCGCCGGCTCGTGGGCGACACGGGCTATCTCTCCAACACCTTCTACTACCGCTACAGCGACAAGTTCTCCAGCCAGGGCGACTCGTTTCCGGATCAGGCGAGCAGCTTCCCGCCCACCCCGGACGACGTGCCGGTGCGCGAGGACATCTTCGTAGTCAACGAGGACGAGCAGGAGATCGGTTGGCGCGGTGACTTCAACTTTCTCGCCGGGACGAGCGGCACCGTCGCATTAGGTGGCCGGGTGACCCGCAACAAGCTCGACTACGACGTCACCCTCGACGGCCCGTGGATCAACTTCGTTTACGACCAGAACGACTCCCGTCCCGACCCTGACCGCAAGTTCATCGTCTTGTTGCCCGAGTTCATCAACAACGATCTCGTGGAAACGGGCTGGCGTCCGGCGGTCTACGGCGAGTACGCCGTCGGCCTGGGCGATCGGTTTACGCTGAC
>CAYSHI010000137.1:0-7895 GCA_964430745.1 uncultured Acidobacteriota bacterium | reverse complement strand
GTGCCCATCGGCCGTCGTGTATCCCCCTACCCTGTTGGCGTAGTACGAGACATCAACGCGGTTGCGGCTCTCGGGCCACGCGCCCGTATAGGCCTCCGCCAGCCGCGGGGCGATGGCCGCTTCGAAACGCTGCGCCAAGGGAATCATCTCGGCGATCCAGGCACGATTCGCCTCGTTGTGCCGATCCCAGAAGAACCTCCGATAGAGGCCGATGTGCTCCGCGAGCATCTCCACGGTGGCTTCGTCACGAGCTTCGAGCCGATCACAGAAGTTGCCCGCCATTACCAAGCAGTCACGGAGCGCCACCATGCCCTCGTCGAACAGCAGATTGCGGCCGATGGTGTCGCGCCGGTAGACCGTCACGGGAACCTCCCACTGCTCCCGCTCCGCCGCACCCATCCGCTCGTAAGCCTCCAGGTCCTCGGGCCGCACACGAATCGTCGGGTCGAGGTTCGAGAGATCGGCCCCCGGCCCCGCCTGCCCCCAGCGATAGAGGAAGTGGTGGAAGTTGACGAAAACATCGGAGTGGAACGTGAACAACTCCGAGCGAGGGAGCTGTGGTACCGCCGCCCCGTCCGGCCCCGGAGACGCATTCAACTCCGGGCCCCGCGTCGGCCCCGACGAGGGAGAGGCAACGCCGACCGACGCGAACGGGCCGGCACCAAGCACCACCGCCACCATCGCCGCAAGGACGGGGATCGCGATCCAGGCACCACGTGTCTTCATCGCAAGGACTCCAGGCAAACCGCGAGGTCTTCGAGCTATCGGGGAGCGCACCCGGCGCGCCCGGATTAGCGCGTACCCGGGCAGCGTACACCGGAGCAGTCCGCTATCCCGGTGACCTGCCCCCTTCGTGTCCGTCTCATCCAGATGGACGCTCGTGACCGGCTCGAAGATTCCCCCCTCTCTCAAACGCCCCCAAAACAGTTTAGTTAATGTATATTTTCTATACTCGTCGCTTCGAATTCGACACAGGGAAGAGCGCGAGGAACATGGAGAAACACGGCATCGACTTCCAACGAGCCCGGCAGCTCTGGCTGGATCCCGATCATGTCGAGCTGCCTGCTCGCGTCGAAGGTGAACGGCGATTCCTCGTGATCGGCAAGATCGACGGAACGCACTGGTCCTGCGTGATCACCTACCGTGGAGATCGCATCCGCATCATCTCGGTCCGCAGGTCCCGGGGGAAGGAAATCGCAACCTATGAAGGCTGAAGAATTCGATCGACGATTCGATGCCGGCGAGGACATCACGGAATTCCTCGACCTGTCCAAGATCCGCCGGCCGGGCCTGGAACAGAAGCGGGTCAACGTCGACTTCCCGGTCTGGATGATCCAGGCGCTCGACAGAGAGGCTGCCCGGATCGGGGTCCCCCGACAGTCGCTCATCAAGATGCTGATTGCACGGCATCTCGACGAGGCCGAAGCCTGACCTCGATACTCCTGGAAGCAGGCGTCAGGAGCTGCGCCCCGACCCCGGTAAGTCGGTAGATTTCCCCTCGGCGTAGTCGCGGATGATGTGCAGCAGATGTCCCCAGCTGGCATTGCACTGGGGGTACTCCTTCTCGGTCGAGGCCCAACCGCAGTGCGCCAGGTTCAGCGTGGTGCCGCCGTCGGCGGCGGGCTCGAAGCTCCAGGTAATCGTG
Organism: uncultured Acidobacteriota bacterium; assembly: GCA_964430745.1. GTDB lineage: Bacteria > Acidobacteriota > UBA890 > UBA890 > UBA890 > CBDCGW01. The sequence continues at coordinate 6,250 of CAYSHI010000137.1, read as the reverse complement.
GTTCCGTTCCACTCGTCGTAGTCACCCAGGCACGTCCACGCGAGGCGACGACCCGGATCGTGCTCGTCGACCCGCATGCGGAACACCACCTCGCCGTTCATGAACCGGAATTCCGACACGCCGCCGGCGGCCGGCGCACACGAGCTGTCGTCGGTCCACCAGTTGCGAATGCCTTCCACGGTGGCAATCGCGTCGAAAACGGTTTCGGGCGGGGCGTTGATGTTCAAGCGATGCAGGATGTCGGCCATCTGGTTCCTCCTCAGGGCCCATTGGCTGGCGCGAGGACTGTAAGCGTTCGCGACGCACGTCGACAACCGCAGCTCCCGCCCGGTTCGCAACACCGAGCTGCTACCGTATCCCGATGATCGCCAACGCTCCCCGCTCTGACGTCACCAGCGACTTCGCACCCTGGCGCGTCAAGCTGCACGAGGTGATCTTCGAGGCCGACACTCCGGCCGGCAAGGCGTTCGACGTGGCGCTGCTGATCGCCATCCTCGTCAGCATGCTGGCGGTAAGCCTGGAGACGGTCGCACCGGTGGAGCGTCGCTACGGCAACCTGCTGGTGGCAATCGAGTGGACCATCACTGTTCTGTTCACCATCGAGTACGTGCTTCGCCTGGTGTGCGTGGGCAACCCGTGGCGTTACGCCAAGAGCTTCTTCGGTATCGTCGATCTGCTCTCGATCTTGCCCACCTACCTGAGCATCCTGTTGCCGGGCTCGCAGTCGCTGGTCGTCATTCGCTCGTTGCGGCTGTTGCGCGTGTTCCGTGTCTTCAAGCTGACGCACTTTCTGTCGGAGGCCGCCTCCCTGCGGCGAGCCGTGTGGCAAGCGCGCGGCAAGATCGTGGTGTTTCTCACGACCGTATTGATCGCCGTCTCGATCATGGGCTCGGCGATGTACCTGGTGGAGAACCTCGACGGACCGTCGTCGCAATTCACCTCCATCCCCCAGGGCATGTACTGGGCCATTGTCACAATGACCACCGTCGGCTACGGCGACATCGTGCCCGAAACCGTACTCGGCAAGTTCCTGTCGGCCATCTTGATCATCCTGGGCTACAGCCTCATCATCGTGCCGACCGGATTCGTCTCCGCGGAGCTGGTGGGCGCGAAGATAACCCGCCCTGTTTCGACCCAGACCTGCACGAACTGTATGCAGGAAGGGCACGACGTCGACGCCACGTTCTGCAAGTACTGCGGCGAAAGGCTCTGATCAATCTGATGCTGCTCGAAGCCACATCCCGAACCTGCATGTCGACCGACTACGTTCTCAAGCTCGACGGCAGCCCGCACGGATCATTTCGGGCCCGCGTATTCACCGAGCAGATCGAGGTTCGCCTCCTCGGCCGCGGGGCCCTTCGTTTCGACAAAGAAACGTTCTGGGGTAATCGGCTCACGCTCACCGATCCGCTCAGCGGCAACGTCGTCGCCGAGGCCGAACGATCAGGAACCTTCACCAGCGCCTGGGATCTGCGGGTGAGCACGGGCCCGGCGCGTCTCGTGTCGGCGGGGGTCTTCAATACCGGATTCCTCGTGGAGCGCGGAGGCCGGACGATCGCCGAGGTGAAAGCCACGGGCGTTTGCAACGGAAGCTGGCATGTGCGCTCCGCCGACGGGTTGGCCGCAACCGATCTGCTGTTCATCGGTCTGACCTACGCGTCGATCCTGCGCCGAAATGCGGCCGTCGTCGCGGCTGCCGGCTGACGGCCGCGCCGCCACGCGGGGATTCTCGGGAAACCTTCGGTCGCGGCCGCTTTAGGAACCACCGTGGCACATGATGCGCCGCTTGGAATGCGCCGTTGGGTAGTCCCGGCCGCGTTTCTCGGCGGGACTCGAACTGAAGGACGAACCCCGATGTCGCCTCCGCAGGGAGCGGCGAACACAACCCATGCGGAGAGAGCATCGCGGCGCTCCAAGGCGCTGGCGGCTTTGTTGTTGCTCGTACCGACCCCATCGATCGGCGCCGCCCTCGCGATGTCGATCGACGCCACCCAGGGAACCTGGGTCGGCCAGGGCGCCTACACGCTGAGCAAGCTCTGGATCGCGGCGCTGCCGCTCGTCTGGCTGTTGTGGGTGGATCGCGGCCGCGCGAGTTGGTCACCACCGCGCAAGGGCGGCATCGGCGTCGGGTTGGCGCTCGGCGTGGCAATCAGTGCCGGCATCTATGCCGTCTACCAGGTGTCCGGCCCACAGATGATCAACCCCGTGCAGGTAAAGGCGCGGGCGCTGCAGGTCGGCATCGGCGAGCCGGCGATCTTTCTTCTCTTCGCCGCCTATTTGATCCTCGTCAATTCGCTCATCGAGGAATACGTGTGGCGCTGGTTCGTCTTCCGCAAATGCGAGGCCGCCCTGCCGGCGGGTCGCCCCGCCGCCGCGGTCCTGCTCAGTGCGCTGTTCTTTACCCTTCACCACGTCATCGCGCTGAGGGCCCAGTTCGACTGGCTGCCGACGATCCTGGCTTCGCTGGGGGTCTTCGTCGGCGGGGTTATGTGGTCCTGGTGTTATCTGAAGTACCAGTCGATCTGGCCGGGATACGTCAGCCACGTGGTTGTCGACCTCACCCTGCTGTGGATCGGCTGGCAGTTGATCATCGGTAGCTGAGGACCGCAGCCTCGCGCCCCGACGCCGGCCCGAATTCGCAAAAAGGCGAGGGATTCCGGCGCGCCACCGACGATTTCGTGCGATCTTTGGCGCCGGCGTCAGGCTGCTCCCGGATTGCCCGACGAGACAACGATGCTCGAGCTTGTGCATGACCTCCGATCTTCGGTTCGAAGCCTTCGACGGCGGCCCATTGCCGCGCTCGTCGCCGTCGGCACCTTGTCGCTCGGCCTAACCGCCTGCATCGCCGTCTTCACCTATCTCAACGGCTTCTATCAGCCCTTTCCCGGCGTCGACCCCTCCGGGCTCGTGCGCGTGTTCGGCGTCGAGGACGAGGCGCCCTACCAGGACATCTCTTACCTGGACTTTCTCGACTACGCCTCCGCGGACGGCGCGTTCGAGGGGCTGGCGGCGGCGCAAGCCAACTACGCGGCCAGCGTCCGGCACGAGACGTTCACCGAGGTCGCTTTCATCGAGGCGGTCTCGGGAAGCTACTTCGACGTCCTCCAGGTGGACATGCGCCTCGGCCGGCGGCTCGCGCCCGACGACGACAGGGCCGGAGCGGCCCCGGCGGCCGTCCTCTCCCACGCCTGGTGGCAAAGCAGCTTCGGCGGCGAAGAATCTGTCATCGGCTCGACGATCTACCTCAATTACCGACCGTTCACGGTCGTCGGCGTGGCGGCCCCGGCGTTCCTGGGGGCGACCTCGTCCGTGCGCCCGCATGTCTGGATCCCGTTCGCCCCCTTCAGCGACCGCTACACGAACTGGACCATGGCCGCCGAGGACCGCGACTTGCCCCTGGTGCGTGTCTACGGGAGGTTGCGGCCCGGAATTGGAAGGGAGCGGGCCGTCGAGGAGTTGACCGCGATGGCTGCGGGACTCGACGAAGCGTATCCACGGCTGGAGACGGTGCGGCGCCTGCGCGTCGACCCCGCCACCTGGATCGATCCACGGTCGCGGCTGGCGGAGATGCCGACCGTGCGCATCATGATGACCGCCGCCCTCGGTCTCCTGCTGCTCGTGTGCGCCAACGTGGCCAACTTGCTCCTCACCATCGCCGCCGGTCGTCAGCGCGAGATCGCCACACGCGCCGCACTGGGGGCTCCCCCGGGGCGCCTGCTACGCCAGGCTCTGCTGGAGAACATCGTGCTTTCGGCCACGGGGGGCGTCGTGGCGCTCCTGCTCGCCGGCCCGGCCGCCGCAAGGCTGGGCTCGTACTTCGCCCGACCGAGCGTCTGGGGCGCCAACGTCTCGCGCCAGGCGACGGTCGATTGGCAGGTGGCGGGATTCGCTTTGCTCATTTCCGTGCTCACCGGGTTGTTCGCGGGCTTGCTTCCGGCCTGGCGCTCGACCCGCCGCGACGTGCTGGCGACCCTACGCACGGATTCGGCGGGCGCGGCGGGCTCCGGCGGCGCGCGGCGCATCGGGCCGTGGCGGATCCCCGGGCTCCACGACGTCCTCGTATCGACCCAGGTAGCTCTCTCGGTGGTGCTCGTCGTGGTCGCCGGGCTTCTCGTGCGCACGTTGGGATCGGTCAACGAGATCGACCCCGGGTTCGAGTACGAGCGGCTCGTGGCCAGCTACGTGTCGACGAGCAGCACTTCCGTCGAGGTCGAGGGGCGCGAGCGGTTCTTCCGTGAGCTGGCCGAACGGCTCGCCGAAGAGCCCTGGGTGCGCGGCGCCGCCATCGCCGACGCCGCCATTCTCTCGCCGCACTCGCGCGCGGCGCTGCGCCTCGAGGGCGAGCCCGACCCCGTTCGACGGACGATATCGAGGGTCAACCCGGGCTTCTTCGAGACCCTCGGGATCGGGGTCGTTCAGGGACGCAGCTTCCTCGCCACGGATCTTGCCGACGCCCCCGGCGTTGCGGTGGTGAACGAGACCTTCGCGGACCGCTTCTTCGATGGCGGGCGGGCGCTGGACCGGCGCATCGTGTGGCCCGGTCAAGGAGATGCCGAGGATCGCTCGTTCGAGGTCGTCGGCGTGGCGCGCGATGCCAAGTCTCGGGATTTCATCGCCGAGCCTGAGCCGGTGGTCTACTTCTCCTACCCGCAGCACTCGTACCCCTCCGGCAGCGCCCTGATGGTGGCCACCACGGGCGATCCGGCGGCGGCCATCGAGCGCCTCTACGCCTGGTTGCGGGAGTTCGAGCCGCACATTGCCATCGTCAACGCGCTGCCCTACCCCGAGGTGGTGCGCGGCTTTACTTATGTGCAGCGGATGAACGCCGAGCTGTTTACGGTGCTCGCGGCCCTCGGATTGGGCCTCGCGGCGATCGGCATCTTCAGTGTCATGAGCCTCTCGGTAAGCCGCCGCTCGCGCGAAATCGGCATACGCATGGCGATCGGCGCCGAGCGCGGCGACATCGGCCGGCTCGTCGTCGGCCGCGCTCTCGGGCCGGTGGCTCTCGGGGTGGCACTCGGGCTGACGGCGTCGTTCGGGCTGACCCGCCTCGTGCGCGGCCTGCTCCACGGTGTCGAGCCGACGGACCCGCTGACCCTGGCGGCCGGCTCGCTGGTGCTGATCACCGCGGCCCTGACGGCCAGCTACTTGCCGGCGCGCCGCGCCGCGACCGTGGATCCGGTTATCGCCTTGCGGCGCGAGTAAGCGTCCGCGGAATCAGCTCCCGAGCGACGCCCCGATCCGCACCAGCGCATCCTGCAGGTGAATCCGCGTCATCCGGTCTGCAACCCCTGCGGCCAACGCCTCCTCGATCTCGCCGTGCAACAGCGTGAGCTGGTCGCGGATCAACGGGCGGATATCGGACTGGGCGATATGCAGGTCGGCATTGAGCGGGGGGTCGTTGTTGCTGCCGACGCGCAGGTTGCCGGAGCCGGGGGGCGACCAGGATTCGGATTCCGCTTCGTGCAGCAAAAAGTGGGCCTGTTGCAGGTACGCCCGCTGCATGTTGCGGCGAAACGTGTCGATGGCGTCGCCGGCGTACATCTCGCGCCAGACCATCTCGCGGGCGTCGTCGAGCATGTCGGCCGGGCGGTAGGTCGCATCACCCATGAACGCCTCGTGCTCGATCATGCGGGCCAGGCGAGCGTGGTTGAGCAGGCGCTGAACCGCCAGCTCCTGGTAGGCACGAACCCGCTCCACCACGCCGGCGTGCTCGAGTCGGCGTAGCTGGTTCTGATCGAGCGCCCATTGCGGCGTCTGCAGGACGAACTCGTCGATGAAGGCCATGGCCTCGAGCTGATATTCGCGCTCGATGGGCGTGTACACCCAGCCCTCTTCGCCGTAGCGCTTGTGGTGCGTCCAGGAGCCGCCCACCGCCGCGGCGGCGTGCTCCGCGTAGCGGTTCCACTGCGTGAGCAACTGCAGATGATGGGTCTCGAGCTCGTAGTAGTCGTCGCCGGTTTCGAGCACCCATTCCATCAGCGACTCGGACGCGGCGTAGAGGTTGCGCATGCCGTAGACGGCAGCCTGCACCGGGTCGTCGGAGATACCTTCGGTCATGCGGTGCGGGTCCCACTCGATGTCCATGCCGAACAGAGCGGCGCCGAACCGGTACCACGGATCGCCGGCACGCTCGACGATCCACTGGTTGAGCGTCGGCTGCTCTTCCTCGGGCGTGGTAGCGCCGGGAATCACCCGGTATCCCCACAAGACGGCGAACTTGTCCCACACGCCGACGCGGCGCTCGGGC
>CAYSHI010000136.1:0-15797 GCA_964430745.1 uncultured Acidobacteriota bacterium | reverse complement strand
CAGCACGGCGCCGAGCGAGGCTCCGAAAGCAACGATGGGAAACAGCCGTTCGCCCTCTTCCTTGCTGTAAATGTCGTTGGCGAACGCCCAGAACTGCGCCACCAACATTACAGAGAAGATCCCCAGCCACACGAAGAAGACGATGCCCAGCGGAACGGCGAGCTGCGCCAAGCCGTAAAAACCTACCAGGCAGGCAGCGAAGATCGCTGTCACCAGGTTGATCAATCGCCGCCGTGGAACCCGGTCAGCGAGGCGACCATACAAGGGCACTACGGCGGCGAGCACGAGCACCTGGAGCGCGGCCGTGTAGCTCCTGATCTCCGCGCTGCCTTCGCTGAGGATGAGCGCCTCGCGGACCGGCTTGAGAATCGAATAGCAGGTCAGCAGGACGAAGACGTTGAACGACAGCAACAGCGCGGTGAGTCCCTCTCCCGTGCGGACGTCTGCGAAGGGGCGGAGGAGACGGTCGAGCGCACTGGGATGTGGCGAAGCGGTCATTGCCGGGCAGTATAGCCGCTTTTCGTTGCCCGTAGACGGTGGCCAAAAGGAAGACCGGCAGGCGTCGGTAGTCAGTCAAGAAACGAGCTTGCGACAGCCTCGCGCGGTAGCCGGCATGGTCTTGCGTCAGACGATGGTGCTGGCCGGATTCGGTGTGGCCGCGGGTCTGGCGCTCGCGCTCGCCGGCATGGGGTTGCTGGAGTCGCTGCTGTTCGAAGTCACCCCCAACGATCCCGCGACCCTCGTGGCGGTGGCCGGGGGCTTGGTGATCGTGGCCGGCCTCGCGGCGGCGTTGCCGGCCCGTCGGGCAACCCGGGTCGACGCGATCGTCGCCCTGCAAGGGGAGTGAGCCCCGCTTCGGTCCGTCGTCCGAACCCCTCCCGCGGACTCCTTTCCGGGCACGGGGTCAACGATGACCGTGTTCGATCGTCGGCTGGTGTTTGACAGCGGCCTCTGTGTGCGCAATTATCGTATACGTAAATTGCGCAGATCATAAACACGCCCGGGAGAGCTTGCCGATGCCCGCAAAAAAAGGCACGTCGCGACCACCGTTGAAGCAGGTCGAGTTTCTTGTTCTCGCTGTTCTGTTCGACGAGCCGTTACATGGCTATGGCATCGTGCAGCGGATCGAGGAGCGAACGGGCGGCCGCGTGCGTCTGCGCCCCGGCGACGTATACCGAGTGATCTATCGCCTCGGGGATCGGGGCTTGTTGCAGGAGTCCGATCGCCGCGCCGCCGACGGCGACGAGCGTCGCACCTACTACGCCATAACAGCGGAGGGCAGGGAAGTGGCTGTGGGCGAGGCGGAGATGCTCTCGGAGGTCTCCTCGTCGCTGGTGTCGAAGGTGGCCGGGGAGGGGCGCCGATGAGCGGCCGCGAGTCAGATGATGCCGCGCAGTCCAGCCGGACGCTTCGCCTTTTGCTGCTTGCCTTTCCACGACGTTTTCGTCGGCAGCACGGCGACGATCTGGCCGCGTCGTATCGTGACTTCGACGCCGCCGGGCGCGGTGGCCGGCGAGCGGCGATGGTATGGGATCTGCTGCGTAACGGCGTCGGGGCCCGGATCGATGAGCGTCGCCGGCGAGGGTCGCGGCGCCGGCCCGATGCGCGGCGGCGTCCGACGACCATCAGTATCGACTCGCTGTGGCAGGACATCCGGTTCTCCCTGCGCATGTTGCGCAAGAGCCCGGCGTTTACCGCCGTGGCAGCCGTATCGCTCGCCGTCGGCATCGGTGCCAACACGGTGATCTTCAGCTTTGTCGACGCCGCATTGCTGCGGCCGTTGGCGGTACCGGATCCGCACGAGCTCGTTGTGCTCGGGTGGCGCAGCCCGGCGGGCACGGAAATGCCCGACGTGAGCACCTGGGGGTGGTATCTCACCGACGACGACGGCAGCGGCCTGGGCTCGTCGTACTCGGTACCGGCCTACGAGGCGATTCGCGACGGCAACGAGGCGCTACGCTCGACCTTCGCCTTTGCCGCCATTGCCCGCGTAAACGTCAACCATGATCGGCGTTCCGAGCTTGCCGGCGCCCAGGTCGTATCAGGCACCTACTTCGGTGCTCTCGGCGTGAAGCCGATGCTCGGCCGATTCATCGTCGAGGATGACGATCGGATCGCCGCGGACGCGGTCGTGGTCTTGAGCCACGGCTATTGGCAACGGCGCTTCGGTGAGGATGCGAGAGTGCTCGGCAGCACGCTGCTGATCAACAACGCGCCGTTCACCGTGATTGGTGTAGCGCCGGCCGGCTTTCGCGGCACATTGCAGGCCGGTGACAACCCGGACATCACCCTGCCGCTGGCACAGCGACCGCTGGTGGCGACGGGCAGTCGCGACATGACCTTGGCGGAGAACTGGTGGCTGCATCTGATGGGGCGGCTGCGCCCCGACGCGAACATGAAGGTTGCCGAGGAGAACCTCAACGCGCTGTTTCACCGCTCGGTCGAGAGCGACCTGTTTCCCAGTGGCGTGCCCGCGCAATTCACTCTGCCGGATGTCGATCTGCGGCCCGGGTTCCAGGGTATGACCGAACAGCGCGGCCTCATGAGCACGCCGCTGCGGATCATGAGCGCCGTGGTCGGCCTCGTCCTGTTGATCGCCTGCATCAACGTGGCCAACCTCCTGATGGCCCGCTCCGGCACGCGCCGCCGCGAGATCGCCGTCCGGTTGTCGATCGGTGCGAGTCGCGGGCGCCTCGTGCGACAACTGCTGGCGGAAAGCATCGTGCTGTCGACGCTCGCCGGAGGTGCCGGCGTTCTGCTCGCTGCCTGGGGGCGCGAGGCGCTGCTCGGCGCCCTGGTGACGCGGGATCTCTACATCGAGGGCGTTCGCATCGACGGCCGGGCACTCGCTTTCGGTTTGCTGGTGTCGGTTCTCACCGGAATCGTGTTCGGGCTCGTGCCGGCAATCCGCTCGTCCCGTCCCGAGCTCTCACCGGCGCTCAAGGAGGCCCCGGGTCGCGCCGGACGAAGTTCCGGTGGGCTCTGGGGATTGAGATCGCTGTTGGTGGCGCAGGTGGCGTTGTCGATACTTCTCCTGGTGACGGCCGGCCTGTTCGTGCGCACGCTCGTCAACCTGCAGGACGAGGCGACCGGCTTCGATGCGCGCGGGGTGGCGATCATGCGTCTCGACCCTGGTCTGAGCGGTTACGATGGCGCTGGCCAGGTCGCCCTGTATGACGATCTCCGGCAGCGGCTCGGGGCGATTCCCGGGGTGTCGGCCGCCAGCGCGGCGACCCACAGCCCGGTGAGCGGGCGGATCTCTTTTACCACCCTCAAGTTGGCCGGCGTGGTGGCCCCCGAGGACGAGCCCCGGCGGACGTTCTACAACCTCGTTGCTCCGGGGTTCTTCGAGACCTTCGGTATACCGCTGAGCCGGGGCCGCGGCATCGAGGAGCGAGATCGCGAAGGTGCGAGCATGGTGGCCGTCGTGAACGAGACCTTCGCCGAGCGGTTCTTCCCGGGGGAGGACCCCATCGGCAGGCGGCTGGGTCTCGGCCGCGAGGGAGATCCCGGTGAATACGAGATCGTCGGTGTCGCCGCAGACGTCAAGTACCAACGTCTCCACGACCGGGCCTACCCTGTGGCTCACGTCTCTCTCGCGCAGCACGCCGACGCCCTGGAGCCGATGACACTGGCCGTGCGCGCCGCGGGCGATCCGGGCGAGATCATCGCCGCCGCACGGGAGATCGTGCGTCAGGTCGACCCTGACATTCCTCTGTTCGCCGTTCGGACGCTGTCCGACCAGCAGGCGGAGACCCTCGAGGTCGAGACGATGTTCGCGCGCATGTCGGTGGTCCTCGGCGCTCTGGCGCTCGGGCTCGCGTGTATCGGCCTGTACGGCATCCTCTCGTACGCGATCGTTCGGCGGACGCGCGAGATCGGCGTGCGCATGGCTCTCGGGGCGCGCTCCGCCGACGTCGTGCGCATGGTGATGGGAGAGTTGCGTTCCGTTGTCTTGGGGGCGTTGCTCGGGTTGGGCCTCGCCTTCGCCCTCACTCGGTATCTCGAGAGCCTGCTGTTCGGACTATCGAGCAACGATCCGATCACGTTCGGCCTTGCCACATTGCTGCTGTTCGGTGTGGCGGCGTTGTCGGCCTACATACCCGCGCGACGAGCATCGAACGTCGACCCGGTTGTTGCGCTGCGGTTCGACTGACGTCGGCTGAGGTTCAGCGGACGTTGGCTGCGATTCGATCGACGTCGCCCGAGACTCGCCGGACGTCCGCGCATCCGACGGACTTCCAGCGGGCGCTGCCGGCGGATGTGCAGCAACTGATGCTCACTCAAAAGCAACAAAATACTTAAGAAGTAAGGATTGATCATACGGCCGGTGGCGGACTAGTGTGCGAGGATCATGACAACAGCCCCGCGCGTCGTTCGCATTGCCGTTGCCGCCGTCCTGCTCACGCTCGCCGCCTCCTGCACGCCCCCGGCCCCGCCGGAGGAGGAGGTCGCCGGAATCGTCGTCAAGACGCGCACCGCGGAGACCGATCCCCTCTCGATCGATTCCGTTCTTCATTCGATGGAGGGCCCCTGGCAGAGGGTGGTGCTCGACCCGAGCGACATCGGGTGGATCACCGCTTTCCGCACCGAGGTCGTCGACGCGGCGACCGGGCAGCGGCTGGGCGACGAGTTCTTCTGCCACAGCCAGTTGCAGCTGGCTACTTCGGCGCGGCTTGCGGTGGCCGCCACCGGGGTCGACGAGATCCGCTTTCCGGAGGGCTTCGGGCTTCCGATCGAGGAGATCATTGCCGACATGCAGGCCCCGTGGAACGAGATCTCCATGCTCGGAATGGTGCTCAACAACCACGGAGCGGAGCCCGAAGGTGACGTCAGGCTTCGCTTCACGGTCGAGTACGTGCCGCCCGGCGACTACGACGAGGGCGCGATGCAGAAGCTCTACAAGGCGAGCGTCCCGGTCGTGCCCAACCTCGAGCACCAGGCTGCCGAGAGCGCTTCGTGGGAGCGGGGCGACACGGTCGTCCTGGCCGGGGAGGACCTCCATCCCGTCGGCCTGCCGGAGACCACGATGGGCAAGCCGGGCCACTGGATGGTCCCACCCGGCAGGCAGGTCATTCGCCAGCGGTATCGCAACCTCATCGGCATCGATACGCGTGTGCACTACGGCATCGTTCACATGCACAACCACGGCGTTTCGATGAAGCTCACCGACCTTACCGACGACAGGGTGCTCTGGGAAACCGAGCTGCAATACGAGACCGGCACCGACCGGGTGCAGATCGTCGAGATTCCCGTGTACTCGAGCCGTGCGGGCTTCGTTCTGCACAACGACCACGAATACGAGATCGAGTCGGTGTACGACAACCGTGGATCCGAGCCGATGGACGCCATGGCGGTCATGTATCTGTACCACCACCCGCTGAACAACGAGCGCATCACCTTCCCGATCCCGCGCACGCCGCGCGGCGAGATGCCCGACAGCGACCGGCGGTAAGCGCGCGAAGGGGGTTCGGACTCGCCGTCGGATCGGCTACCGTCTCGTCAAGGGCGGCCGTGCGGTCGGGTCACAAGGCGCGGCCGGGAGACGGAGCGCGGATGATCGCGGTGTGCCGGGGTGTGCAGACCAACGCTTGGTTGCCGCTCGTCGTGTGTCTCATGGCGCTGAGCGGTTGCGCCACCTCGGGCGTCGACCGGCTGCCGAGTCTAGGCGTGGCCGAGTTGACCGGGGACGTTCAGGTGGCGCGCGTGAGGCTCGAGAGCTATTACTTCGAGCCCAACCGGCTGATGGTCCAAGTGGATGTGCCGGTGCGACTGATTCTCGACAACGCCACGTTGCTGACGGGACACGACTTCTCGATCTTTGCGCCCGACTCCGCTCTCGAGCTCGATGCCTACGTTCCCGCGCGTCAGCAGGTGACCATCCAGTTCGTGCCCACGAAGGTGGGCGAGTACCGGTTCTACTGCAACATCGATGACCACGCAGAGAAGGGCATGATGGGAACGCTCGTCGTGGTCGAAGAGATGGTCGCCGACCGCTAGTGTCCTGAAGAACTCCCCGGGAGTCCTTCAATACCCTGCTTGTCAGCGTCGCCCGTCGGATTGGCCGATCGGCACGCTCACCGTCATGATCACGTGCACGGGCTCGCCGGCGACGGCGGTCGGGCGGTACTTCCAGCGCACGACGGCGTTGAGCGCGGCCTGATTGCTCAGCGGATCCAGGCCGCGGAGCACTTTCGCCTGCACGACGTTGCCGCGCGCGCTGACCTCGATCTCCATGACGATCACACCTTGGCTCGAAGCCGTCGCGGGTAGCTCGAGCTCGACATGCCGCAGCCTTTCAGGGGTGGGCGCCTGCGACGGCGCTCGCACCCGGCGGATGTCGGCGGGACTCGGTGGCGGCCCGGCGACACCGTAGCCCGACGGTTCGTTTGCGACCGGAGTCTCGCGAGTATCGGGTGACGGCTCGGAGGGCTCGATCGTCTCAGCCGGTGTGGTTTCGGCGTCTGCCTCCGCCTCGGCTTCGGCGGGGGGCAGAGCGCGTAGCGGGAAGAACAGCTCACCGGACTCGAGGTGGCCGGTGCTGAGGCTGTCGTGGGAGAAGCCCCAGGTCACCGGCGCGTAGCCCTCCAGCTCCATGATGAGGGTGTGGGGATTGCTCGTGTCGACCTCGATGGTGACCGGCGAAGTGTCGGCGATGAGATCGCCGTCGAGCGTCACGCGGGCGCCGCGCGGGCGTGTGCCGACGACGAACGTGCGTATTCCTCCGACCGTTACATCGGGCGCGTCGATCAGGGCTTCGTCCGCCGGCGTCTCGCGCTCCTCGATCTTCGTCGCTGCGGAGGAATTGTTGCTCCTTCCGGTGGCGACATCGGCGGCCGGCACGCCCCGGTTGGCGCGTTGGCTGGCCGCCAGCAACTCTGCCTGCTTCGTGCGTGGCGTGAGCTCCGCGACCGGCTGACTGGAAGACGCGGCCCAGGCGACAACGGTAAGCAAGATGACGAGCGACATCGTGCCGATGACGAAGGCGGTCAGGTTGCGCGTGTCACTGAGGATGCGCGATGCCATCGAGCGCACGTCGCTCCACACGTCGGAACCCGCGGCCGCGGTGGCGGCTCTACGGGCACGATCCCGCATTTCGTCGAGACGCTCGGTCCACGCGGTCACGGTGAGGGGAGCGGCTTGGGGAGCCGGCGGCGCCTGCTCCTCCGGCTGGAAGTAAGCGAGATCAGGATTGGCTCGCGCCCACGCCACAGCGCCCTCGAGCGCTTCGGAGAACGCGGCGCAGCTCTCGAATCGATCCTCCGGTTCCTTCGCCAGGCCTCGCATGACGACGTCACTGACTCCCGTCGGTACCAGCGGCGCCAGCTCGTGCGGCGGCAGCGGCTCGTTCTCGATGACCTCGTAGATCACCGCCGTGGGTGAGGTGCCCTTGAACGGTCGCTCGCCGGTGAGCAGCTCGTAGAGAACCGCGGCCACGGCGAACTGGTCCGAGGCCCCGCTGAGCTTCGTGCCCCGTGCCTGTTCGGGCGACATGTAGGCGGGTGTGCCGAAGATCTTGCCGGCGTTGGTCAGCGTCGATCCGAACAATCGGGCGACGTCGAAGTCGGTGATCTTGGGAACCCCCTCCGAGGAAACGAGGATGTTTGTCGGCTTGATGTCCCGGTGAATCACCTTGCGCTCGTGCGCATAGGTGAGGGCGTGGCCGACCGGTGCGATCAACTCCACCGCGCGCGTGGCCGACATGGGACCGTTGGCCTGGAGCTCGGCGCGCAAGTTACGCCCGTCGACGAATTCCATGGCGATGAACGAGCGGCCGCCCTCATGGCCCACGTCGTAGAGCGTGACGATATTGGGGTGGGAGAACGTACCCGCGATCTGGATCTCCTGATCAAAGCGAGCTTGCAGTCGCTGGATCTCATCGTCGTCCGAATAGACGTCGAAGCGGATGCCCTTGATCGCCAGGCGGCGCCCGATGAGGGGGTCCTCCGCCAGATACACGACGCCCATCTCCCCGGTGGCGAGGGGACGAAGGACGCGATATCTACCGAAGTGAGAGGGAACGCTCACCCGACAAGCCTCCCAGCCTCGACCGAGCTGATCATTAATAGCCATAAGTGACTATTCCTGATGCACTTAATCGATGTTTAAGTTAGAAGAACTTTATCAGCTTGGAAAAGCCCGTGCCACTGGTTTTGTAGGCACAAGAGGCGACGAGTGGCGTTTTACGCCGTTCCGCTCGCGGTGAACCGGTAGCCGACCCGGTGAACCGTGTGGAAGTGTCGCGGCTCGTGTGGGTCCTCTTCGAAGCGCCTGCGCAGACGCAGGATGAAGTTGTCGACGGTGCGTGATGACGGAAAGGCGTCGTGGCCCCAGACGATGTCGAGAATATCGTCGCGGGAGACAACCTCGCCTTCGCGCTCGGCGAGCAGGCGGAGGATCATCGCTTCCTTGTGGGTCAGCTCGTGGGCCGTGCCGTCGGCGCTTCGCCCCTGGTAGGTGCGGAAGTCGACCTCGTTGCCGCCGAACCGGACAACGGGCTGACGCAGCGTCGAGCCGCCGTACCAGCGGTGTCGACGCAGAATCGCGGACACCCTCAGAAGGAGTTCCTTCAGGTGAAAGGGCTTGCTGACGTAGTCGTCCCCGCCTTCTTCGAGTCCTCGAATGCGGTCCGCGGGCTCGCCTTTGGCCGTCAGAAACAGCACCGGGATGGTGTTGCCGCCTTGACGAAGCTCGCGGCAGACCGTGTAGCCGTCCATGCGCGGCAGCATGACATCGAGGATCACCAACTCGTAGTTGCCGGAGCTTGCCGCGTCGAGCCCGGTGGCGCCATCGGCGGCGATGTCGACCGAATAGCCCTCGTGCGCCAGAACCTCCTGGATACCGATGGCGAGGGCGGGCTCGTCCTCCACGATCAGAATGCGCGGCGCGTTGCTCATGAGCCGGCCAGTGGCCAGGCCAGGCGAAACGTCGCCCCGGTTCCCGGTCCTTCACTGTGGGCGGTCAGCTCGGCGTCGCTCGAGGTAGCCAGATAGCGGGCGATGTACAGGCCCAGGCCGGTGCCGCGTACTTCCCGACGCATCTCGTCGCCGGGACGGTAGAACTTCTCGAACAGCCTGTCCGCGACGGCCGGGTCGAAACCGCGCCCATTGTCGCGCACCTCGATGGTCGCGTACCGGGGTCCCTCGTCGACGTTGACGGTTACGGCGCCTTGTTCGATCCCCGCGACCGCCCCGAGGGCGTTGTCGATCAGGTTGCGGACAATGGCGGTCAGGGCGTGCACGTCGGCGAGGACGTCGAGGTGATCCGGCGACTCCACGTGCAGCGTCACCCCGCGACTCTCGACGGTGTTCGCCATCGATTCGACGACATCACGGATCAGCGCGACGACATCAACATCGTCCGGCGCCAGCGGCAGCTTGTCTTCGTCGATGCGGGCGGTATCCAGGACGTTGGACACGGTTGACTCCATGCGGTCGAGGCTCGAGAGCAGCCGCCGGGTCAGGCGTTGGCGCGCCTCCGCGTCTTCGTCGCGCATAACCATCGTTTCGGCGGCGAGCCTCATCGCCGCGAGAGGGCTCTTCAGCTCGTGCGTCACCGCCGTGACGAAGTTGTGTTGCCGGCGGCGTAGCCTCGTCTCGGAGCGCACGGCGCTTCGCAGCACGCCGATCGCGGCGAGCAGGACGACGAGGAAGAAGCCACCTTCCCAGGCGTATTGATTCACGCGGCTCCAGCGCTCGTCGTCGGCTGCCTGAAGCAGCTCCGCGTCGATGGTCAGACCTTCGGGTGTAACGACGATCTCGGGGAACATCTCGGTAATCGCTTCGCTCGGGAATCCCTGCTCGGACAGCGTGCGCGCCGCTCGCAGGCTCTTTTCGTAACCGGCGCGGGCGCGCGCGTTGGCCTCCGCGGCATCCAGCCACTGATCGACGAGCCACCAGCCGAGTTGCGCGACGCACACGACCAGCAGCACCACGAACGCCACCTGGAGCCTGCGGGCGTTGGCCAGAGAAGCTTGCATAGCGCCCAAGAGTAGCAGAGCCGGGCAGGCGGGCGTGCCTGTCTCCGGTGTGCCTGTCGCTTGGCATTACGCGGCCCGGTTAGACAGAATAGAGGAGGTAACGGAGATGATCGAAGGCGTTGCCGAGGGCTCCTCGGCGATACCCGACGAAGGCCGACGAATCCGGACTCGAGCCGTACATGGGAGCAGGCCCCGCCTGCGCCTGCGCGGCATGACGATGAGTGGTTGCATGAGCGTTTCGCGAAGAGAGCTCACCTCGATGCGGCCGCGCCGGATGGTGGCGTGTATTCTCGCCGTGCTCGTCTCGGGGTGCTACGTGCAGCAGCCGCTGCCGCATGCCCCGACCTACCGGCCGGCTTCGTGGGAGCCGGTGCTCGGCGTCGTAATGAAGGGCGGCGAGGAGGTGACCTTCGACGAGCCGGCGTTGGTCGAGAGCGGGAGGGTCGTGGGCCGCGTCGACGGCGCGCGCTACGTGGCCGGGACGCCGGATATCGAACGCCTGTTGGTGGGGCGCAAGACCCTCGACAAGAAGAGGACGTGGATCTTCGGCGCCGCCTTGATCACGGTGTTCACGGTGTTCTTTGCCAGTATCGGCCTGGATTGACCGGGCTCGCCGCTGCCGAGCATCGTTGATACGGGCGCCCAGCCGTCGTCTCAGTCCGCGCTCTTGCCGCCGTCCGTCCGGCCCTCAGTCCTCGCTCTTTCCGCCGCTCAACCATCCCTTCAGAAAGTCGATCGGCAGCGGAAAGACGATTGTCGAGCTGCGGTCGGAGGCGACCTCGGTCAGGGTCTGGAAATAGCGCAGTTGCACCGCCACCGGCTCGGTTGCCAACACCGCCGCCGCCTCGCGGAGCTGGTTGCTTGCCTGGAACTCGCCCTCCGCGTGGATGATCTTGGCGCGCTTCTCGCGCTCCGCCTCGGCCTGCCGTGCGATCGCGCGGATCATCTCCTGCGGCAGATCGACATGCTTGACCTCGACCATGGAGATCTTGATGCCCCAGGGGTCGGTGTGAGCATCGAGAATCGACTGCAGCTGCGTGTTGAGCCGATCGCGCTCGGCCAGCAGGCTGTCGAGCTCTACCTGTCCGAGCACCGAGCGCAGCGTAGTCTGCGCCAACTGCGACGTGGCATACATGAAGTCTTCGACCTCGACAATGGCCTTGGTCGGGTCCATGACGCGGAAGTAGATCACCGCGTTGACCTTTACCGACACGTTGTCGCGCGTGATGACGTCCTGCGGCGGCACGTCGAGCGCGAGTGTCCGCAGCGATACGCGGATCATCTTGTCGATCGGCCAGAACACCAGGATCAAGCCGGGCCCCTTCGGCTCGGGGAGCAGCCGGCCGAGCCGGAAAATCACGCCACGCTCGTATTCCCTGAGCACGTTGATGACGCTGATGAAGTAGAAGACCACGAACGCGAACGCCATCAACCAGGGTGTGAGGATGGGCATGCTTTCAGCTCCTTTTGTGGTTGTCTTCGTCGCTCGGCCGCACATCGATGCTCAGGCCCGACCCGACGGCCACGACTTCGACGATGTCACCCCTCTTGATCGGCTCCGTGGCCTTTGCGCTCCACAGCTCCCCATGTACGAAGACATGCCCGCGGCCGTCGGTCCCGAAGTCGTCGGTGGCCTCGCCGATCTCGGAGACGAGGCCGGCGGGGCCCGTAAGAACGCGACCTCGATGCGCCCGCACCACGAGATTGATCATCAACGCCATGATCGCGACGAACGCCGAAGCGACGGGAAGCACGAAGCCCAACGACAGGCGCATTTCGGGAACCGGCCCGCGGAAAAGCAACATCGATCCGAGCACGAAGCTGACCAAGCCGGCCAGGGTGAGCATTCCGTAGGAGATCACCTTGACCTCGAGGATCAGGAACACCACGCCGAGCGCCAACAGCGCCAGCCCGGCGTAGCTGAACGGGAGCTGCTGAAAGGCGAGCAATGCGAGCACCAGGCTCACCGCACCGATCACGCCGGGCGCCACCGCCCCGGGATTGGAGAGCTCGAAGTAGAGGCCGCCGGCGCCGAGCAACAGCAGAAAGTAGGCGATCTGCGGATTCGCCAGCGTCGCGAGGACGCGCTGGCGCAGGTTCATCTCCAGCTCCTCGACGCTCGATGGATCGAGCTCCAGCACCAGGGGCTCGCCCTCGGCGGCTCGAATCGTGCGGCCCGATAGCTCCCGGATCGTCTCGTCGAGGTCGTCGGCGATGAGGTCCGCGAGGCCGAGCTCGATGGCCTCGCTGGCGGCGAAGGAGCGCCCCTCCGTGACCGCCTCGACGGCGGGCTCCACGGGCCGGCCACGTCGCTCGACGATCGACTGCATGTAGGCCGAGGCGTCCTCGATGATCTTCTTGTGGAGGGTCTCGTCGATCTCGCCGCCGCCCATGGCAACCGGCGTGGCCGCGCCCATGTTGGTGCCGGAAGCCATCACGACGACGTCCGCCGCCATCGCGATCATGAAGCCCGCCGACGCCGCGCGGGCGCCCGCGGGGTACACGTACACGGCCGTCGGAATCTCGCTGGCGAGAAACGCCTGGATGATGTCGCGAGTGGCGACGTCGAGACCGCCGGGCGTATCGATGCGCAAGACGAAAAGTGCGGCGTCGCGGGCGTTCGCCGAGCGAAGGGATTCGATGATGAACTCGGCGCTTATCGGCGTGATGGCGTCGTCGACATCGCAAACGACCACCACATCGCCCTGCGGGGCGGCCCGCGACAGCGGCGCGATACCCGCCACCAGCAGCGCGAGCAGTCCGGCAACGATCGCCGCGCGACGGTGGTTCACGCCTCCATTGTGCACCCTGGGGAAGGTGTTTGCAGGGGGGCGGCGCGAGTTTGAAGCCGGCGGCGAGTCTTGGGCTTCAGCCTTTGGCTCGAAGGCATCCAGGTCGACGCCGGGCCCCGCGGCGGGAGATCAGCGCTCGGCGCCCTCGCTGACGTCGAGTTGCCCGGAAACGCGCCGGGGGAAAAAGAGCCAGCCGCCGAAGAGAAAGAGCGCGCAGGCGACCGGGTAGCCGATGACGGCGAGGACATAGGGGTGCGCCACGGTGCCCTCACGGACGGCGACGTGGATCGCCCAGTAGATTTCCGGAACGGCGGGAACGACGGCGCTCAAGGCTGCAACCACCCAGGCCCGTATGCCCTCATGGGCGTTGAACGCGACCACCACCGTAGTGAGGTGGATGACGAGGCCAAGCAGCAGCAACACCCACCAGCCGATGTCGCCGACCAGTAGCCGAGCTTTGCGAAGGTTCTCCCGGATGCGGGAGTCGCTGTCGAAGATGTCGCTCGGGTTCACGCTCATAGACGAGGGTATCGTCCGCCGGTAGAAGAAAGACCAGGAAGCCCAGGCACAGGAAGATTTTAGTCCGAAACGCGGGTCGCGTACAGGGGTCTGCGAGGGTGCCCCATGGTCTCCAAGATATTCAGATGGTAGCGTCGTGTTATCAGCTGCTTGATCGCCAAGGAGGTCGAACATGACCGTGCGACGGGTCGCGATGGTCCTCGCGTTTGCTCTGGTCGTTTCCTCCGCCGGCTCGAGCCTGAGCGCGCAAGAACAGGAATACACCATACCCGCGCGCCTTCTCGAAGGCGGAAAGGTCTTCTTCGTCAGCGACCTGCAAGCCTGGTCGGATTCGATGCTGGTGTTCCGGCAGTTTCGCCGGGATTTCCGGCGACTGGATCGGTTCGAAGAGGTGGACGATCGCGAGGAGGCCGATCTCATCTGCATCTTGAGCGGTGACCCCAACGTGGTCGGGCAGCAAGGCATCGTCAACAGGGGGATCCCGTATCCATCCGGCTACGCAACGTCCAAAGTCATGCTTCTGGTGATTTTCGAGGCGGGGAACGACAACCTCCTCTATATGGACGCCCTCGACTGGGACACGGCCGCGACCATGACGGCGTCGGCCTCGCACACGAGACTCGTGCAGCGACTCAAAGCGGCCCTGGACGACGCCGGATAGTCGAAGCATTGTCGTCTCCGTGCGGTTGGTTGTGCCCGGGGGCCGGCGGTTGGCGGGAGCTTGGCAAACCGGAACGTAACGGAAGCGTCGCTAAAACCGATAACGGAGCTGCAACTTGATCAGGTAGGCTCTGTCGCCCCTGGGAAATGCCGGGCCGGCCACGAAGTAGCTACCGACCGCTTCCAAGTCCCACGCTTCGAAATGGCGCCAACCGACGATGGCGTCGATCTCCCAACCCAGCATCTTGTGAATGCCATCCGGCCGGCCGTCGAGCTCGGTGTCAACGAGAAAGGTTCGTGCCTTGTCCTGGCGGTACTGGTGAGCCACGAGATCGACGGAGGTGCGGCGGGCCAGCAAGGCTCCGAATCCGGCGGTCAGAATGTGTAGGTTGGCAAGCTCCGGATCGACGAGCTCGCCGTAGTAGCGGAACGAAGTCACGCCCGCGAACTTGTCGTTGTTGTCTTGAAAGCCGGTTTGACGAAACGTGCGATCGAAGCCGTCGGACGGATCATCATCGCCGGTACCCAGCGCGTAGCCGGCGGTGAGCGAGAACGGGCTCTCGCCCAGCGACCATGTCGTCCCGGCATCGAAGCCCCAGCCGCGCACGGGGTTTCCGGCGCGCGCACCGCGCAGGTAGGCCAGCTCCAGCCAGCTGTCGTTGTCGGGCAGCCACTCGCCGAGAGCGCGCACGCCGAGGTGCATGGGCGTTTCCCCGAGCTCGACGTTGACCCGTCGATAGATCATGTACGCTGCCAGGTGCCGGCGGCGGTCGCGATTCGAGACATAGGCGATGAGATTGGTCGAGTTGCGATCGCGCTCGCTGTTGTCGCCGAAGCTGGTGCTCAGTGACACCTCGGCGCGGACATCGCTCCACGATCCGATGACGCGGACGGCATCCAGGTTCTCGTCGTAGAGCCACTCGCGCCTCTCGTCGAAGTCCTGTCGTCCGGCCTGGAGGTCAAAGCCGGCCGCGAGAACATCACTCACATAGGCAAACGCCTCTCCCAGCGACGTGTTCTGCACCGAGAACGAACCATCCTCCTCGTCGTCGCGGAACAGGCGGCCAGAGCGCAGCTCGCCCACCACGCCGACGGATCCTGGAAGCCTGTATTCGAAGCGGACGCGACCGGAGCCCCGGTAGTCGGTGCGGTTCTCGGCATCGTCGCTGTCGAGGTCGAAGTCGCGCTCCAGGGCCGAGGCGAATTCAAGATGGCCCGTGAGCCGGAGGCGGTCAGTGATGGCGATCCCTTTTCCGAACAACTCATCATCGTCGCGTCCGATACCGTCCGGCGAGACCTGGTAGGAGCGGGCGAGCGCGTAGTTGTCGATGGGCTCGTCGTGGTCGATCGACAACATGGACGGGATCAGGACGCGGTATCTCATGATGCGGACCTCGATACCGTCCTCCGTCCTCGCTACCGCGTCGACTTGGCCACCGATTCGCTCCCGGCCGGGCCCGCGCGGCTCGATCTCCCGCGCCGCGAATCTCGCAGAGCTGCGAAAGTGCCCTTCGATTTTGACCCGCCGGCCGTCGACCTCATCGGGATCAATGCCCTCCCATTCGGTCTTGTCCTCGATGAGAACCGGTTGGCCGAGGAGTAGGAGACGCTCCGGCGTTGCCCGCGAGACGGACACCGTGCCCACGAGGATCTCGTCCGAGTCCGGTTGCAGGAGATCGACCTTCGACGCAACAAAACGCTCGTCTTCCGACAACTGCCCGCGGACCTCGAGCCAGTGGCCCACGCGGATGACCTCGGGAGACGATTGCTGAAATGCATGGGCGGGGGCGACGCTGCTCAATGGCCAGACGACCAAGGCGACCGCGGCGAAGGCCAAAGGGTGTCTA
>CAYSHI010000135.1:0-8499 GCA_964430745.1 uncultured Acidobacteriota bacterium | reverse complement strand
GCTTGCCTGCCCGGCGCACCGGTAAGCAACCCGGCGGTCACGTACTTCTGCCCGTAGGCGTCCGGTCTCCGACGACGGCGTCATTCTCTTTCGCGAGGTGAACCAGATCGGCTCGCAGCCCAACCACGGCGGGCGATTAGCGCCAGGTGACTTCCATCGCGAAGAAGTGATCGAACACCTCGCGGCTCGGATGGTTGGCGTCGTTGGCCTCGGGGCTGCGGATGTAGAAGTCGAGCTGCATTGCCGCGGGATTGACGGCGCCGGCTCCGGTGGCGGAGTTTCCGGCATCCGTCGCTACGACCAGAGTCTCGCGATCGCGCATACCCTGGGTCACCATGAAATGGATCTGGTAGTCGTCGTAGAGCAGATCGTCGCCCAACCAGGCGCGGCCCAGGCCCCAGCCGGCGACGTAGAGCAGGCTCTTGGGCCAGTTCGCGTCGCCGCAACCGGCGTCGCCGTGCTCGAAGAGAAAAGCCGCAATGCCTCCGTCCTGGCACGGTGAGAACTCCACGAACTGATCGAGCTCGATCCGATAGCGGCCCTCGGGAAGCTCCAGGTCGGCCACAAAGGATCCCGTGTTGTCGACCTCGTTGACTTCGAATTCGACGACCCCGCCAACTTCTCTCAGATTCGACGCGTCATCGCCCAGGTGATCCCACGGCGAATCGTCCGCCAGCGTTCCGACATGGAAGATCCGCGTGCCGCGAACATTGAAACGGCCGTCGTACAGGTCGTGTTGTTCGGGCGCGTATAGCCCCATCTCGGTTCCGGGCTGGGTTCTTGGACCTTTCTCGGCCGACGCCGGGGCCTGTGCCGATGCCGCGGTGCCGGCGGTGCCGGCGTCCGGCGTAACCGTCTCCGCCGCGGCACAGGCTGCAAGGACCAGCACCGCCGAAAGGGCGACCAGCAACCGTTTCACTCGCGAGCCTCTCTTCATGCGTCTCCTCCCGGGTTCGCGGGAATCTATCCGCTTCGGCGTCGGCAAGACAACTGGAATCGGCGGAGGTTGGCCTGAGGTTCCGTCTAGGCGGGCCGCATGTCGTAGTGCACGCCGGTCAGCTCTTCGCTGATGTCCCAGAGCCGCGCGGCGTCTTCGGAAACTCGCGCCTGCTTCACCATGTCGATGCGCTTCGGGTAGCCGCGAATCTGGAGGAATCCGTTCGGCCCGTAGTAGTCGCCGCCGCCGGCTTCGGGATCGGTCGCCGCTCGCAGCGTGGGCAATGCGCCCTTCGGCGGCTGCATCGCGACGAAGTTGTTCAAGAAGCGAACCACGGCGGTGGTTCGCTGCAGGTCGGTCGCCGTCCAACCGGGGTGAGCCGCGGTGACGAGGACCGACGACCCGGCGGCCTGAAGACGGCGCTGCAGCTCGAGGTTGAAGAGCTGGTTGGCGAGCTTGCTCTGGCCGTAGGCTTTCCAGGCCGCGTAGCCTCGCTTCTCGAACTGCAGGTCGTCGAAGTTCATCGACGCCCCCACGGCGGCGGTGCTCGACACGACCACCACGCGCGAGCCTTCGGTGGCCTCGACGAGCGGCAGCAACGCCCCGGTGAGCGCGAAGTGGCCGAGGTGGTTGACACCGAACTGAAGCTCGAACCCCTGCGCCGTCTTGCTCTCGGGCGGCACCATGACGCCGGCATTCAAGATCAACATGTCGAGCCGCGGGTGCTTGGCCGCGTACCTCTCGGCGAATGCCTCGACGCTGCGAAGGTCGGAAAGATCGAGCTGCTCCACCGACGCGTCTGCCCCGGGGAACGCCGCCAGAATGCGCTTCATCGCCGCTGTGCCCTTGTCGACACTGCGGCACGCCAGGGTGACGTGAGCGCCCTTGCGGGCGAGCTCCCGCGCCGTCTCGAAGCCGATGCCGGTGTTGGCCCCGGTCACGATGGCCGTTCTTCCGGATTGATCGGGAATGTGCTCCGCCGTCCATCTCGACATTTCTGCTCCTTCGTCATCGGGTGCCCGGTGGGCGACCTTCCTCCTCGCCTGTCGTCGACCGGGGCATCCTCTGCTTCATCCCGGACCAACCAGATACAACTCTCGCAGGTTCTCGGCACTATCGCATTCGCGGGACGAGCGGACCGTCGGACGGGGGCACTCCAGAACTTTTGCCGGCGAGTGTCGGAAGATACCCTGTTGGACGTTGCTGCGAATCACCAGGCAGGACCATCGCCAGGAGGCGCCGGATGAGCGGTCCCCAGTCCCGGAAGCCGGGGCGTCACTTCCTTCAGATCCCCGGCCCGACCAACGTTCCGGACCCTGTCCTTCGGGCCCTGGCACAGCCGACGGGCGATCACCGCGGCCCCGAGTTCTCAGAGATGACGCTGCGCGTCCTCGAGCGCTTGCGGGCCGTATTCCAGACGTCGGGTCCCGTGCTCGTATTCCCCTCCTCGGGCACGGGGGCGTGGGAAGCCGCCCTGGTGAACACGCTGTCCCCCGGGGACCGGGTGCTCGCCTTCGAGACCGGCCACTTCGCCACGCTATGGAACGGCGTCGCCGCCCGTCTCGGCCTCGACGTGGTGTGGGTGCCGGGCGATTGGCGTCACGGTGTGAACCCGAACGTCGTGCAGGAGAGATTGCTCGCCGATCCGAACCGTTCCATCAACGCCGTCATGGTCGTTCACTGCGAAACCTCCACCGGAGTCGTCAGCAACGTCCCGGCGGTCCGCGAGGCGATGGACGCCTCCGGCCATGATGCGCTTCTCATGGTGGACACCATTTCATCTCTGGGCTCGATGGACTACCGGCACGAGGCGTGGGGCGTGGACGTCACCGTGGCGGGCTCGCAGAAGGGCCTGATGCTCCCTCCCGGATTGGGCATGAATGCCGTCAGCGACAAGGCCCTGGCCGCCGCCGAAACGGCCTCGCTGCCCCGCTCCTATTGGGATTGGGAGCCGGTCGTGAAGAACAACGAGCGGGGTTTCTTTCCCTACACGCCCGCGACGAACCTGCTGTACGGCCTCGACGTCGCCCTGGAGTTATTGCTCGACGAAGGACTCGACAGCGTCTTCGCGCGCCATGCCCGCCTCGCCGAGGCAACCCGCCGCGCGGTGGGAGCCTGGGGACTGGAGCTGTGCTGTCTCGACCCCGAAGCGTACTCCGACAGCCTCACCGCGGTCTGGTTGCCTGACGGGCACGACGCCGACGAGCTGCGCGGCATCATACTGGACCGCTTCGACATGTCGTTGGGAACCGGCCTCGGCAAGGTCAAGAGCCGCGTGTTTCGCATCGGCCACCTCGGCGACTTCAACGACCTGATGCTCGCGGGCACGCTGTGCGGGGTGGAGATGGGACTGGGCCTCGCGGGTATCCCGCACAGGTCCGGCGGCGTGACCGCGGCCCTGGAGTACCTGGCGGAGCCCCGGTAGCCTAGGACGCTTCGGCCTTTCCATCGGCCCCCAGCTACCGAAATCCGGAGTTCGCGTGGACCCGAACACCGCCGTCACCACCAGCGTCGCCGTCGCGTTGATCGGCTTCGCCGGGCTCATCCTTCTGCTCTTGCTCCTGATCGCGCGCTGGAAGTGGCACGTTTTCCTGGCGCTGCTGCTGCCGATCATCCTCTTCGGAATCCTGCCCGGCGTGCAGCGAAACAACTTCATCCAGGCGTTCGAGAAGGGCTTCGGCAACACGCTGGGCAAGATCGGCATCGTGATCGTGCTGGGCTCCGTCATCGCGGAGGGCCTGCGACAGACCGGCGCGATCGAGGTGATCACGCGCTCGATGGTGAGATTGGTCGGGGCCAAGCGCATGCCCCTGGCCCTGACGCTCACCGGCTTCGTGCTCGGCGTCGCCATCTTCTCCGACGTCGCCTACGTGATCCTCAATCCTCTGGTGCATTCCGCGGCCCACGCCATGGGTGTAGGCATTGCGACGATGTCCATCGGGCTGGTGGGTGCCCTTCAGCTCACGCACGCCATCGTTCCGCCCACGCCCGGCCCCCTGGCGGCTGCCGCCATCGTCGGTGCCGACATCGGCAAGACGATGATCTTCGGCGGCATCGCCTGCCTCGTGGGGTCCGTCGCCGGCTGGCTCTGGGGTCAGTACATCGCCGGGCCGCGCATCAAGACCTTGCCTTCCGAGGAGTTCCGGGACTCGCGGCACATGGTGGAGCTGACGGCCGTGCAGAGCGGCGGGGCGGGAAACGGCCCCGACCGGAACGTCGCCGACGGAGACATGGCCGCCGCCGGGAGCGAGGTCGTGAATCTCTCGACGATGCGGGCGTACGCACCGATCGCCGTGCCGGTGATTCTCATCAGCGCCCAGAGCGTGGCCAGGTTGGTGTTGGATGTCGGGCATCCGCTCCGCGCAGCCCTGGACTTCGTCGGGTGGCCCGTGGTCGCTCTCGCAATCGGCTTGTCGCTGGCGGTGAGCAACGCGCCGCACGCGGGACGGGTGGCGTCCACGAACCAGTGGGTCAAAGACGGCCTGAAGACCTCGGCCATGATCCTTGTCGTCACCGGACTGGGCGGCTCCTTGAGCGAGATCCTCAAGGGCACGCCCGCCGTGGATTTCATCGCCGGTATCTTCGTCGCCTACGGCCTGCCATCCATCCTCCTGCCGTTCATGATCGGCGTGCTCGGAAACACCCTCACCGGCTCCACCACGGTCGGGGTGATCACCGCCGCATCCCTGGTTGCGCCCATGCTGGGCACTCTGGGGCTTTCTCCCGAAGCCGCCATGCTGGCCGGTGCCTCCGGCTCCGTGATCATCAAGTACGTGAACTCCAGCTATTTCTGGGTATGCACATCGCTGAGCGGGCTGGAGGTGGACGAGGCCCTGTTCGGCTACGGAGGCGTGACCGCCGTGGGCGGAATCACCTCGTTCGCAACCGTATGGCTCATGTGGTCGCTGGGGCTCGTATGATCGACGAAGGTCCCGGCGTCGCGCGGCTCCGCGACTGCAACGACGCCCTCGCACGAACCGCCTTCGGGGCCCTTTGGAGCGACGTCTATAAGGGGCTCGGCGTCATGTACCATGGGCCGTTTCGCCGCTACCCAGGAAAGGTCTGGTCGAGATGTTGAGACGATTGTTATCCGGTAGGTACGGCGTGGCCGTGCTTTTCGCCGCGCTTACCCTCGTCATCGGCTGCACCGACTCGACGGGTGGGCAGCAGTCTCCTGCCACCGCCGTCGAGGACCTGTTTGCCGACTACTACGAGTTCAAGCTGCGCGTGAATCCGGTCGAGGCGACCAAACTCGGTGAAGTCGGCTACGACGACTATGTGGCGAACTACATCTCCACCGAATACCAGGCGGATCTGATCCAGGAATACGACCGCTTCCTCGATGCCATCGCGACCTTCGAGAACGCCGAGCTCTCCGAGGCCGACCGGCTCAGCTTGCAGGTGATGAAGTGGGACTGTGCGATCAAGAAGGAGGGCCTCGAGAATCCGCTCGCCACGGTTGCCTCGCCGATGTTCGACCTCCCCAACTTCCGCTTGATGCCCGTCAGCCAGATCTCCTCGTTCCAGCTCTACTTCAGCCAGTTGGCGGGCGGCGAGAGCGTCCAGCCGTTCGATACGACCGAGGACTATGACAACTGGCTCGAGCGACTTGATGACTACGTGCTCTGGGTCGACACGGCCGTCGCCAACATGCGGAACGGCATCGAGCGAGGGATCGTTTGGCCGAGGGTAATCGTCGAGCGCGCGATCGGTCAGATCGATGATCTGGTCACGGCCGACATCGACGCCCATCTCTACTACCGGCCGATTCAGAACCTGCCCGCGGACTTTGCGACCGCCGATGCCGAGCGCCTGGCAGCCGCCTTCGCGAGCAGCATTCTCGAGCAGGTGAACCCGGGCCACGAACGGCTCCGAACCTTCCTGGTCGAAGAGTACCTACCCGTCGCCGGAGACCACACCGGTATCGGGGCGCTGCCGAACGGAGCGGATACCTACCGGTATCTGATCCGCTTTCACACCACCACGACCAAGACGGCCGACGAGATCCACGAGCTCGGCCTGCGCGAGGTCGAGCGCATCTCCGGGGAAATGGAAACCGTGAAAGAGGCCGTCGGCTTCACGGGCGACCTGAGGTCGTTCTTCGACCACGTGCGCGGAAGCGAACAGCAGACGCCGTTCACCGAGCCCGGGCAGGTGATCGCCAACTTCGAAGCCATCCACGAGCGCATGAAGCCTCAGCTCATGGAGCTTTTCGATGTGGAGCCCAGGGCCGGCTTCGAGGTCAGGCGAACGGAGGCTTTCCGGGAGGCGTCGGCCAGTGCCGAGTACGTCCCCGGCACCAAGGACGGTACACGCCCGGGGGTGTTCTACGTACCGATCCCCGATGTTCTGAGCTACAACAAGTACGCTGACGAGTCGCTCTTCTTGCACGAGGCGATCCCTGGCCACCACTACCAGCTCTCGTTGCAACAAGAGAGTCAGGATCTGCCGGAGTTCCTGCACCCTGAAGGCATCGGCGTGTTCGTCGAGGGCTGGGCCCTCTATAGCGAGTCTCTGGGCGGGGAGCTGGGCCTTTACGAAGACCCCTACCAGTACTTCGGCATGCTCAGCGCGGAAATGCACCGCGCCATCCGCCTGGTCGTCGACACCGGCATGCACGCCAAGGGCTGGAGCCGCGAAGAGGCGATCCAGTACTCGCTGGACCACGAGGCCGAGTCCGAGGCGGCGATCATCGCCGAGATCGAGCGCTACATGGTCATGCCGGGCCAGGCCCTCTCCTACAAGATCGGCCAGTTGAAGATCCGCGAGTTACGCTCCCGGGCGGAAGAGGCGTTCGGGGATCGCTTCGACGTCAGGGAGTTCCACCGCCAGGTCCTCAGTTCCGGAAGCCTCCCGTTGGTGCTGCTCGAGGCGAAGATCGACCAGTGGATCGCATCCACCCAGTAGCAGCCCGGTGAAGGGCTTGCAGCCCTATAATTTTTCGATCCGACACATCAAGCCAGCTGCCAGGAGATCAGGAATGCGAGGACTGAACGGCAAGCACGTTCTCGTCACCGGCGGGGCCAGTGGAATCGGGAAAGCTACCGCGACCCGCTTCCTGGAAGAGGGCGCCGCGGTGTGCGTGCTCGATCGCAGCGCCGACGCGCGCCGGCGCGTGGCCGAGGAGCTTCCCGGGCTGACCGCGGTGATCGACGCCGACGTCTCGGACTTCGAGCAGGTGCAGCGTGCGGTCAGCGAGGCGGTGGCGCGCATGGGCTCGCTCGACGTGCTCATCAACAACGCGGGCATCAGCATTCGGCACGACTTCCTGGACATCACACCTGAGGAATGGGACGACGTGCTCGGCGTCAACCTGAAGGGCGTGTTCTACATGGCCCAGACGGCGGGCCGTCACATGGTCGCCCAGGGCTCCGGCGTGATCCTCAACACGGCTTCCACAGCCGGCAGCGCCGGCTACCCCCACTACGCCGACTACACAGCCAGCAAGGGCGGCGTGATCGCGCTCACCCGGGCGATGGCGCTCGAGCTCGCTCCCGCGGTTCGGGTGAACGCGATCTCGCCCGGCTACGTGCTGACTCCCATGCAGCGGGCCGAGTACACCGAAGCCATGCTCGACGCGGTCAACCGAAAGATCCCGGCCGGTCGGCACGCCGAGCCCGAGGAGATCGCCGCACTATTCGCCTTTCTCGCATCGAACGACGCTGCGTTCGCCACCGGCCATGTCTACGTCATGGACGGTGGGGAAACGTCGGGCGGCCTGTGCAGCCAGTGGAGCCACGAGTAGAAGAAGCCGGTGTGAGCATCCGGCGCGACGTCGCAAACGACGAGAGGCAGGAGGAGCACCCATGAGATTGGAAGGCAAGGTCGCGCTTATCACCGGCGGCAACTCCGGAATCGGCAGCGTCACAGGGCTCCTCTTCGCGCGAGAGGGTGCAGCGGTGGCGCTCACCGGACGCGATCAAGAGCGTGGTGACGGGGTCGTTCGGGCCATCCGCGAGGGTGGCGGCGACGCAATGTTCGTGCGGTCCGACGTGCGCCGCGCGGACCAGTGCCGCGAAGCCGTCGAGCAAACGTTGGCCCGCTTCGGCAAGATCGACGTTCTGTTCAACAATGCCGGCGTGTTTCATCCGAACACGGTGCCGGACTGCACTGAGGAGGAGTGGGACGAGACCATCGACTCGAGCCTCAAGGGCGCCTTCCTGATGTCGAAGTACGCCCTACCCTCGATGATCGAGCGCGGCAGCGGCTCGATCATCCACTGCAGCTCGGGCTGGGGTGTCCTCGGCGGCGACCACGCGGCGGCCTACTGCGCCGCCAAGGGCGGCCTCGTGGTGATGACCAAGGCCATGGCGATCGATCACGGCCCTGACGGGATCCGCGTCAACTGCATATGCCCCGGCGACGTCGAGACGCCGATGCTGACCGACGACGCCGACAAGCGCGGTATGTCCTGGGAGGAGTACTCGGCGGGCGCGGCGGATCGGCCGCTCGGCCGTATCGGCACCGCGGACGAGATCGCCGACGCGGTGCTCTTTCTGGCTTCCGACGAGTCCTCCTTCATGACCGGCACAGCGTTGGTCGTCGATGGTGGCGGGAAGGCC
>CAYSHI010000134.1:0-18002 GCA_964430745.1 uncultured Acidobacteriota bacterium | reverse complement strand
GTCGTGCCGCTCACGGGGGCGCGAATCCGGGCGGCTTGGTCCTCGTCGACGACGTCTTTCTTCACCCCCCGCGCGAGGCCGCCGTCGAGCCGCGCCACCCCCGCCGTAACCAGAGCATCCACGGGCTCTCGCACAACCACCTCGTACCCTGCACGAGCGCACACCTGAACGATTCCGGCGCCCATTGTCCCGGCGCCGACTACACCCACGCGTTGAATTCCCATTCAGATCCTCTCGACGGCAACGGCAACTCCGTTGCCGCCACCCATGCACATCCCGGCGATCCCTCGCTGCGCCGAACGTTGATCCATGGCGTGCAGCAGGGTCGTGAGGATGCGCGCGCCCGACGCCCCGATCGGATGACCGAGCGCCACGGCGCCGCCATTGACGTTCACTTTCTCGGGATCGATCTGCAGCTCCTTGACCACCGCCACGGACTGGACGGCGAACGCTTCGTTGAGCTCGTAGAGGTCGACGTCGTCGCGGTCCCACCCTGTCTTGTCCAGCACCATGTTGACGGCCTCGACCGGCGCCATCATCACGAGCTCAGGCACGATTCCGCTCGTCGCGTAGGCGACGACGCGTGCCAGAATCGGGGCCCCGAGGGCGGTGGCCTCCTCTTCACCCATCACCACGACCGCCGCGGCGCCGTCGTTGACACCCGGAGCGTTGCCCGCCGTGACGGTGCCGTCGGCGCTGAAAACGGGCTTGAGACGCGCCAGCGCCTCGGTGCTCGTGTCGGCACGGATGGTCTCGTCGGCGTCGAACGCCCGCGGCGGGCCTTTGCGCTGCGGCACCTCGACGGCGACGATTTCGGCGTCGAAGGCGCCGCTCCCCTGAGCGGCGGCGGCGCGCTCATGCGAGCGAACCGCCCACGCGTCCTGCTCGTCACGGCTGACGTCGTAACGTTCCGAAACGAGGTCGCCCGTGCAGCCCATGTGGTAGTCGCCGAAGGCGCACCAGAGCCCATCGTTGACGGTTGCATCGAGAAACTTGCCGTGGCCGAGCCGGTATCCCTGCCGCGCATTCGGCACCAGGTAGGGGCCGTTGGTCATACTCTCTTGCCCACCGGCAACGACGCACTTCGCGTCGCCGAGCTTGACGGCCTGAGAGGCGAGCACGACCGCCTTCAACGACGAGCCGCAGACCTTGTTGATCGTGAATGCGGCGACACTCGGGGGAAGGTCCGCTCCGAGAGCGGCTTGGCGCGCGGGGTTCTGTCCCGAGCCGGCCTGGATGACCTGTCCCATGATGACTTCATCGACATCTTCGGGGGCGCGGCCGGCACGCTCGACGGCGGCACGAACGGCGACCGCACCGAGCTCCGGGGCGTGCAAGGGAGAAAGGGATCCCAGCAGCTTGCCACTGGGGGTGCGGACGGCCGAAACAATCACTGGATGTGTCATGTAAGCACAGTAGCAATCGCCGCAAAACCTTGCAAGTCAAGGGCTTAGGCACGTTTCGGCAACTTGTTGCGGAGCCGTGATCCGGCTACACTGCCCGACGATTACCTCACCTCGGCGCGCTCCACATGGCGGACGAAAAATACAAGATCGTGGGCACCGCAGGGCACATCGACCACGGCAAAAGTGCGCTCGTTCGAGCCCTCACCGGCACCGACCCCGATCGCCTGCAGGAAGAGCGCGAACGCGGCATCACCATCGACCTCGGCTTCGCTCATCTGGACCTGCCGGGGGGCATCCGCGCAGGCTTCGTCGACGTGCCGGGGCACGAGCGCTTCGTCAAGAACATGTTGGCCGGAATCGGCGGCATCGACGCCGTCCTGTTCGCGGTCGCGGCAGACGAATCGGTCATGCCGCAGACACGCGAGCACCTGGCGATCTGCGAGCTTCTCGGCGTCGATAGCGGCGTCGTCGCCATCACCAAGTGCGATGTTGTCGACAAGGAGATCGCCGAGCTCGTGGAGCTGGAGGTGCGCGAGCTGCTCGCCGACACGTTGCTTCGAGACGCCCCGGTGGTGCACACCAGCTCGCAGACCGGCGACGGGCTCGACGAGCTCCAGACGACACTCGCCGAGGTGCTCACCTCGGCGACACAGCGGGCCGAAGGCGAGCTCGTTCGGCTGCCGGTCGATCGCGTGTTCACGGTGCGCGGCTTCGGCACGGTGGTCACCGGCACGTTGCTCTCGGGCGAGGTGCGCGCCGCCGACAAGCTCGAGCTGTTGCCCTCCCGGACGCCCGTCAACGTCCGCGGCGTGCAGGTTTACGGCGAGACCGTCGACGTCGCCACCGCCGGGCAACGCACGGCGGTCAACCTGCAGGGCATCGAGATCAGCGCCGTAAGCCGTGGTGACTTGCTGATGACGCCCGAAGGCCTGGCAACCACCTACATGATCGATGCGAGACTGCAGATGTTGCCCGAGCACGAGCTCAAGCAGCATCAACGCGTGCGCTTCCACCATGGCGCCGCCGAGATCCTCTCCCGGGTGGCGATACTCGACGGCGAGCGCATCGAGCCGGGTGGGCGCGGCATCGTCCAGCTTCGACTCGAAACTCCCTACGCCTGCGCTCCGGGCGACCGCTTCGTCGTCCGCCGCTACTCTCCCATGTTCACGATCGGCGGCGGCGTGGTGATCGACAACCTTCCCGCCAAGCACCGGCGCAGCGAAGAAGCGGCCGTCTCGCGCCTCCGCCGGCTCGATACCGCAACGCCCGAGGAGCGCCTCATCGAGCTCACCGCATCGGCCGGGGCCGGCGGAGCCAAGGAGTCACAGCTGCGGCAGCGACTGTTCACGACGGCGCGAGCGCTTCGCGAGCTCGTGGAAACGGACGCCGCCCGGGAGCGACTCGTGGTGGCGCACCGAGACCCGCTGGTGCTGGTCGACGGCGCGGTCGTCGCACCGCTCGAGGCGAGCGCCCTGGAGGCCATCGGTAGGCACCATCGAACCGATCCGCTGTCGCCGGGATTGCCGAAGAGTGGCCTCGCAGCGGCGCTGCCGAGGGAAGTTCCGGAAACCGTGCTCGACGCCCTGATCAGCCGCCTCGCCGCCGACGGCAAGATCCGACCGGACACCGCCACGCTGGCGCTCGCCGACCATGAAGTTGCTCTGAGCGACGAACAAGCCGGCATACGGGATCGGTTGATCGAGCTGTACGACGACGCGGCTCTGTCGCCGCCGTCGATGGACGAAGCCTTCTCGAAGCTGGGGATCGAGCAGGGAGCCGGCGAGGCCGTCTTTCGGCTGATCCTGCGCCGCGGCGAGCTCGTGCGCGTTCGCGATGACATGGTCTTTCGCGCCCCCCGGCTCGAGGCGCTCGTCGCCGAACTGCACGCGCGATACTCGCCCGGGGAGTCGTTCAGCGTCCCTGATTTCAAGGAGCTTGCGGGGGTCAGCCGCAAGCATGCCATCCCCTTGCTCGAGTATTTCGACCAGCAGCGCGTCACCCGCCGAGAGGGCGATCAGCGAGTACTCGTGTGAACCGCGGGCAACGCTGAAGCCCCAGTCCGTGCGGGTCGCACATTGACCCTGCGCGCAGCGGCCCCGTATCATGTCTTCAGTACCTCAAAGGAGGAAAAATGTTGGGCAGCATTGGTTTCACCGAGCTCCTGTTCATCTTTTTGATCGTGGTCATCCTCTTCGGCGCCAGCCGCATCCCCGAGATCGGGCGCGGGTTGGGCTCCGGGATCCAGAATTTCAAGGCCGCGATGAGGGGCGGGGCCTCGTCGGACGACGAGTCGTCGGCGGATTCCGACCAGACCACTGCCCACTGAGTCTCTCACCTCCCCTGGTGTTCCCGCGGAGGATTAGCCTGAAGTGTCTCTGAACCGCAACGTAATACGTCTGATTGCCGCCGGCGTCCTCCTGACGACGCTACCGGCCTGCACCGTCACGTTCCGTCGCAAGCCCATCGAGCCGATCGACAACGACCGCAATTTCGCTGTCGAGATGCCGGACTGCTGGGGTACTTCGCGGCAGATCGTCGCCGACTTCGCCGGTGGTGTCGACGAAGAGGATTTCGACATCCAGAACAACACCGGTCTGATGGTGACCCGCTACGCGGTCTTCGCGGACACGGGCGACGAAGACTGGCGCCATCTGCGCCGGGTCTCTTACTCGCAGGGCGCCCCCTTCATCGGCGGACGCTATCAGCTCACTCTCACCACCCGCGTCATACGCGGGGGGGCCTGCAAGGTGCGGGTCGTCGCCCGCATCGAGGGCTACATGGGTGAGGAGTACGGCTACCAGGCACTACGATCCACCGGCTTGCTCGAGCAAGAGCTGTTCGATCGAATCAGTACCCAACTCGGGGTCGAGCCCTCGGGCGAGTAGCCCGGCGCCGTTCTACTAGAACCGAACCGCCACGCCGAGCGTCCAGAGGATCTGCGTCGCCAGCGCGGAGCGATCCTCCTCGAATTGCTCGAGGATTCCACGCGACAGCAACGGCGCGTCCACGTTCGATCGCAAACCCCTCACGTCTCCGCGAAGATTGATGTTGTCAACGATACGGACGTCCAACCCGCCGCCGAAGATGAACCCCGGATCGGTGCTGCTCGTCGACGTATCGACCTCGAGTGGCGTCGCCACCTGACGATCGTCGTAGCTGGAAAACACGACGGCGAACCCTCCCAGCAGAAACGGCGTGATGCGGGCATCGACCAGGTCGACGCGTACGCTGGCGGAGACGTATCCCATCGAGTAATCCGCCCAGGGCTCCGTCTGTACATTCTGTCCCTGTGGGTCGGTCTCGGTGATCAACACGCCGGGCGACGCGTAGCCGAACTCGCCCTCGACACCGAGACGCCACCACATCCGGCGGGCGACGCGGCCGGCGAAGTACACGCCGCTGTCGATGTCGAAGGTGAAGATCTTTTCCTCGTCTTCGTCGACGATTGACCCGATCGGGTTGGCTCCCGACGCGGTGCCCACGCCGAAGCTGACGTTCCATGTGTAGGGTGCGACGTAGGACGGGTCGGTGGGCTCCGTCTGCATCGACTGCATGCTGTCGACCTGCGACTGTCCGGACTCCTGCGCCCAAACCGGGGCGGTGAACAACAAACTGAAGACGACACCGAATACGAGGATCCGGCGACCAGCGCGAGTTAGGTTCATTTTGTCCTTATTGCCCGTAATAGCCCGGCTTGGTGCGGGCATCTCCCCGTTTCGTCCGAATCTCGATCTCGCGGAACTCCCCCGGCTTCGCAGGCGACTCCGGTTGGTAGCTCAACGAATACTGGCTGCGTAACTCGGCAGCAATCTCGTCGTATGCCCGCTCCAACTCTCCCAGAGAATTGAGAATGAACGTGCGACCTCCGGTGCCGTCGGAATATGCCCGCATGGAGACTTCACCCCGGTTCAAGGTGTCGAAACCTGAGCTGCGGGCGGTTGCAAGAGTGTCGAAAATGCCGATGGTGTAGAGGCGAACGTCCTGGCTCAGGGCGTACTCGATGGCCTGCCCCTCGGTCACCGACTGCACGGTGTCGAAGCCGTCCGACAGGATGATCAGTGCGCGGCGCTCGGGGCGATCCACGAGAATGTCCGCTCCCTCGACGATGGCCATGTTCAGCGACGTCGCCCCCTGCGGCTGCATCTCCTGGATGGCATCACGCAGGCGCGCGCGATTGGGGGTCAGGTCCTGCATGAGCCGCGGGAACGCGTCGAAGCCCATGATGAAAGCCGCGTCCTGTTCGGTGACGTGCTCGAGAAAAGCACTGGCGCCCTGCTTGGCGCGCTCCATCTTCATCCCCTCCATGCTGCCGGAAGTGTCGATGAGCATACCGATGACGACCGGGCGCGGATTGCTGTCGAAGTGGATGATCTCCTGCTTGTCGCCGTTCTCGTAGACCTCGAACTCGTCCTGTTGCATGTTGGGGATGTAGACGCCGCGATCATCGGTGACGTTTACGAACAGCGGCACGACGTCGATCTCAGCGGTGAAAACCGCCGTCTCGAGATCCAGCGTCAGGATGGTGTCCTCGCTCTGGGCGCCGTTCGAATCGGTAGCCACCGCCCGGATAATCCTGCGCGCGAAGGTGGCGCCGGCGTCCCAGGGGATCTCCCAGGGTGGTTCCGTGCGGGAACCCACCTCTACGTCGTCGACGAAGAACTTCACCTCGGTGATGCTGGAACCCGCGGCGGCGACGACGGCGGCGACGATCGTCGTCATGCCGTCGACATAGGAGCTGTTCTCGGGCGACGTGATCTGTATCGACGGTCCCCGCGACTGTTGCCGAGCGCTCACGCCCGCGGAAAAAAGAAGCGAGATGGCGAGGACGATTGCGATTCGTTGAAAGGGCGTCGCTCTCACGATGCCTCCCGAAAGCTGGCTGGCCGCGACGAGGCCACGGCGCAATGGTACACCTGGTCGAGTTGCTGGGAGCGGGGGAGCAGCTTTGAGCGTATCACGGTGCCGAGGCGACGGACAAACCCGCCAAGATGCCTTTCTCGTGGCCTGGTGGGGGGTTGCGCGGGGAACCCGGGAGCCTCGGGGACGCCCCCCGACCGGGGCCTGTCGGGCGCCGGCAAGGGCGCGCGTGCGCGACGCGCGTTCGGTCAGCGCAACGTGGCATCGAAAAAACCCTCCACGCGCCGAAACGAATCGCGCCACGTCCGAGCCCTCACGAAGGCATGTTGTTCACCCGGGTAGATCATCAGGTCGAAGGGCTTTGCGGCGCCCACGAGCGCGCCCGTAAGCTCGAAAGCCTGCAACACGGGAACCGAACGGTCCGCGGTTCCGTGAAGGATGAGCAGCGGCGAGGTCAGTCGCTCGACGAAGTGCAGCGGACTGCGCTCGCGAAACAGCTCCGGATTGGCTTCGGGATCTCCCATGCGGCCGTCGATCCACAGGCCACCGGGGTCGACCGACCAATCGACCCAATCCACGACGCCGGCAACACTGACGCCCGCATCGAAGGCCCCCGGCGCCTGCACCAGCGCCTGCAGCGTCAGGTATCCGCCGTAGGAGATTCCCCATACACCGATTCTTCCGACGTCGAGATCCTCGATGCGGCGCAGGTAGCGGACGGCCCCGAGAACGTCATCGAGGTCGCGCCCTCCCAGGTCCATGTGCTGCCCCTGGCGGAATTCGCGTCCGTGACCGATGCTGCCGCGATAGTCGACCGTGACCACCACGTACCCCTGCTGCACCAGGTACTGATGAAACCCGTAGAAGGCGGCGTACGCCCTCAACGGGTGCCAGCCGTAACGGTTCTGGCGGATGCCGCCGCCATGCGCCCAGACGACCGCGGGCAGCGGCCCCTCGATGTCGTCATGCGCCGGGGGGAGAAATAACTGCGCCGGGATGAGCCGGCCGTCGGCGCTCGAAAACCGCACCGTCTGCGGTTTGATCAGCTCGGTCTCGTCGGCGTCGCTCGGCCAGGTGTCGGTCAGTTGCACGGCATCGCTCGGCGCCGGCTCCTGTACCCAGACATCGAGGGGGTTCTCGGGGTCAGCATGAAGGAAAGCAATGGCGCCGCCGTCCGGCCGCCAGCGTCCGAACGTGGAGGTGCCGCGCAGGCGCGAGATCGGCTCCATGACCGGTACGCCGGTTTCGCCCGCCCCCCCGGCCTCGCCTGTCCCACCAGCCCCGCCGGCTTCGCCGCTCGCGCCCGCTTCGCCTCCGCCGCCGGTGTCCGGAATCCCGCCGGGGGCGGGGGCGTCCAGCAATTGCAGGCCGCGCTCGGCGCGCGAGCCCTTGTTGGCGCTCAGCAAGATCGTTCGCCCGTCCGGCGACCACGCCGGCTCTTCGACCTCGAACTCGCCGGCCGTCAGTTGCCGGGGACCCCCTTCGAAGGACGGCTCCGCGAGGTAGAGGTGCGCCCATCCGTCGCGCTCGGAGATGTACACGAAGCGTTCGTCGGACGGACTCCAGCGAGGCCCGGCCTCCAGATAGGTCAGCGTCCACCAGGCGTCGTCGGTCTCGTCGACGATCACTCGGGGCGACCATTCGGGCGCCGAGGCCACGAGGATCCGTCGGCGCTTGGCGTCGGACGAGATCTCTTGCCACGCCAGCTGCCCGGCGGGCGAAAACCCCCCGCCCCCGGAGTAGGCATCTCCCCGCTCCAGCCAGCGTAGCCCCCCGTCGAGCGTGTCGATGACGGCAAGGTCCGCCGGTGAATTCCAGCGACGCGAGAACGCCATCTTGTCGCCCATCAAGGCGGCGGTATCCTCGGCGACGGTGCGGCTTTCGCCCGCCGTGGCGGCAAGAAAGCGACCGTCCGCGCTCCACGCCAGCGTACGCACGCTGGTGGCCTCGTCGGGCGCTTCCGCGCCCGTCAGAACCATGAAATCGCCGCGCATGTCCGGGAAGTCACCCACCCACAGGCGGCCGTCGCGCAGCAGCGCAATGCGATCTCCCGCGGGGGCCAGAGCCACGGCCGCGATCATGGCCTCGGCCCCGATCAAGGTCTCGGTAGCCCCTGACGCCACGTCGTGCACGAACAGGTCCGCGCCCATGACGTAGAGAAGGGCCTCGCCGGACGCCGTCCAGACGAACGAGCTCACGGATGCCGGCGCACGCTTGCCCGCCTCGCGGGTAACCGCGACGGGCTCATCGATATCCTCGGAGGTCCACCACAGGTCGACAGCACCGTCACGCTCGCGCACGAAAGCGATGCGTTCCCCGCCCGGCGACCAGACGGGCGGCCCGGGATGGGCGATGGCGAGCAAGTGCTCGATCGTCAGGGCCCCCTCCTGGTGCGACGGCGTGGAGTGAGACGGCGCCGGTTGCAGCGGCGCCGGGATCGGCGGCGTCGAGAGGAGCGGCGCCGGGTGCCCGACACGGAGAGGCGCGACAACAACCAGCAGGGCCGCAACGAGGGCGGGCGCGGCGAAACGACGCAGCGGGCGCCCGCGCCCGGCGATCACGGCACCGACGGATCGCCGAACGCGTGAATCGTCAGCCCGGCGATTACCTTGGGAAAGAAGTTGGTCGACTTGGGCGGCAGCACATCGCCGGCCGCGACCACACCCTGCACTTCGGCGACGCTGAGCGGATTGATCAAGAACGCCGCACCACGCTCGCCCCGAGCCACCTGCGTCACCGACTCGAGATAGTCGTTGCAATAGTCGAGCGCGCCATGGTCCTCGGTCTGTCCCCGCAGCACCGCCGCCATCCAGGACTCCAGCATGAGGCTGTGCAGCACCGGCACGTCGAGGCTGCGCCAGCTTTGCGGAACGTCCGGCGGCCAGGGTGCGTCGCGGAGGCTGCCGCGCTCCGCTCTCACGAGCTCTGCGCAGACACCTTCGTGCCCGCCATGCACGTACACGACCGCGTGCTCGGCGGCGTGCCTCTCGAGCGCGTCGCGGGCCGCGTCTGCAACCACTCCGGCGTCCGGCGAGGCGGCGATGCGGCTCACCTCGAGGCCCGCACGCCGCCAGGAATCGATATCCGCCGACGACGGCACCGCGGCAGTGAGCCGATGGGTCGGCAGGATACGCAAGCCCGGCGACGCCGCCGACACCATCGCCGCCATCACCCACCCGGCGGGATCGTCGGCGGCTCCCCCCCTGCCCTGCCACTGCCCGAGCGCCGCGGTGTACCGGTGGTGGCCGTCGGCGATGAATCCGGCCGCCGCCGACAGGCGGCGTTGCAGCTCCTCGATACGCTCCGTCCGATGCCACCGCCACAGCGCGTTGGCCGTACCCGACTCGTCCGCTGCTTCGAACAACACCGGGGCCTCGGCGGCATCGCGAATCAGTCCATCGATGCCGCCGCCCGGATCGTCGTATACGACGAGGATGAGGCCGAGGTCGGCGCCCACCAGCCCGCGCAGGCGGCTTCGTTCGCCGACAGTGTCCGGATAGGTGCGTTCGTGCGGCTTCACCGGGCCATCCTCGAAGGGCGTCAGCCGCAAACGAGCAATGAATGACCATCGCTCGCGCTCGTGGTCCGCACCGGGGCGCAGAAATCGCTGTCGGTAGGGATAGATCGACGGCGCCGGGTCCGCCGACACCACGCCGTGCTCGCGCCAGCTCGTCAATGTGCGTCGCGCGAGCTCGTGAGCCGGCGCCTCTTCGGGACGCGGCTTGATCAAGCGCACGACGTTGTGCGGGTGGCGCCGATAACGCTCGTCCCGCCCCTCGTCTCCAAACTGGTCGTAGGGCAGCGAGATACAGCGATCGATCTCACCGGCGCTCGTGTCGGCGTAGCGGAGTGCGGCAAACGGTGCGATATCCATGGTGAGGCCGAATATACTCCAGCGGACAACATCAAACGAGACGGCACGCGTGAGGCGACGTCACAGCCCGGACGCCGTCGGCGAGTCCGGGCGCACGCCGCCCCGATCCCGAGAGGGCGCGACATTGGTCTTTCTGGAGCTGGTGGAAAAGAAGCGCGATGGCGGCGAGCTCAGCGGCGCCGAGATCGAGTGGATGATCGAGCGCTACGTCGCCGAGGACATCGCCGACTATCAGATGTCGGCGTTGCTGATGGCGATCATGTGGCGGGGCCTGACGGACGACGAGACCACGACGCTGACGCTGGCCATGGCCGACTCGGGGATCCGATTCGATTTCTCCGACCTCCCCGGCCCCAAGGTCGACAAGCACAGCACCGGCGGCGTCGGCGACAAGGTCAGCCTGCTGCTGGCTCCGCTGGCGGCCGCGTGCGGTTGTCTCGTGCCGATGGTGTCGGGACGCGGGCTGGGGCACACCGGCGGGACCCTCGACAAGCTCGAGTCGATCCCGGGTTTTCGCACCGATCTGAGCTACGACGAATTCCGCCGTCAACTCGCGGATCTCGGCGTGGCCATGGGGGCCCAGACCGAAGACCTCGTGCCGGCGGACCGCCGCCTCTACGAGCTGCGCTCGCTCACCGCGACGGTTCCCGCAACCGGCCTGATCACCGCCAGCATTCTGAGCAAGAAGATCGCCGAGGGCGCCGAGGCGTTGGTCCTCGACGTCAAGGTGGGCAGCGGCGCCTTCATGCGGCATCTCGAGGACGCTCGCCGCCTCGCCGATCGCATCTACAAGGTCGCCGAGCTGGCGGGATTGCGCTGCTCCGTGCTCATCACCGACATGGACCAGCCGCTCGGATTCGCCGTCGGCAACGCCCTCGAGGTGGCCGAGTCCATCGACGTGTTGGCGGGACGCCCGGAGCGCTCCGCCGACGTCGAAGAGCTGACCGTCAAGCTGACCGCCGAGATGCTTGTCTCCGGAGGGCTCGAGAACGAGGCTGCAACGGCCGAGAGCCGCGTCCGCGAGGCGCTCGCGTCGGGAGCCGCGTTGGAGCGTCTCGGAGAGATCATCGAGCGCCAGGGTGGCGATCCGCGGGTCATCGAAGATACGGGACGGATGCCGCGAGCCGCGGACAGCTTCACGCTGAAGGCCGCCGCAAGCGGCTGGGTGGAGCGTCTCGACGCCCGGCTCGTCGGCGACGCC
Organism: uncultured Acidobacteriota bacterium; assembly: GCA_964430745.1. Lineage (GTDB taxonomy): Bacteria > Acidobacteriota > UBA890 > UBA890 > UBA890 > CBDCGW01. The sequence continues at coordinate 6,664 of CAYSHI010000134.1, read as the reverse complement.
GCCATGGCCCTCGGCGCCGGGCGGACGCGCCGCTCCGACCCGCTCGACCCCGCCGCCGGTATCGCCCTGCACGCCAAGCGCGGGCACGCCATCGACCGCGACGCCCCCTGGGCAACCCTGTACCATGGCCCGGGCGCCGATCTCGAGCGGGCGCAGGAGAAGCTCGAGGCGGCGATCACCATCAGCCCCGACGAACCCGCGGAGGTGCACTTGCTCAAGGAGCGACGCCCATGATCGGCCTCTTTGGCCTCGTGGCGCTGTACGGAATCGCCTACCTGCTGTCCGAAAACCGCAGCGCGGTTTCGCTGAAGCTGATCGCCTGGGGCTTCGGCCTGCAGCTCGCCTTCGCGCTGTTGATTCTCCGAACCGATTGGGGCTCGGCGATATTCACCACCATCGGCGACGGCGTGCGCGCGCTGCTGGTGTTTGCCGATCAGGGCTCGCTGTTCGTTTTCGGCGAGGCCGCCGATCCTGCCGGCAATCTCGGCATGGTCTTCGCCTTCCGCGTGTTGCCGATCGTCATCTTCATCTCGTCGCTGTTCTCGGTTCTCTACTACATGGGCGTGATGCAACGGGTCGTGCTGCTGATGGCCAAGGCCATGCATCGGCTCATGGGGGTCTCCGGTTCGGAATCGCTGTCGGCCGCGGCCAACGTCTTCATGGGACAAACCGAAGCGCCGATCATCGTCTCGCCGTACATTCCGGCGATGACGCGATCGGAGCTCATGGCGCTGATGACCAGCGGCATGGCGACGGTCTCGGGCGCCGTCCTCGGTGCCTACATCGCCCTGGGAGTGCGACCGGAGTACCTGCTGTCGGCCAGCGTCATGGCGGCGCCCGCCTCGTTGGTCATGGCCAAATTGCTCATCCCCGAGACCGAGGAATCCAAGACCGCCGGCACGGTGACCATCGATGTGGAACCGACCGACGTCAACGTCATCGACGCGGCCGCCCGCGGGGCCGGCCAGGGAATCACCCTGGCGCTGAACATCGGCGGCATGCTGATCGCGTTCATCGCCATCATCTACCTGATCGACGGCATCCTCGCCGCCGTCGGCAACGCCTTCGTCAGCCTGCAGAACCTCGCCATCCTGATCGGCTCGCTCGCGGCTCTTGCCGCCGCCTACGTGTTCGGCTGGAACCCGAGTCCCCGCGCCCGCGGCATCGCGCTCGCGGGCACGGCGGCGGCAATGCTGGCCGCCGTGGTGACGTTCGCCGCCCGCGGCGGGGCTCCCGTGGAGCTCGGGCTGGAGCCCATCCTCGCAACCGTCTTCGCTCCCCTCGCCTTCATCATGGGTGTGCCGTGGTCGGAGGCCTCGACCGTCGGCCAGCTGTTCGGCATCAAGTTGATGCTCAACGAGTTCGTCGCCTTCACCGAGCTTTCCGGCCTCCTCGAAGAGGGCGCTCTCTCGCCCAAGTCGGAGCTCATCGCCTCCTACGCGCTGTGCGGGTTCGCCAACTTCTCCTCGATCGGCATCCAGATCGGCGGCATCGGCGGCCTGGCGCCGTCGCGCCGCTCCGACCTCGCTCGGCTCGGATTGCGTGCCGTGCTCGGCGGCATGCTCGCCTCCTTCACGGTGGCGACGCTGGCCGGCATCATGTCGAGCTTCTGACCATGCCGGAGCGCCCTCCTTCCGACTACTACCGCCGGCTAGAGGCAGCGGCGGCGGCAATCAGCGAGCGCCTCGACCAAGCGCCGGGCCTCGGCCTGATCCTGGGCTCCGGCCTCGGCGCCTTCGCCGACACCCTGGTTGATCCGGTTCGCATTCCCTACGAGGAAGTGCCGTACTGGCCGATCTCGACGGTCGAAGGACACTCCGGGCAACTCGTCGTCGGCTCGCACGCCGGCGCCACGGTCGCGGTGATGCAAGGCCGCGTGCATCTGTACGAGGGTTACGAGCCCTGGGAAGTCGTGTTCCCGGTGCGCGTGCTGTCGCTGCTCGGTTGCGGCTCGCTGATCGTCACCAACGCCGCCGGGGCGATCAACGGAGATTTCGCGGCCGGCGAGCTGATGCTCATTCGTGACCACATCAATCTTCAGGGAACCAACGCTTGCATCGGCGCCAACGTGGCGGAGCTCGGGCCGCGGTTCTTCGACATGAGCTTCGCCTACGATCGCGAGTATCAGGAACTGGCGCGGCAGGCCGCGGCCGGTCGCGACCTGCTGCTTCGCGAGGGTGTGTACGCCGCCATGCTCGGGCCGGCGTACGAGACCCCGGCGGAGATCCACATGCTTGCCGGCATGGGAGCCGATGCGGTGGGCATGTCCACGGTCCCGGAGGTCACGGCGGCGAATCACGCCGGCATGCGCGTGGTGGGCATTTCCTGCCTCAGCAACATGGCGGCGGGCGTCCTGGACACGCCGCTCAACCACGCCGAGGTGATGGAGACCGGTGAACGCGTGCGCGAATCGTTCATCGGGCTGATCGAGGAACTGGTGAAGCTGATACCGCTACAATGACGCCACCATGACCGCTCGGGAGCAAGGAGACCACGACGAGGCAACGCTGCGCCTGATCGAAGCGGCCACGCAGGCCCGCGATCGGGCCCACGCGCCGTATTCGGGGTTCGCGGTGGGCGCTGCGGTGCGCTCGACCGACGGCGAGGTGTATCCCGGCTGCAACGTCGAGATCTCGTCGTACGGCCTCACCATCTGCGCAGAGCGCGTGGCGCTGTTCGCCGCCCGTGCCGCCGGCGTGATCGAATTCGAGGCCATGGCCGTCATCGGGCCGGGACACGACGGCGTGCCGACGCCGCCCTGCGGCGCCTGCCGCCAGGTGATCTGGGATCTCGCCGGCGATATCGACATCTACCTGGCCGCTCCCGACGGATCGATCGAGACGCGACGGACCTCGGAGCTGCTGCCGGAGCCCTTCGGACCGGAGCAGCTTCGTGACGCGAGCGCAGGTACGCGGGAGGGCGGAGGCGGCGGATCCGCGCCTTCGGAAGGCTCGCGATGAGATCACATCGACTGTCGATGGGATCACGCCGGCTCTCACGCAGCGCCGCGCTGCTCGGATCGATGCTGGCCATTGTCGCGGCGTGCTCCTCGGAATCCTCGATCTCGGCCGCGGCGAGCTCGGAGCTGGCGCCCGGCGTGGCCGCGCTGCAGCGTGAAACCGCGGACCTGCTGCTTTTCGGCGGCACCGTCGTGACGATGGACGCGGAGCGCCGGGTGATCCGCAACGGGGCGGTGGCGGTACGCGAAGGCGAGATCGTGGCCGTCGGACCGGCGGCCGAGGTCGGCAACCTCTACACGGCCGACCGCACGATTCGCCCCGGGCCGCACGATATCGTCCTGCCGGGCCTGGTCAACGCGCACAACCACGCCGCCATGACCTTGCTTCGCGGCATCGCCGACGACATGCGGCTGATGGATTGGCTCGAGAATTACATTTTCCCCGCCGAATCGAGCCTCGTGAGCCCCGAATTCGTCCGCGCCGGCACGCAGCTCGCCGCGATGGAGATGATCCGTACCGGCACAACGACCTTCGCCGACATGTACTACTTCGAGGACGACGTCGCGTGGGTGGTCCGCGACGTCGGGCTGCGTGGAGTGCTCGGGCAGACCTTGCTCGAGATGCCCACCCCGGATTCGGCGAATATCGGCGAGGGGCTCGCCTATACCGAGCAGTTCCTGCAGAACTGGGAAGATCACCCGCGCGTCACCGCCGCCGTGGCTCCCCACGCGCCGTACACCAACGGCCCCGAGTCGCTGCAGCGCGCCGCGGAGCTGGCCCGTCGCTATGGGGCTCCCCTGCTCATCCATGTGGCGGAAACACCCGACGAAGTCGAACAGATCCGCGACCGATACGGGCTCTCGCCGGTACAGCACCTGCAAAACATCGGTTTCATCGGGCCTGACGTGCTCGGGGCGCACTCCGTGTGGGTCGATGCCGCCGATATGGCCGTTCTGGAGCAGGCGGGCGTAGGCGTCGTACACAACCCGGAAAGCAACATGAAACTGGCCTCCGGCACCATGCCCCTGCAGGAGCTGCGCGCTGCCGGTGTGGCCGTGGGGCTGGGCACCGATGGAGCCGCCTCCAACAACGATCTGGACATGTTCGGCGCCATGCTGACCACCGCCCTCCTGCACAAGCACATGAGCGGCGATCCGACCGCCATGCCCGCGGCCCAGGTCGTAGCCCTGGCGACCATCGACGGCGCCCGCGCCATGCACATGGACGAGACCATCGGCTCGTTGGAGGTCGGCAAACGCGCGGATCTCATCGTGATCGACGGAGGCGCCGTCAACATGGTCCCCCAATACGACCCGTACTCGCACCTGGTGTACGCGGCCCGGGGCGACAACGTCACCCTGACGGTCGTAGATGGCCGCATTCTGTTCGAAAACGGGGTGTTTTCGACGCTCGATCCGGACCTCGTGATCGAGGCGGCTCAGGCGGTCGCAAACGACGTGCGGAGGGTCATCTCCGGGCAGTTTTCGCGCTAGTGTCCCACGTCGCAAATATGTGGCGGCAGGGCCTGGCGGCCACCCTCCCCGGCGAGAAGTGTGGCCTAACCGAAAATTAACAAATCAGAGCCCTCCTGAACGTTGACTTTTCGGCCTCTGGAACCGACCATGCTCGGAGGACCAACGCATCCGCCGCCCCTCCCCAAATGGGCTCTTGATTCACGTTCGAGTGGTCACGTTGATGCACTTTTTGTTGGATCTCGGAGGGTGCCGTTCCTGGCGCGCGCCGGGGATTCCCAGTCGCTTTTCCCGCAGCTGTAATACCCCTCTGGGCGAAACGAACGCGGCGGGGCTTCGTTCGTCCAAACCTTCTCTTGGAGGAAGGCCATGAATTCATTCGCCAGGTCCCTGCTGTGCGCGGGCCTCGTTGCGATTCTCGCTCTCGCGTGGGCCCCATCGGCTTTCGCGCAGGGCGCGACAACGAGCTCGATCACCGGCGCGGTGACCGACCCCGACGGCGTCGCGTTGCCGGGCGTGACGATCAGCATCGTTCACGAACCGACCGGAACGCGCTACACCTCCTACACCCGCGGCGATGGCCGCTTCAGCATCTTCAACGTGCGCGTCGGCGGACCCTATTCGGTCGCTGCCGAGCTTCAGGGCTTCGCGCCGCTCGAACGCACCGAGCTCAACGTCGGCCTGGGTGAGACCCTCAACGTCACCTTCGCGCTGCAGTTGCAGGCGGTGGAGGAGACGATCACGGTAACCGCAACGTCGGACCCGATCATCAACCCGGGCCGCACCGGCGCCGAGTCACTCGTCGGTGAGCGCGAGATCGAGTCGATGCCGACACTGACCCGCTCGATTGCCGATTTCGCCCGCCTGGATCCGTACTTCAAGACGGGCTCGTCCAACGACGGCCCGACATCGATCAGCGTTGCCGGCCGCAACAACCGTTACAACAACATCCAGATCGACGGCTCGGTCAATAACGACCTCTTCGGCCTCGCCGCGCAGGGCACCCCGGGCGGTCAGACGGAGACCAACGCCATCAGCCTCGACGCCGTCAAGGAGCTCAACCTGCTGGTTTCGCCGTATGACGTGCGGCAGGGAGGCTTCACCGGCGGCGCCGTGAACATGGTGACGCGCTCGGGCGCCAACGATTTCCACGGCTCGGCCTTCTACTTCCGCCGGGGCGACGGGCTCTCGCGCAGCGATCTCGACGGCGCCGAGTTGGGGGTCTTCTCCGACAACAATTTCGGCGGTCGCGTCGGCGGTCCGATCGTGCGCGACAAGGTCTTCTTCTTCGGCAGCTACGAGGGCGTGCGCCGGCAAACCCCGTCGGGTTGGTCGATCGACGGCTCCAGCGGTCAGGCCTTCGGCAACGAGGCCGATGCGGCCCGTTTCAGCTCCATTCTGCAGAACAATTACGCCTACGACCCAGGCGGCTTTTCAGAGGTATCGCGTACGACAGATAACAACCTGGTCTTCGTACGCGTCGACGCCAACCTGACCGAGGATCACCAGTTGACGCTGCGTCACAACTACGTCGGCGGCGGCAACCAGATCCTGCGGCCGAGCCGTACGTTCTACCCGTTCCCGCAGTACCTCTACAACATCGACATCACCACGAACTCGTTCGTCGGTCAGCTCAACAGCGTCTTCGGCGAAGACAAGTACAACGAGTTCCGCTTCACCGCCCAGACCATCAAGGGCCCGCGCTTCGGCCCGGACCCGATCTTCCCGTCGGTTACGGTAGATATCGGCGGCGGCTTCGATCTGCAGGCGGGCACGGAGGATTTCTCCACCCAGAACAACCTCGACCAGACGATCTTCGAGCTCACCGACGATCTGACGCTGATGGTCGGCGACAGCCATACGGTCGTGCTCGGTACGCACAACGAGTTCTTCGATTTCGAGAACCTGTTCATCCGCCAGAACTTCGGCTCCTACGATTTCGACAGCCTCGACGACCTCGAGCGCGGTTGGGCGCAGAGCTACGACTACAGCTTCTCCAACACCCCGAACCCGCAGCAGGCGGCGGCATTCGGCGTCGTCCAGCTCGGCTTCTACGCCGGTGACACGTGGAACGTCAACAACGGCGTCACCTTGACCTACGGCCTGCGCGTCGACATTCCGCTCCTGGGCGACAAGCCGTCGTTCAACGAGGAAGCCTTCGACTCCTTCGGCGTCGACACCAGCGACGTGCCCTCGGGCAACCTGCTGTGGTCGCCGCGCGTCGGCTTCAAC
>CAYSHI010000133.1:0-10229 GCA_964430745.1 uncultured Acidobacteriota bacterium | reverse complement strand
GTCGATGAAGCGGGCATTGGCGCGGACGATGCGGAAATCCTCCGCCTCCTTGGCCGCGATTGCGGCCTGCCGGAAGGCGCGGAACCGGGCAACCTCGCGGTTCTGCCAGGCCACGACCTGTGAGAGGTAGGCTTCGGGGCGCAGCGGCTCGACGCGCAGCCAGCCGTGGCGCTTGGCTTGATACATGGCGTCGATCGGCTCGAACATGGCCTTCGACGGCATGCAGCCGTAGTTCACGCACAGCGAAGCCGCGTCCGCTTCGTCGCCCATGAAAAGGAGAACGCGGGCGCCCAGGCGCGCGGCCGTGCGTGCGGCGGTGAACCCGGCGGAGCCGCCGCCGATGACAGCGATGGTCTTGCGATTCGACATGGCCGGGCAATTCTAGCAGGGCGCCGAAGGACCCGGCGGCGAGTCTGAAGGCGTCGTCGGCCCGGTGTCGAGCCTGAGTGAAATCATCGACTCGGTGTCGAGCCGGAGGTCACGTCGGGCCAGTGTCGGGCGGAACGCCCGCAAAAGGAGGGCGGCGCGCCGCCCCAGTCTCGTCCGCTCCCCGTTGCGCCGGGACTCGGTCGACGCGCCGTACACTAGCTTTCCGACTTCCTCTACTAGGACGCACGACGGCGGGGAAAAGTTGCACCGATGGGGGCGCGGCGTGCGAATCGGGCCGAAAAAATGTCGATTCCCGCCGACGATCCGGCTTGTCGCTGGAGCCGGAGGTGTGTACGGTTTCGTTGCCCGTTGAGGGAGGGCGGCGCGCCAGCCGAGCCCATGGCCGCTCCCCGTTGTGCCCGTGCACGACTGGCGCGCCTACACGCTAAGAGCCCCTTGGGTGAGCAAGACACATGCCACCAAGGGGTTTCTTATGTGCGCACCGCTCGATATCCGCTTGGCCGTCAGGAATCGGCCGCTAGCCCCGATATGGTCCCCGGGCGGCGCCGGCGCCGACGATGACCGGCCCGGCGATCTGTGCTGGAATCGGACACGGTGTTCCACAATCGAACACCGCCGCCGACGAAAGGGGGCTGACCATGTTCGAGATCTGGCACACTCCGCGGTGCTCGAAGAGCCGCGCCGCGCCGGTGCTCCCGAGAAGGTGCGAGAGCTGCTCTGATGGCCTTTCAGGTGCTGTCGTCGGATGCGGCGCTCTTCAGGGTGCCGTGGTCGGATGCCGCGCCCTTCAAATGCCGCGGCCGGATGGGGTCCCGGATTCGACGTTGAGAAGCCACAGAAGATAGCCGCTCCAAACGAGTGACAGCACGATGAGCAGGCTACCGGTGCTGTCGGCGAATCCCGCCAGCGCGGTGTCGAGCTCGAGCCAGCCGAGTCGTGTCAGCAGGTTGTTCCAGTCGTGGTACCCGGGAACGTCGCGCCCCGTCACCCCGCCGAGCAGGAGCAGGCGCTGGGCGCGCGCGTCGGCGATGTAGGGCGCCACGTCGATGAGGTTCTGCCCCGCCCACCACAGCATCACGGCGGCGGCGAATGCGTCGCGGTTCTTGAGAAACGCTCCCAGGCAGACGAGCGGAATAAGGACCTGGAACAGCGAGCCTCCGAACGTCGACATGAAGCTTCCGAGGGGAATCAGGATGATGTGGCCGGCCTCGTGGAAAACGAGGTTGGCCATGCTCAGGATGTAGTCGAGGGCGGAGACGCGTGTCTGGGAGCGGCTCACAGACAACGCGATGTAGAACCATCCGTAGTAGGCGAGCACGACCCATAGAAACACTCGCCCCCAGAGGGCCGCGGGGCCTCCGGAGCGTGGGGGCTCGAGTGCCGCGGACCACAGCCCGTCCCAGAATCCGGGCCCGGCCGACGCTTCCCCGGTGTCCCGTCGCATGTTTTGCCGCGCGCGCGGCACCGCTCGTCGTTTCAAGCCGTATCCCGAGGCGTCGGTTGATCGTGGCCGTGAATCGGATGCGGGAGGTAGGGCGCCTCGAGTCGGCCGATTTCCTCCATGGTGAGCGACAGCGAGGTCGCCGCGCACGCCTCTTCGATATGCGCGCCCTTTGTCGAGCCGATGATCGGCGAGACCACACCCGGAACCGAAAGCAACCAGGCGAGAGCCAGGGACGCGGGCTGGTCGCCGCGTTCATGCGCCAGATCGAGCAGTGCATCCACCACGGCGAAGTCCTGTTCGCGAAAGTACATGTCATCGGCCATGGGATCGGCCGCCGCCCGAGCCGTGGCGCCTTTGTCTTCGCGCGAGCGGCTGCCGGTGAGAAAGCCGCGCGCCAACGGGCTCCAGGGAATCACGCCGACGCCCTCGTCGAGGCACAGGGGAATCATCTCCCGCTCTTCTTCGCGGTAGACCAGGTTGTAGTGGTTCTGCATGGCGACGAAACGTTGCCAGCCGTGCTCGCCGGCCGTGTGCAACGCCTTTGAGAACTGCCAAGCGGCCATGCTGCTGGCGCCCAGGTAGCGCACCTTTCCGGCTCGCACCAGGGAGTCGAGAGCCTCGAGCGTCTCCTCGACCGGGGTCGACGGGTCCCAGCGGTGGATCTGGTAGAGGTCGATGTAGTCGTGCCCGAGCCGACGCAGCGAGTCGTCGCACGACGCCAGGATGTGCTTGCGGGACAGGCCGCCGCGGTTGGGGCCGTCGGCGACCGGAAAGAAGACCTTACTCGCCAGCACGTAGTCGTCGCGGGGCACCATTTCGCGCAGCAGCTTGCCGGTGACTTCCTCGCTCACTCCGTTCGAATACATGTCGGCGGTGTCGAAGAAGTTGATGCCTCCGTCGAGCGCCAGGCGGAAGTGCTCCCGCGCGTGGTCCTCTCCCAGTATCCAGGGGCGCCACGCCGTGTCGCCGTAGGTCATGCAGCCGAGGCAGATCGCCGATACTTCGAGGCCTGTGGTTCCCAGTTTTCGGTAGATCATCTCTTCTCAACTCGATTCGTGGACCACCTGTCCCGCGACGATGGTCAGCAGGATTCGACCTTGCGCCAGCCGGTCCGGGTTCGTCGATCCGGATACCAGCGGGTCGATGTTCATGACGGTCATGTCGGCCCAGAGGCCCGGCGCCAGCATGCCGGCAGTTTCCTCCACGAACGCCGCGCGTGCAGCCCACGACGTGTAGGCGCGTAGCGCCTCTTCCGCCGTCATGCGCTCGGCGGCGCGCCAGCCGCCGACGGGTTGCAGTTCCTTGTCGCGTCGGGTGATGGCCGCTTGGAGACCGTAGAAGATGTCGTGGTCGGAGCCCGGCAGGTCGGAGCTGAACACCATCGGCACACCGATGCGCCGCAAGCTGCGCCAGGCATAGGCGCCGCGCAGCCGTTCCTCGCCGAGGCGGTCGACGGCCCAGGCCTTGTCTTCCATGGCGTGCGGTGGCTGCATGGAGGCGGTCAGGCCGAGTTTGCGGAAGCGCCAGAAGTCGCCGATCTGCAGCACCTGAGCGTGCTCCACGCGGTGACGTAGCTCCGGCGAATCGGTGTAGCGCTCCGACACCCGGCGAAAGAAATCGAGCGTTTCCCGGTTTCCCGCGTCGCCGATGGCGTGGACGTTGGCCTGAAAGCCGGCGGCGATCATCTCCGCCACCAGTTCCTCGTCGAAGCCGTATTGATCTCCGCTGACGCCGCGATGTCCCGGTAGGTCGGCGTACTCCTCCAGCAGCCGCGCTCCGCGCGATCCCAGGGCGCCGTCGTAGAAGGCCTTGACGGAGCGGGTAATGAGCTTGTCGTTACCGTCGGTATCGGGCCCCCATTGCTGCCATCGGCGCAGCAACTCGGGATCGCGGGCCGACAACATGGCATAGACGCGCAGCGGCAACCGGCCGTCGGCGGCGAGGTTCTCCAGTGCCTGCAACTCGCGGCCATCGAGCCCGGCCTCGTGAACCATCGTGTACCCGGATGCCGCCATCTCGGCGAAACCGAGGAGAAAGCGTTGCTCCATCCGCTCGACGCTCGGCGGCGGCACCGCGTCGGTGAGCAATGTGGTGGCCCGATCGAGGAGGAGCCCGGTGGGTTGGCCGTCGTCGCCGAGCTCGATGCGGCCGCCCTCCGGGACGATCGTGGCGGACGAGATGCCGGCCGCGTCGAGCGCCGCCTGGTTGCCCCAGACGGCGAAACCGTGCAGCCCTCGCATGAGCACCGGTCGGTTCGGCACCTGTCGGGTGAGAAGGGTCTTGTCCGGATAATCATCCGCCCAGGCGCCTTCGTCCCATCCGTAGCCGATGATCCACTCGCCCCGGGCGGCGCCGGCGGCGCGCTCGGCCACGCGGGCGACGGCTTCCGCCTCGCTGTCGACGCCGACCAGGCTCACCTCCTCGAGTGTCGCCCCGAGGTTGAGAACGTGGGTGTGAGCGTCGGTGAGTCCCGGGAGCAGGGTGGCTCCCGCGAGGTCGATGACGCGAGTATGGTCGCCGACATACGGTTCGACGCCGGCGTCGTCGCCGACGTAGAGGATGGTTCCGTGCTCCACGGCGACGGCGGTGGCATCAGGGCGCCAGGCACCGTCCTCGTAGGGGGCATCGAGCGCCGGGGCCCCGTGGCGGTCGGGCTCGCCCCAGGTGAACGTGTAGACGCGGCCGTTGCGCAGCACCAGGTCGGCTTTCGGCGGCTCGAACCCCCCTGTGCAGCCTCCGGTGCAACCGATCGCCACGGCCAGAACGAAATACGAAAGCACCCTGCCGACGGCCACCGTCTTCATGGCCGGCGTACCAGCCAACCGCCTCGGCTGCGGGCGTAGGCGACGAGCAGCTCGACGCTGCGACTGTAGCTGAGGATGCCCCCGGGGACCCTGTTCGTACGTAGGTAGGCATCGTTCATCGATCGTGTCGCCCGGCTCGTCGTTCCTTCGAACTGTGCCCAGTACTCGGCGGCCGCCCGCACATCGCGCTGCACACCGGGCAGGCGAAGCCCCGCGATTTCGGAGGCTTGCTCCCGATCGTAGCGAGCCAGAGCGGACAAGAGTTGCCCCTGTGCAAAGACATACGCCGAATAACGAGGATACGGCTCGGATGCCCGCGACGCAGCCAGGTAGCCCGCGAAGTTCGCCTCGTCCTCGCGGGCGAAGCCTCGCTGATGCGACATCTCGTGCGCGACGACGTGAGGAAGGCTGACCGGAGGCGTGCCTCGGTTGTAATTGGCTTCGCCCGTCCAGGGGAAATAGAAACCGGAGGTCATGCCGTAGTCCAGCAGCCGGGAGGCGAACAGGGGTTTGGGGTCGCCGAACCCGAAGATCGCCGTGCGAGGGGCGCCGAGCTGCTCGTCGGCTTCGCGCCAGCCGCCTTCGAGTTGGTCGACGAGCTCGCTCGGCTCGGGGGCAGCCGTCGGCACTCCGAGGTCGTCGCCGGAGGCGATCACGAGGTACTCGAAGTTCGCCGCCTCGACCATCTCCCGAGCCAGCCTTGCCAGCTCCTGCACGTTGGCCTCACGTCCGTTCCACTGGCGACGTTCCTCGAGCGGTGATCGCGCGTAGTTGAAGCCCCAGAGCACGTAGAAAGCGAAGACGACGACCCCGATGTCCGCGGCCAGACGCAGAGCTCCCCCCGCGAGGGCGTTGCTGAGATATCGCTCGCCGCCGCGTACCTGGCCCAGCCCCACCGCGATACCCCAGATCTGGCGCACGACGAAGCCGACGACGAACAATTCCGCCAGCGATACCGGCACCACTCCAGCAACCCTCGAAAGCAGCGAGGCCAACAGGGGGCCGAGGCCCTCGGCATACACCAGCTCGGTGACCTGCGGCGCGCCACTCGCCACCTGGAAGGTGATGAACGCGCCGACCCCGGCGGCAACCGCCGCCAGCCGCCACCTGAGCTTGAGGTCCCGTTTCATGGGCTTCATGGGGGTATTATGCTCACATTACAGTGCAAAGTACTTGACATGGTTAAGGTAAACGGCCTAGGCTCGGGTCAATCCAATTCACCGAACGCCGCGAGCCCCACTACATGCCCGTCGAGCCATTGCACGCACAAGCCGAGAGCAACCTCCGATTCATCCGCGAGAGCATGGACCACGCGTCGCGCTTCACCGGCGTACCCGGGTGGGGCGGAATGCTGATGGGTGGCGTGGCGGTGGTCGCCGCGGGCGTCGCTCATGGCAGGGCGCCGTTGGAGTGGTTGTCCGTCTGGCTGGCTGCCGCGGTCGTCGCCGGTCTGATCGGCGGCTGGACGATGGACCACAAGGCTCGTTCCGCCGGCACGACGATGCTCGCGGGCAAGGGACGCCGCTTCATCTTGGGTCTTCTGCCGCCGTTGCTCGCCGGGGCGGTGCTGACCATGGGGCTCGTCTTCGCGGGCCAATACGACACGATCCCCGGGATGTGGCTGCTGCTTTACGGCACGGCGTGCGTAACGGGAGGGGCGTTTTCGATCAGGCTGATTCCGGTGATCGGCGTGTGCTTCATGCTGCTGGGACTGGTGGCGCTGTTCCTGCCCCTGGTCTGGGGCAACGCGTTGCTGGCAATCGGGTTCGGCGGCGTGCAGATCGGTTTCGGCTGGGTAATCGGGCGACGGCACGGCGGTTGACGGTGCCCATCACAGTGCGGGGTAGGTAATGGCAAGCAAAGGACAAGCGCGAAGGAAACGCACGGACTCCGCGACCGCGCATCCGTCCGGGACGGCAGCGGACGCCACGGACGCCAGCGATCTTTACCGTGTCTTGCGCGGTGAGTCCGCCGGCGAATCGTCAGCGGACGAGCGGCTCATTCACCAGCGGACGCGGCTGGCCATCGTCAGCATGTTGGCGGTCAACGACTCGCTTACCTTCAACGAGCTGAAGGAGATGCTGGACGCCACCGATGGAAACCTCAGCGTCCACGCCCGCAAGCTCGAAGAGGCGGGCTACGTGGCCTGCAAGAAGTCTTTCGAGGGGCGCGTCCCGAAGACCGAGTACAGCATCACCGCGCCCGGCCGACGGGTGCTCGGGCGCTATCTCGATCACATGGAGAGCCTGATTCAGGCAGTTCGCGAGAGCTGACCACGAGGAGTCGACGATGGTTCCCGGAGTCTCGACCAACACACTGTCTTTGCCGGAAGCTCAACTCTCCGCACCCGAGCACGACCTGTTGCGGGCCGCGCGGGAGGGAGACCACCGACGGGCTCAGGCGCTGCTGGAGGCGGGTGTCCGCGCGGACGTTCACGATCGGGACGGCCGTCGGCCGCTGACCTTGGCCGCGGAACGCGGTCACGTCGAGGCCATGCGCGTGCTCGTGCAGGCCGGCGCGCCGCTCGACATGCGCGATGCCGGCAAGACCCCGTGGACCGCGCTCATGCATGCCCTTCACGCGGATCGAGCCGGTGCGGCTCTGGCCCTACTGGAGTGGGGCGCCGACCCGGACGTCTCCGAGGATTCGGGCTACAGCGCGCTGATGATGGCCGCCAGTCGTGGGGACCCGTGGGTGGTCGACGAGTTGCTTACGCGCGGGGCCGACGCCGGCGCGCAACTCTTCCTCGGTTTCACTGCTCTGGACTATGCCATCGGCTACGGGCACCTGGACGTTGTCCGCATACTGCTCGATGCGGCTCCCGAGGTGCTCGCCCGTCACAATCCCGCCCGGCGGGCGGTGTTGGCGCTGGCCGAGAAGGCCGGCGACGCGAAGATCCTCGAGTTGCTGGCGTCGTACGAGTCGGGTCAGATCGCCGACAGCGCGTGAGCCGACGCTCGTGAGGAGGGGCGTCTCGAGGTCGCCCTCCGAGGTCGCCTTCCGAGGTGGGCTTCCGAGGTAGCCCTCTAACGCCGCCGCGGCCAGTAGAAGCCCGGGCGGGTGCGGACCTCGTCGACGTTGTCTCTCTTTACCTCCACTTCGAGGTCGTACCAGCGGGGCTCGCCGGCCGCATCGGACGTGTCCATCGTGAAGCCCAGCACGTACCGCAGGCGCGAATCTTCGAGCACGTCCTGGAACCCGACGCTCATGTCGCTACCGAAGAACGGCTTGCCGCCCGTATCCCGTGCGAGGGAGTTGAGAGGCGCCTGAAGCGTCGAGCGGGCCGCGAATCGCGAGACAACCGGCTGCGTGGTGGCGAGTCGCGCCGACGCTTCGATGAACGCCGCCTGCCCGAGCGTGCCGAGCGAGTACACCGTGCAGCGGCACCGTCGCATTACCTCCGTGAGGTCGACGATCTTCTGGCTGAGGTCGGCCGTGAGGGTACGTACCTCCATCGGATTGAGCGCGGGCGAATATCCCGCGTACTCGACCAGTACGGCGTGATGGATGCTTGCCGGCCGGCGATCGAAGCCGGAAGAGAGGAGCACAACGTACTTCTGCCGATCGTACGGATCGCCGAGGTCGAGCATGTCCCCGACCTGGGTGAGCGCCGCCATCACCTTCTCGGCCTTGAGCGACTCCTCGATCGACCATTGGCCCAGTTGCGCCTGGGCGATCCGGAACTTGAGATCCTCCCACTCGGCCGCTTGTGTGACGCACCCATTGAAGCGCGACGTGGGGATGGGCTCGCACGCGCTTTCGTCGCCGCCCTCGCCGGGTGAGCTGCAGCCGCCGTTTTCGCACAAAAGCCTCGACAGGTCGAGGAACGACTCTTCCCGGTCGGAGGTTGCAAAGGAGTTGCCCACCTGGGCTTCCAGGATCTCGGCGATGAGCTCGTGGTCGATCGTGAAATCACGTGTCACCGACGGGATTCCCCGGCTGTCGATGGTGACGAGAGCGAGCCTGTCGCCCGCACCGATGCCGGCGCGCACGAATTCGGTCAGGTCAAGCAGGAGGCGCTCCCAGTCCTGTGGGCTGGTGGTCAACATGTCGGCGACGATGACGAAGTTGCGAGGCGTCGAGACGATGTTCGCGGCAACGTCGTCGGGAAGATCGTCGAGAAACACCGAGGATTCCGGCGCGCCCTCGAGCCGCATGAACGCAGGCGTGATGGGTTCGCCGTTGCGTGTGAGGACGATGTCTTCGAGCGTGAGATCGGTGATGAACTCGTCGTCGTCGTTCCACGCTCCGAAATCAACGGTGATCATGTCGACCTCGGCCCCGAAAGTGGCTTCGTACTGCTGCGGGTCGACCGGTAAGCCCAGCGTCGCCGTTCGGCCGGCCACAACGCCCGCCTCACCGGCTGCGCCGGCGAGCTGTTCGAGAGCCAGGTTCGGGTCGGTCGGCGTGAGCTCGTCGCTGAACGCCAGGTCGACCACCGACTGATTGAGCGCGCCCTCAGTGACCTCGGCTTCGATGGCGGCGAGGATATTGCTCCACGGTTGATAGTTCGCCGGCGTCATCGTCGAGAGTATGCGCGCCATGGCCCCCATGAGCAGCCGCTCGTTGAGCGCCGCGGGCAGGCCGAGTTCCTCCATCAACACGGCGAGACGTACGCGGATGTCGAAGAGCCTGGTGTACAGGAACGGGTCGGCGAACTCGTCGCCGGCCTCTCCGTAGGGCGTCGGCGGCGGCGTGAGCAACCCGAGATAGTCGCCCTTCCGTGTCATGGGCATTCCCACGGCCTGGTCGATCAGCCAGCGGGCGGCCGCCGGCGCTGCGGCATCGTAGTCGTCCAGCGCCAGCACCAGCAGGTAACGGTTGCCGTCCGTCACCATGCGCAGGGCGTCGGACTCCCGACCCGCGGTCACGGCGTCGGCGAATCCCTGCAAATCGTCGGGCCGCATCAGCAGGCGCAGCGAATCGTCCAGACGGGGCGGCTCGGCGGAGCGGTCCGCCGACACCCAGAACGAAGGGGAGACGCTCGGGTCGCGGGCCAGCACAGCTTCCCGGATCCAGCTCGTCGCCAGCGCGTGGCGTCGGGCAACGACGCTCTGCGCCTCCGGAGTGAGCGAGGGTTGATGGATACGGGCAAAGGCGGCCGCCCATGTCTCGGCCGCTACGGGGTCGCGCGGCCCGCCGCTCGGCATGAGGTCCTCGAGGTTCCATCGACTCAACGTGTCGGGCGCGCCGTACAGACTGTTGTGGAGCCGCGATCCCTCGTCGAGGATCCAGCTCTCGGAGGTCGCCGCCCACGGGCTGAACAGATCCTCGGGACCGTCGCCGCCGAGCTCGGCGATGACCAAGCGGTGCAGCCAGGCGATGTGGCCCTGCTGATAGGTGAAGGAGGCCGGGTCGCCCATGTACAACGCGTAGGTGATGCCGACGAGGGCGTCGCCCAGGTACACGTTTACCGCCTCGCGGAACGCCGTGACGTCGGCGCTCGAGGGGCTGCCGGTGCGGAGGGCGGTGACGAGGGTGTCCGAACGTTCGAACAGCTGGTCGCGAGCGATCGTCACCGGTAGTGCCTCGGTGACCTCCTCGTCGCCGATGTTCGGCGGCATCTGCGCCCTGAGCTCGGTGACGATGGT
>CAYSHI010000132.1:0-3205 GCA_964430745.1 uncultured Acidobacteriota bacterium | reverse complement strand
TGGGATGCGCTGCAACAATCGGTTCGTCCCACCACCACTGTGCTCGACATCGGCACGGGGACCGGGATTCACGCTCTCATCGCGGCGCAACTGGGCGCTCGTCACGTGTACGCGATCGAAACGGACGATGTGATCCAGGTGGCACGCGAGATCGCTCGGGACAACGGACTCGAGGATCGAATCACCTTCATCCAGGAGACCTCCAGCCGCGCGTCGCTTCCGGAGCGTGTGGATCTGATTGTCTCGGACATGCGCGGCAACCTTCCCTTGTTCAGCCGTCATATCCCGTCGATCGTCGACGCGCGGGAGCGCTTCCTCGTCGACGGGGGTGCGCTGATCCCGCAGCGGGACGAGCTGTTCGTCGCCCCGGTCGACGCGCCGAAGATCTACGACGAGATCGCCGGCCCGTGGTCCGACAACGATACCGGGCTGGACATGAGCGCCGCCCTACGCATGGCGACGCAGGCGGTGCGCCGCAAACTCGTGGGCGAAGAGCAGCTTCTGGCGCCGGCACAAGCGTGGACCGCGCTCGATTACAGCACCGTCCAGAACGCCGCCGCGGAAGGAGAAGCCCGTTGGCCCGTTGAACGGTCCGCTACCCTGCACGGATTCAGCGTCTGGTTCGACACCGTGCTGACCGACGGCGTCGGTTTCTCCAACGCTCCGAGCTCGAACCCGCTCATCTACGGCATGAATTTCTTCCCCCTACCGCGCGCCGTACCCGTGCAGCCGGGCGACACGATCCACCTGACGCTTGCCGCGCGCCTGCTCGGCGACGACTACGTTTGGAGTTGGCGCACGGCTCTGGCCCGCGGCCGTTCGCCATCGAGCGCGGGCGCGAACGCCGAAGATGTCAGCTTCGATCAGTCGACCTTCTTGGGCACACCCATCAGTCCGCGAAGCCTGCGGCTCGCCGACATCGACCTCTCCCCGGCACTCTCCCAAGACGGTCTCATCGACCGCGATGCGCTCCGGATGATCGACGGAAGCACACCGTTGCGCGAGATCGCGCGGCGGCTCGAGGAGCTTTACCCCGAGGCTTTCCCGAAGCTTGCCTCGGCGTTGGACCGGGTCGCAGCATTGTCGCGACAATACGCCGAGTAGACGGCGGATGCTCTCCGCCGAGCAGCGACTTCTGGGGTCCCTGGAAATCCGGCCGCTCGGCCCGACGAAAACCCTGACCGAGCTCGTCGCCCGTGCCGAGCCGCAACAGCTCGTCACCCTCGCCTGCCGCGAGGGGGTCCATTGCCTGTTGTACGCCAATCTCAAACGCGCCCATCTGCTCGACGCGTTGCCTCCGGATCTCGTCGAGGAGCTCACGCAGCGGTACCACCGCACCGCCGCGCTCAACATGCGGGCCGTCCGCGATCTCGAGCAGCTATGCACCCGTCTCGCCGTCGCCGGGATCGGCGTCCTCGTGCTCAAAGGGATGGCGCTCCTCCACGATCTTTATCCCGACCCGGGGCTTCGTCCCACGGGAGATGTCGATCTCTGGGTGGCCGACGAAGACCTCGACGCGATGACGGCCACGCTCGCCTCGATCGGCTACGCACCGGAGCCCTTCTACCCCGACACGTATCGGCGCGGGAACACGATCGTCGACATCCATACCCACCTGCTGGGTGCGGGACGGATCCATTCGCGCGAACGGATCCTCGCCGCGGGTGAGCGCTGCTTGCTCGAAGGTGCCGAACCGGCCGCATACGGCGCGACAGCGAACAAGCTGGGAACGCCGCAGAACCTGCTCCTCCTCGGCTTGCACCTCATGAAGCACAACGCCGATCGGCTGCTGTGGCTCATCGAGATCAACGAGCTCGTTCGGCAGTGCACCCCGGACGATTGGGAGCGGTTGCTCGAGCTCGGCGAGGAGATGGGCCAGGCAATCTCCATCGCCCACGTGGCCTTCCTCGCCGACCTGCTGCTACCCGACACCGTCGCCCCCCGCTACCACGAGCTCGCCCACTGCGGTGCGGTCGGCCGGTTTCATGCCTCCGTGCTGCGGCGCCGGGCAAAACACGGCGCCCTCCCGGTCTGGGGCCCGCTGCTCTTCTTTTCGTCCCAGCGCGGCGCCTGGGGGCGCTGTACGTCGATCTTCGAGACCCTGTTTCCGCGCCCCGAGATCATCCGGCAGATCTTCCGCGATACACAGACGAGCACATGGCGCCTGTACGTTCGGCGCTTCGGCCAGCTCGTCGCGTCGGTGCTACCCCGCTGCTAGCCCTTCTTTTTGCGGCGGGGCGCCGGCAGCGCCTCTTCGGTCAGCCGCACCAGCTCGGTCAGCCACTGCCGGTCCTCGACCTTGTCCTCTATAAGGAAAGACATCTTCGCGCCCTCGTAGGCAGGAGCCTCGACGACGTCGCCGATGAACGCGCGCCCCGCGTCGGTCGGCTTGATGAAAAGCTGGTTGTCGCAGACCAGGCCGACGACCTTGTCTTTTGAATAGAGCGTGCAGCCGCCGAACATCATGCGGTAGCTCATCTCGCGGTCGTCGTCGATTTGCTCGATGACGAACTCGACGAATTCCTTGCTCTGCGCCATGCGGCGGATTGTAGCGGGTCTGCGTGGCCGGGGCGCGCGGCGGCGCGCGACGTCCGGTTCCGAAACGGCGGCAGGGCCACGATCATGCAACCGGAGGAGAGGTAGTTCCGCCAGCCCTCCGAGTCGCCTACGCCGCGCCCTTGAACACGAGCCCGCGGAGGCAGAGAGCCAGCACCCGCGGGTCACCGGCGCCGTCGGGGCTCTCGCTGGCCGGGCTGCGCGCCCCCGGCATACGGAACCGGATCTCGGCGACCGGCAAAGCGCCTTCTCCGGGGGCCAACCCCCGCAGCGCAGCGTCGCTGATTTCGAATCGGTACGTGTCGGGCTCCCAATCGACAGTGCTCTCGATCGTGCCGACTTCGATGTCGTTGACGAACACCGTCACACGCTGCGGTCCGAAGGTCCCGGCAACGACCTCGAGGATCAACGGTCCGTCCGTGACCCGCGCCCCGTTCTCGAGACGAAAGAGAACCGTGGCGGAAGTACCGCGTGACCAACGCCACTGGTTGTCGATTCCCGGTCGGAACCAGTTGGCGAAGATCACCCCCTCGCTCGTCGGCTCGACCGGATCGTACAGCGAGCGTGGAGGCTCGAGCGGCAGTAGGTGTTGACGCCGATGCGCGGCTAGGCTCGCCTCGCTGGCGAGGAACTGCGGGTGCCGCCATTC
>CAYSHI010000131.1:0-15589 GCA_964430745.1 uncultured Acidobacteriota bacterium | reverse complement strand
GCTGCCCCACGAGCCCATCCGGTCTGTCGTCGAACCGGTTCTATCAGCGAAAGAATTCACCCGGCCCGTCAGCGCGCGACGTGACGCGGAAGAGTCCGAACGGCAGGGGCATCTTGTTGTTTCGATCCCCCGCGCCGTGCTGTATTCGCCTTCCGAAGATCATGATCCGCCGGCGATGGCTTTGCGTTACGGAGATGCATGGGGCCCATGAGCAACGACTTCATCCAACGAGTACGCGAGTTTTCCGATGAGATGGTGGCCTACACCAAGGAGCATGTGCCCCTCGAGCACGGTGTTCCCCAGGGCCTGAATCTCACCACCAAGGAAGAAGTGCTCGCCTACATCAGAGAGCACGAGATCACGTCGATCCGTCTCTGGTTCACGGACATCCTCGGTTTCGTCAAGAAGTTCGAGGTCACCCCTTCCGAGATCGAGGGAGCGTTCGACGAGGGCATGGGATTCGACGGCTCCTCGGTCGAGGGATATCAGCGCATTCAGGAAAGCGACATGGTCGCCTACCCCATACCCGAGACGGCACAGTTCATCCCCTTTCGTGTGGGCCCGGCGCGCTGCCTGCGTATGTTCGCCGAGATTCGCAGTCCCGCCGGTGTTCCCTACGAAGGCGATCCGCGTGTCATCCTCGGTCGCGAGCTCGGGCGTCTCGAAGGACACGGCTTCTCACACATGAACATCGGCCCGGAAGCCGAGTTCTTCTACTTCGCCAGCGACGAAGCGCCCGAGGTTCTCGACCACGCCGGCTACTTCGACATGGTCCCGGTGGACGTCGGCGACGACTTTCGCGAGGCCACCCGTTTCGCCCTCCAGGCGATGGGCATCAACGTCGAGTACATGCATCACGAGGTCGCCTGGAGCCAGCACGAGATCGATCTCAAGTACTGTGACGCGCTGCGTATGGCGGACAACCTGCAGACGTACAAGTGGCTGGTCAAGGAGATCGCCCGCCGCAACGGCATCCACGCCACTTTCATGCCCAAGCCCCTGTCCGGGCAAAACGGTAGCGGCATGCATACGCACTTGTCGATCTTCAAGGACGCCAAGAGCAACGCCTTCTACGACGGCGACGATCCGCATCATCTGTCGGTGACGGCGCGGCACTTCCTCGCCGGCGTGCTCGCACACGCGCGCGACATGTGCCTGATCACCAACCAGTGGTACAACTCCTACAAGCGTCTCGTGCCCGGCTATGAGGCGCCGGTCTACATCGCCTGGGCGGAGAGCAACCGGTCGGCATTGGTTCGCATCCCCATGTACAAGCCCGGTAACGAGGTGGCGACGCGCATCGAGCTGCGGTTCCCGGATGCGGCCTGCAATCCGTATCTGGCCTTCGCCGTGATGTTGTCTGCGGGGCTCAAGGGCCTTGATGACAAGCTCCCGCTGGCCGACCCTGTGTCCGACGATCTCTACCACTACTCGACGTTGCAGCGGGAGCAGCAGGGTATCGAATCGCTGCCGCACGACCTCTACGCCGCCGTACACGCCGCTGCTGACTCGGCCGTCATGCGTGAGACATTGGGCGACCACGTGCTCGACAAGCTGGTCGAGACGAAAACCGAAGAGTACGACGCCCACCGCCTGCACGTGTCGCACAAAGAGTTCGAAGAGAGCATCAACCTGTAGCAGGGCGGCTGAACGACTCCCGGGAGTTCTTCAGCACCCTGCAACCGAAAATACGCCGCCTACGAGCCTCCGGGATGGCACCGAGTACGGAACAGTTCGATGACCTGCTCGCGTGGCATCCCGGAGATGTCGAGGCGGCGCGCGGCGGCCCGCTGACGGCGCTGGTCTGGGGAGCACGACGTGCCGCGAACGCCAAGCTCCTGATCTTCTGGCTCTGGCTTGCCCACGCGTTGTTTCTGCAGGGGGCGGCCGGCGCGTTTCTCGAGGCGGTACGCGCCGGTTCGTCGGCAAGCGACGTGTACCGCGCGCTCCTCGACGCGGGAACTTCGGGGGCGGCGTTCACGATCCCGTCGCTCGATGCGGGTGCTCGCGCCATGATACTGGCGTCCATCTCGCGGCCGCTCTGGAGCCCGTCGGCCTATTTCATCCTCTTCTACGGGGTGCTCGCCGGTGGCGCCATCGCGTACCTTCACGCGCCCCGCCCCGCTCCGTTTCTGCCCCAGTTCGGCGCAGCATGCGGCGCCTACGTGGGACGTTTCACGCGCCTGCTGTTGATCGCGGCCTTCCTGTCATGGGCGCTCCAGCTCATCGGAGCGGTTCTTTTCCGATCTCCGGCGGTCGGCAACGCCTTGTGGCTCCAACTCCTGTTGTGGCAGCCGGCGGTGGTCGGTTTCGCCGCCGTGATGGACTACGCCCGCGTGCGAGCGGTCTCCCGCGACAGCCGCTCGATGGTTCTGGAGACGGCGCGCTCGGCGCGCTTCTTCATCCGCAATCTACCGCGGACGTTGAGCCTCGAGCTGGCGCTGGTCGTCGTCGCCTCGATCATCGGGGCGGCGGCGCTGGGGCTGGCGAGCGCGCTGCGGGCGTTCTTGCCGGCGGATACCGCGTTGTGGGTCGGCGAGCAGGTCTACGTGGTCGGCGCGCTGTGGGTTCGGCTGACCGCCTGGGCGGCGATGCTCTCGTTGTACCAAGGGATCACGGCGCAGCGCCTGTCGCGGGGTGCGGCGCCTGTCACGGAGTCGTAGCCCGGTCGCTCACGTCATCGACTGCGCCCGACCTCCGTCGACCGCGATCGTCGTTCCGTGCAGGTACGAGGCCTGCTCCGAGGCGAGAAAGACGACCACGTTGGCAAACTCATCGGGAGTGGCCAGGCGCCCGAGCGGAACTGCCGCCGCCCAGTTCGCGTACACCGCGTCCGGCTCGATCCCCTGTCGCTCGCCAACGCGGTCCGCAAGCTGTGCAAGCCTGTCAGTGGTTGTGTAGCCGGGGCACACGTTGTTGATGACGACCTGATCGGGGCCTACCTCGTTGGCGAGCGTCTTCGCCCAGCCGACCACGGCGAGACGAATACTGTTCGACAGTATGAGGCCGTCGACGGGCTGTTTGACCGACGTGGAGGTGATGTTGATCACCCTGCCCCATCGCTGGGCCCGCATCCCGGGCAGCAGACGGCGCGTCAGCTCGACGGCAGACATCAAGGTCAGATCGATGGCAGCCCTCCAATCGGCCTCGACGAGATCGTCGAACGTTCCCGGCGGAGGCCCGCCGGCATTGTTGACGAGGATGTCCACTGTTCCGAAGCGTTCGAGCGCTTTTTCAGCGAGGGCGTCGATCGCCGTGACGTCTGTCAGATCCGTGGGCACGGCCAACACCTCCACGCCTTCGCCCCGCAGCCCGTCGGCTGCGGTCTCGAGCTTCTCCGCCGTGCGCGCGCAGATCACCAGATTACATCCGGTCCCCGCGAGGCCGCGGGCGGTGGCCAGCCCCAAGCCCTCGGAAGCCCCGCAAACCAACGCCGCGCGGCCCTTCAGGTCAATCTTCATCGCCGCCCCGCAGGTAGGCATCATCGCCGCTGAGCCAGTCGTCGCGTATAGGGCTGAAGCAGTCCATGTCGACGGTATCCTCCAGCGCGACCGCCGCGTGCTCGACGTTGGACGGGATGACGAGCGTCTCGCCCGCGCGCACGTCGATGACGCTGCCGTCTTCGAGCGTAAAGCGCAGGCAGCCGGAGACGACGTAAGTGATCTGCTCGCTCTCGTGGCTGTGCGCCGGGACCACCGCCCCTTCACGCAACTCCACGATCGCCGCCATCACTCGTTCTCCGGTGACGATGCGTCGTGAGATCTTGGCGGACAATTCTTCGCGCGGGATCGCGTCCCAAGCGGTGTGACGTACCAAAGCGACCTCCTGAATCGGGCCCCCGGCCCGGTGATGCTGTTTGGGTGTGCGCTACAATCGACCTAGTGGGGTGCTGCCGGCACCCGGGAGGGTGCTGCGCAATGCGCGGCGCAGATAGCGTCCTCGGAGCTTCCGATGGGCCCTCGCGGCAACACGGATGAGGCTCCGACGTCG
This sequence comes from uncultured Acidobacteriota bacterium, assembly GCA_964430745.1. GTDB lineage: Bacteria > Acidobacteriota > UBA890 > UBA890 > UBA890 > CBDCGW01. The sequence goes on along the minus strand of CAYSHI010000131.1, from coordinate 11,599 downwards.
CCATGACGTTGCTGCGAGGCGCTACACCATCTATCGATCGCAACGTAGCACGCGGAGTGACGGGCCATCAACGAAACACGCCCAGGCTTGTCGAGGACTCTCCTGGTGATCGGCGTTTTCGCGCTCGCCAGCGCGTTCGCCGTCGTCTTGGACTGGGTGGTTCGCTCGCCGCGCGCCGGCCATCTGTCCGTGCCGTGGATGATGGTGGTCTTTTCCGGCGCCTTCGCGATCACCGCCGCCTTTGCTGTGTGGACGGCTTCGAGCTTGGGCTTGACCTCCTTCCTTCTGCTGTCTCCGCTCTCCGCCCGGCGACGATGGGTTCGGTTCGCGATATACGGCGTCGGCGCGGGTATTTTCATCTCCCTCACCAACGGGGCTCTCTACCTGACCACGGCCGGCGTGACGTTCCGGCCCACCTCGGCGGACAATCTCGACAGCCACCTGGAGGTCTTCGCGCTCGCCGCCCGTTCGGCGCTTTCGGAGGAGACGATGTTTCGCCTCTTCGCCATTCCCTTCCTCGTTTCATTGGGGATGCGTTTCTACGGCTGGCGGCCAAGCTTCGGTTTCGAATCCGGGCCCGCGGCGCCGCCGCTCGAGCCGATTCGTACGCCCCGGCGCCTGGTCACCATCGCTTTACTGATGTCGGCGCTGATGTTCGGTCTGGCACACGCGGCCAATCCGATCCCCGCCACGGTGTTCGGCCTTGTTCTGGGCGTCGCCTATCTTCGCGGCGGCTGGGAGTCTGCCGTCACCGCCCATTTTCTCGGCAACTACCTGCTCTTCGCCGGCCTCTACCTTTGAAACAAAGGCGCCGGGAATCCGTCGAATAAGAGGGCGTGGCGCCGCGCATTCAGACAGATGGTGCCAATCCTCAGCCGCCGGTGCCGGTCTTTCACGGAGCGACGCCGCACGATAGGAACTTTACGAGGGAGCGAAGATGTTCGAGTTCATGGGGTTGATCGGTGGGATCTTCCTGTTGGGCCTGGTCGGGCTGGCCACGTTCATCATCATTCTGCCGTTCTACCTACTCTTGCGGGTCATGGGATTTGCCCTCAAGGTAGGGCTGGCGGGCATCTTCGTGGCTTTTTTCGGCATCCTACTGTTCCCCTTGTTCCTCGTCGTCGGGGCCCTGCTCTTCTTCAAGCTGCTCATCATCGGCCTACCGCTTCTGATCGCGATCGTCCTGTTCAGCTGGCTTGCGGGGTTCTTCCGGCGCGACGATCAGCGCCCGATCATCGTGCAGACGGTGCCGCCGGCGTCGACCTGATCCGCGCCCTCGACGTCAGGCCGACTGGGCCAGATGTCGAAACGCGCGCCGCACCTCGACGCGCACAATCTTCTTGCGCCAGTGGTACATCAGATCGGCGTTGTCGAGCGGAGTCGCGGCTTTGAATGCCGCTTCGGCAACCGCCTCGATGCGATCGTCGGTCAGCTCGCTGCCCACCAAGAGATCGGCAATGTCGACCTCGACGGGATGGGTGTGTACCGCTCCGAGCACGAGCTTGGCGTCACCGACCGCGCCGTCGAGAAGTCGGAGCGCGGCGGCGACGCCGAGAACGGGAAAGTCGAAGCTGCCCCGCCGGCGCACCTTGCGATAGACGCTGCGCGTGCCTTCTTCCCGCGGCACACGAATCTTCGTCAGGATCTCGTCGGCTCTCCGCGTCAGGTATTCGATACCGTCATCGCGGTAGAGGCCGGCCAGCGGTAGCTCGCGCTCGCCGTCGGGGCCCACGAGCACGACACGGGCTCCCAGGGCCATCAGTGCCGGCGCCGCGTCGCTCGAAGAAACCGCCCAGCACTTCGAGCTCCCCGGCGCAACGAGGCAGATGTCTCCCTCACGCTTCATGCAGAAGCCGATCGCCCGCCGCCATTCTTCGGTCTGGTTGTAATAATTACAGCGCGTATCCACGCACAGATTGCCGCCGATGGTGCCCTGGCGTTGTATTTGCGGATTGGCGATCTGCAGCAGCGAATCGACGAGCGCCGTCGCATGCCCGGTTGCCCGGGTCTGCGCAGCGACATCGCGTAGCTTCATGCCGCCACCGATGATCAGCTCGCCGTTGGCTGCGAACGAACGCAACTCCTGGAGGTGACCGATGCCGACCAGCACCCGGGCGTCGAACTGGCGCCGTTTGAGGTTCGGGATCAGGTCGGTGCCGCCGGCGAGGAGCATTGCCTCGCCGGGGTGATCGGCCAGCACCCTGCCCGCCTCCGCGACGCTGCCCGCGCGCACATACTCGAACGGCGGCAGCCTCAACATGATTCCGCGTCCTCTCGCGTCGTCGCACCTTGCGCGGGCCGGCGGCGGGTCGCCACCCATTCTTCCGGCGGCCGGTCGAACCACACCGGGTCGACGACGGTCGGCTGGGGCCAATCGTGATCCGGTACCCCTTCAGGGCCGAAGCGGCCGGCGCCTCCCTTGCCCTTGTCGGTCAAGGCCGCGAGAACCTTCTCGGGAGTGATCGGTAGCTCGTCGATGCGTACTCCCACCGCGTCGTGGATGGCGTTGGCGACGGCGGGAGGGATCGGCAGCAGAGGGCCCTGCCCCACCTCCTTGGCCCCGAACGGACCCTCGGCATCGTCCGTCTCCACCAGATAGCTCTCGACGGGCGGCATCTCGAGAATACTCAGGCTCTTGTAATCGAGCATCGACGGGAACTGATGCTGGCCCTTTCGAAACGCCTGCTCTTCCATGAAAACCTCTCCAAGAGCCATGTAGACCGATCCCTCGATCTGCCCGCGCACCAGCGTCGGGTTGATGGCCCGGCCGATGTCGTGCGCCATCCACACCTTCTCGGGGGTGACGATGCCGCTCTCCTCATCCACGTCGACGAGGACGACGGCGGCGGAATACGAATACGCCGGCGTCGGCCCGACCCCCGAACCCTTGTAGGGGCCCCCGAGCTTCTGCGGCGTGTAGGAGCCTGTCGATGAAAGTTGCCCAAACCGGGCCTCGGCAAGGGGCACTGCATCGACGAACGCGATGCTCTTGCCCGTGGGCGCCGGGCCCCGAGAGTGGGTGATGCAGCCGTTCGCCGCGCGTAGTTCTTCCGCCGGCGCATCGAGCGCGGAGGCGGCCGCCGCCAGGACCTTGTCGCGCAATTTCTCCGCCGCCTCAATGGCGGCGTTACCCATCATGAATGTCACCCGGCTCGAATAGGAACCCAGGTCGATGGGGGTCGTATCGGTGTCCGCGCACGTTAGCTGAACATCATCGGGGGATACACCGAGGATCTCCGCGATGCTCATCGCCAGAACGGAATCGGAGCCCTGGCCGATGTCGATCTGCATGCACTTGGCGGAGACTCCGCCTCCCCGATCGATCTTCAGGTCCACGGACGTGTGCGGCATCTTGTTCCAGTAGATCGGCAGGCCCGCGCCCGACAGGTACGAGCCGACGGCGAGGCCGATCCCCTTGCCGCGCGGCAGCCGCCCGCGCCGGGCGGAGAAGTCGGAAGCTTCGGCAACGCGCTCGATGCACTCCCTGAGGCCGCACGAGGTCACCCTCATGTGGTTCGCCGTCATGGTGTATTCGTCGACGGCGATCTCGCGTCGATACTCGCCCGGATCGATGCCGAGCTCTTCAGCGACGCGGTCCAGATGGCACTCGAGGGCGAAGCGGGGTTGGGGCGTGCCGTGCCCGCGCTTCGGGCCGCACGGCGGCTTGTTGGTGAACACGCGCACGCCACGGAAGCGGTACGCGGGAATCTTGTAGGTGACGGTCTGCAGCGCTCCCGTGTAGTAAGTACTGGCCACGCCGTAGCTGCCGTAGCCGCCGCCGTCGAGGAAGGACTGAAAGTCCAGGGCGGTGATCTCGCCGCTCTCGGTAACCCCCATCTTTACGTGCATCAGCACGGGATGGCGGCCCCGGTGGGCGTAGAAGACCTCCTCTCGCGTGAGCGTGATCTTCACCGGGCGCCCGGCGATCATCGACAACTTGGCGGCACAGAATTCGTGGGGGAAGGGGTCCGATTTGCCGCCGAAACCACCACCCACGGGCGTGGCGATCACGCGAATGCGACTCGCCGGCATCTGCAGGACCGAAGCCAGCGCCTTGTGGACGTAATGAGGCGTCTGCGTCGACGACCACAGCGTCAGCTTGCCGTCGGCTCCGTGGTCGGCAACGGCGGCGTGCAATTCCATCGCCAGGTGGTTGTTGCCCGAGTAGAAGTACGTGCCCTCGATCACCTGGTGGGCTCGGGCGAAGCCGCTCTCGATGTCGCCGAACTCGAGATTGACCTCCTTGTGAATGTTGCCGCGCGGCCCGTAGTCGTGGATGCGATGCGCCTCCTCGACGTCGCCCAGTCCGCCTTCGATGTCGAAGATCGGCGGCAGGTCCTCGTACTCGACCCGAATGCGACGTACCGCCTCGTGCGCGGTCTCTTCGTCGACGGCCGCCACCGCGGCAACCGGATCGCCGACGAATCGCACGCGGTCGATCTCGAGTGGGTACTCGTCCTCGCTGACCGGAAGGATGCCGTACGTGACCGGCAAGTCCTTCCCGGTGATCACGGCGCGCACGCCGTCGAGCGCTTCGGCTTCGGAGGTATCGATGGAAACGATGCGGGCGTGCGGCCGGGAGCTTCCGAGCAGCTTGCCGTACAGCATGCGCGGCAGCACGAGGTCATCGGCGTACAGGGTCTGCCCGGACGCCTTTCGCAGTCCGTCGACCTTCGGTAGCGCTTTGCCGACGACGCTGTACCGTTCGTCCGTCGGCTTGCTCATTCGGAGCCTCTCTGCGCGCGCCGCCGGCCCGCCTCCTGGACAGCCTCGATGATCTGCAGATATCCGGTACAGCGACACAGGTTCCCGGCGAGGTGCTCCTTGATCTGCTCGACGCTGGGTTCGGGGATGTCCGCGAGCAATGCGGTGGCCGACATCATGATGCCCGGAGTGCAGTACCCGCACTGCGAGGCGCCGAGCGCGGCAAAGGCGAGCTGCAGCTCGTGCGGCTGCCCGCCCTCCGCCAGCGACTCGACGGTCTCGATTTGGCAGTGCTGAACTTCGATCGGCAGCATCAGGCAAGAGAGCATGGGCTCGCCGTCCACAAGCACCGTACAGGCGCCGCACTCACCGAGCTCACAACCGTGTTTCGTGCCCGTGAGCCCGAGATCCTCGCGCAGCACCTCGAGCAAAGTCTTGTTGACGGCGGCGATGATCTCGTGCTCCTCGCCGTTGACGCGCAAAGACAGGCGCTCTCGCGCCGCCTTCACGACGACCCTCCCGTCGACTCTTCCTCGTGGCCCAGATCGCGCGAGAGGGACCTGGCCGCGCGTCGTACCGCGTCGGCGGCGCCGCGGAGCTCGGCCCGCTTGAGCTTGGCCGACACGCCAAGAACACAAACCGCGGCGACCACGTTGCGCTTCCGGTCGCGAACCGGAGCCGCGACGGCGCGAACGCCGTCGAGGTACTCCTCCACGTCGGTGGCGAATCCTTGCTCACGAACGCGTCCGAGCTCCCGCTCATAGGCGGCGGGATCGGTAATGCTGCGGCGTGTGTACGCCGGCAAGCGTCGCCGAGATCGGGACCGAGACGCGCCGTCGCGTGCCGCCGCAAACACCTTGCCGAAAGCCCCGGCCTCGGCGTCGAGGCGGAAGCCCAGGGGGGCGCCGATACCGAGCGCGCCGGGGCTGTCTTCTCGCGCGGCCAGTACGGTGCCGCCCTCGGACGGGAGCCCGAGCAATGCTGTCAAGCCGGTCTCCGCGGCCAGGCGCTCGAGGTGGCGGGCGGCGAGCACCGGCAGATCGGTGCGGAGGCCCCGGCATCCCGCGAGCCCCGCTGCGGCCGCGCCCAGACGGTAGCGGAGCGTGTCGGCGTCACGTTCGAGAAGCCCGTGATGCACGAGGGTCGCGGCGATCTGAAAGGCGCTCGACTTGGGAATTCCGAGGTCTCGGGCCAGCGCGGAGATGCCCTTACCGGCCTGCTCGTGGCGCAGGCTCGTCAACATGCGCACGGCGCGGTCGACGGCGGGAACGAGTTGGCCTGCGGTCTGCGTCATCGTTTCTCTCCCAGAACGCCGTTCAGTATAGCGAACACAATGCCGCGCGCAAGATTGCCGCGTACATGGGCGAAGACGCCGGCCGTTAGGACCGCAGCCGCGCCGCCCCGGCGGGCTGCGCGCTCTATCATGTGCCCTACCCTGATCCTCGACCGGAGGCCCCGCGTGCGCGTTCTCACGATTCTTGCTCTCGTTCTCCTCACACTTCCGCTGTCAGTGGCTCAATGGTCGGAGGTGGCCACCGGGTCCGAGGCGCGTTTCCGCGGCGTCAGCGCCGTTGATGGATCGGTGGTCTGGGCAAGCGGCACGACGGGAACCGTTGTCCGCTCGCTCGACGGTGGCGCCACCTGGACGGCGTGGCAGGTCGAAGGAGCCGCCGCGCTGGACCTGCGCGACATCGACGCCTTTGATGCGGAGACCGCCTACGCCCTGAGCATCGGTTCCGGCGGGGATTCCCGCATTTTCAAGACGGACGACGGTGGGGCCGCCTGGCGAACCCAGTTCGTGAACGAGGAGGCCGACGGGTTTTTCGACGCCATGGCCTTCTGGGACCGGGACCGCGGCCTGGCGGTGAGCGATTCGCTGAGCGGCGAGTTCTATGTCATCCGCACGGACAACGGCGGCAGAACCTGGGAGCGCGTACCGCCGGATGGTATGCCCGCCGCGTTGGCGGGAGAGGGATTTTTCGCCGCCAGCGGGACGAACGTCACCACCTGGGGTGCTCGGCACGCGTGGTTCGGCACGGGTGCTGCCGCCCGATCGCGAGTTGCCAGAACGACGGACTCCGGGTCGACATGGCAGATCGTGGACACACCGCTGCCGGCGGGGCCATCAGCCGGCATCTTCTCCATCGCCTTCCGCGACGCGGACAACGGCATCGTCGTCGGGGGCGATTATCGGCGCGAAGACGAGGCCGTCGACAACGCCGCGGTCACGCGCGACGGGGGCCGCACGTGGGAACTAGTGGAGGGCGCGGGCCTGTCGGGTTTCCGCTCCGCGGTCGGTTACCTTCCGGGTTCTTCTCCGGCCACACTGATCGCCATCGGCCCCTCCGGTGCCGACATCTCCACCGACGACGGCCGCTCCTGGCGGCCACTCGAGGCGCCGACCGGGATGCACACGCTGAGCTTCGGCCCGGCCGCGCCGGTCGCTTGGGCGGCCGGCGAAGGCGGCAGGGTCGCGCGATTCGCCGCGTTGCCCTCAGCTTCCCCCGAACGCGGGCTTGCGCTTGTCGAGAAAGGCCTGAAGCCCCTCCGCGAAGTCGTCGCTCTCGAAGCACTCTTCCTGCGCCTCGGACTCTCGCGCCAGCGCCGCCTCGAGTGATTCTTCGGCCCCCAGGCGCACCAGTCTCTTGGCGTGCGCCACGGCGTGGCGCGCTGCGCCGAGGCGCGCGACGGTGGCCTGCACGGCCGCTTGGAAATCCTCGTCCGTGACGACGCCGGTCACCAGGCCGACATCCAGCGCCCTTTCGGCGTCCACGGCATCTCCCGTAAGGACCATTTCCAGGGCGCGCCCGGAGCCGATCAGCCGAGGCAGCCAGAAGCTCGCGCCCCAGTCGGGCACCAACCCGATCTTGATCCACGGCGCGGCGAATTTCGCCGACGGGGCAGCGAAGCGAAGATCGCACGACAGCGCCAACGACAGACCGGCGCCCGAGGCGACCCCATTGACGGCGGCTGCCGTGAGGCCCGGGAAGGCCTGCAGCGCCAGCATGACCTCGCTTCCGGCGTGCAACAGACGGCGAAATCCCGTGCCGTCGCCGGCGTCGCGAAGGCGGATCATGTTGTCGACATCGCCGCCGGCGCAGAACGCCCGCCCGACGCCGGTGACCACGAGAGACCGAACCGCCTCGTCACGTGCCGCCGCACTCACGTGTTCCAGTAGTTGCTCGCGCATGTCGCCCGCCAGCGCGTTGAGCTTGTCGGGACGATTGAGGCTGATCCACCCCACGTCGCCGCGGGCCTCGTAATCGACCCTCGGCACGCTCATCGCTCGACCAGTACCGTCATTCCCATGCCGCCGGACACGCACAGCGTCGCCACGCCGCGCGGCACGTCACGACGCACCATCTCGTGCAGCAGCGTGACGAGAATGCGGGCGCCCGTGCAACCGATCGGATGGCCGAGAGCGATGGCACCGCCGTTGACGTTGGTCCTGTCATGGTCGAGCGGGAGCTCGCGGTCGACCGCCAGCACTTGCGCCGCGAACGCCTCGTTCAGCTCCACGAGATCAATGTCGCGCCAGCCGATCTGCAGCGCATCGAACATCTCCCGCGTCGCCGGCACCGGCCCGATCCCCATGATCGACGGGTCCACGCCGCCCTGCGTCGCGGCCGTGATTCTGGCCATCGGCTCGATGCCGAGCTCGTCGGCGGCGTCGGCGGAGAGCACCAGCAGCGCCGCTGCGCCGTCGGTGATACCGCTGCTGTTGCCGGGATGGACGGTGCCGCCCTCCTTGAAGACGGCCGGCAGGCGTTCGAGTTGCTCGAGCGTGACGTCGTCGCGCGCATGCTCGTCGCGGTCGATTACGATCGCTTCGCCTTTCCGCTGAGGGACTTCCACCGGGACCATCTCGTCCGCGAAACGACCCGCCTCCCGCGCCGCCTGGGCGCGCTGCTGGGAGCGGAGCGCATACTGGTCCTGCTCCGCCCGAGTGATGTCGTATTGCTCGGCGAGTCGTTCGGCGGTCAATCCCATCACGTCGCCGCACAACGGGCAGATGAAGCCATCGCGGTACATGCCGTCGACGACCTTGGAGTGCCCCATGCGGTATCCCCACCGGGCCTGGGGCAGCATGTACGGCGTATTGCTCATGCTTTCGGTGCCACCGACAAGGATCACCTCGGCGGCGCCCATGGCGATCGACTGCGCCGCCAGGATTACCGATTTCATGCCGGAAGCGCATGCCTGATTCACCGTGTATGCGGGGCTGCTGTGCGGCACGCCGGCCGCCGCCGAGATCTGCCGCCCGGGATTGGGGCCGCAGCCGGCTTGGCGCCCGTGACCGAAGATGGTCTCGTCGACGACATCTGCCGGCACGCCGGCGCGCTCGATGGCCGCCGTTGCCGCCGCGGTGCCGAGCTGCACGGCCGTCATCGGGCTCAGACCGCCGCCGAACTTGCCTATGGGAGTGCGCACCGCGCCGGCCAGCACCACCGGACGGGTTTGTCGGAAATCGAGCATATCGCGCCGCCTTGGCGGCTAGCCGAGGTCGACCCAGACGTTCTTGACTTGGGTGTAGTGCTCCAAGGCGTGCACGCCGAGCTCGCGCCCGTAGCCGCTTTGCTTGTAGCCGCCGAACGGGGCGGCCACGTCGTAACGATTGTACGTATTGACCCACACCGTGCCCGCCTGCAACCGCCGCGCGACCCGGTGGGCACGTCCGATGTCACGGCTCCACACCGCCGCCGCGAGGCCGTAGGGGCTGTCATTGGCCTGAGCCACGGCGTCCTCTTCGTCTTCGAAGGTGATCGCAGCCAGCACGGGCCCGAAGATCTCCTCCTGCGCGATCTTCATGCCGTTCTCGACCTGATCGAAGACCGCGGGGCGGAGGAAGTAGCCTTTGCCGTCGCCGACCTCGGCACGCTCGCCGCCGGTTCGCAGGCGTGCTCCTTCACGCTTGCCGGCATCGACGTATCCGAGGACGCTTTCCATTTGGCCTTTCGAGACGATCGCTCCCAGGCGGGTCTTCGGATCCATCGGGTCACCGGGAATCAGCTTCTCCGTGCGCTCGACGACGCGATCGATGAACTCGCCCGCTATCGACTTCTCGACGAAGAGGCGGGAGCCTGCGGCACATACCTCGCCCTTGCCGTAGAAAATGCCGATCGTCGCTCCCTTCACGGCGGCGTCCAGATCGGCGTCCGCAAGGACGATGTTGGGCGACTTGCCGCCCAGCTCGAGGGTGATCTTCTTGAGGGTATCGGCGGAGCTGCGCAGGATCCCTTGCCCGGTCCCGGTCTCACCCGTGAAGGCGATCTTGTCGACGCCCGGGTGCTCCACCAGAGCGTTGCCCACCACCGACCCGCGCCCCGGGATGACGTTGAGCACACCCGGCGGTAACCCGGCCTCGGCGGCCAGTTCCGCGAGCTTCAAGGCGGTCAACGGCGTGTTGCTCGCCGGCTTGACGATGACGGTGTTCCCCATCGCCAGGGCCGGAGCGATCTTCCACGAGGCCAGCAACAGGGGGAAGTTCCAGGGGACGATCGCCGCGACGACCCCGAGCGGTTCGCGCAGTGTGTAGTCGAGCGCATTGCCGCTCACCGGAATGACCTCGCCGTGCACCTTGTCGGCCCAGCCCGCGTAGTACTGGAACACCTCGGCGACCATGGGGATCTCGACATAGCGCGACTCGAAGATGGGCTTGCCGTTATCGATGGTCTCGAGAATCGCCACTTCCTCGAGGTTTTCGCGCAGAAGCTCGCCGATGCGCCAGATGATGCGGCCGCGCTCGCGCGCCGCCATCTCACGCCAAGGGCCGTTGTCGAAGGCCTCGCGCGCCGCCTCTACGGCCGCATTCACGTCGGCCACGCTGGCCGATGCGACATCGGCTATGGACTCCTCGGTGGCGGGATTGATCGAGGCGAACGTCGCGCCTCCCTCGGCGTCACGGAACTCCCCGTTGATGTGGAGCTTGCTCGGCGCCGCGGCGATGGCGTCAGCGACTTCGACTGGCATCGCTCGTACTCCTTGCCCGGCTCGGTGTCGGGCGGTGTCCGATGGAAGAGGAGCTCAGCGACCCCTGAATTCGGGCTTGCGCTTGTCGATGAAGGCTTGCAGACCTTCCTGCGCATCTTCGGTCACGAACAGGCGGTTCTGCAGCTCACGCTCGAGCGCCAGGCCGTTGTTGAGCGTCATCTCGGTGCCTTCCTGAACGGCCACCTTGATCAGCCCCATGGCCTTCGTCGCGCCTTGGTTGAGCTTGGCGGCGTATTCCTTGGCGAATTCGAGTGCGTCTCCGTCGACCACCTCGTTGACGAGGCCGATGTCCTTGGCCTCCTCCGGAGAGATGACCCGACCGGTGATCATCAGATCAATGGCCCGGCCCTTGCCCACGAGTCGAGGAAGACGCTGCGTCCCGCCGGTGCCCGGGAGCACACCCAACGTGACCTCGGGAAGCCCGATCTTTCCGCCGGCGCGCATGAAGCGAAGGTCGCACGCCATGGCGATTTCCAGACCACCGCCGACACAGTGTCCGTTGAGTGCCGCGATGACGATCTTGGGGGTGCGCTCGAGCTCCATCAGGGTCTCCTGACAGTGGAGACAGAACGTTGCCTTGTACGCAGGATCGCTCTTCTTGAGCATGTTGATGTCGGCGCCGGCCGAGAACATCTTGTCGCTACCCGTCAGGATCATGACGTTGACGTCGGTGTCGAGACGGACGTCTTCGATGATCGCATCGAGCTCTTTCATGAGCTCGAAGTTATAGGTATTGGCGGGCGGGACATTGATCGACACGATGGCCGTGCCGTTCTCTTTCTCGACGGTGAAGCCGTTATAGGGCATGGAGAATCTCCGTATGAAGAGGCGGATCGATGGCGGAAAGGCAGAAGGTCGCTCTGGCGCGGCAGAGCCCCAGAACAGCGCAGAGGGTACCATATGC
>CAYSHI010000130.1:0-7764 GCA_964430745.1 uncultured Acidobacteriota bacterium | reverse complement strand
GGTCGGCGACCTCACGATCGGCCTCGGCAGCGCCGGCGGGCTCCTCGTCGCCGGGATCCTGATCGGCTTCCTGCGCTCCCTGAACCCGACGTTCGGACGGGTGCCCCCCGCAGCCAGCAGCGTGCTCATGGAGCTCGGTCTGATGTTCTTCATGGCCGGCGTCGGGCTCCAGGCGGGCGCCGGCGTCGTGGCGGCGTTCAGGGAGATCGGCCCCGCCTTGATCGCGGGCGGAGCGCTCGTCACCCTGATGCCACCGCTCCTCGGCTACTTCGTCGGAAGCCGCCTGCTCGGCATGAACCCCGCCCTGCTCCTCGGGTCCCTCACGGGCGCGATGACGAGCACGCCGTCCCTCGGCATCGTGCAGAAGGAGGCGGACAGCTCGCTCCCGGCGCTCGGTTACGCGGGCACCTACACCTTCGCCAACGTCCTGCTTACCTTCGCAGGCAGCGCGTTGATGCGGATGTAGCGCCGCCGCCGAGCCGCCCGATCACTTCGTCGGCGGGACCAGCTTTTCCATGACCTGATCGAGGCTGAACGAGGCGGCCTTCATGCGCGGCGGGTAGTCCTTGAACGTCTGCAGGAACTTCCCCACGTAGGCCTGGGCAGGCACCATCAGGTAGATGCGGTCGATGACCCAGTCCCAGTAGGTGTTCGACGTCTTCATTCCACGCTCGTACGGATCGCGCCGGAGGTTGATGATCAACGGGAAGCGCAACGGAACGAACGGCGCCTGCCAGATCTCCAGCGTCTCCTCGACCTTCTGCTCCATGAAGATGAGCTTCCAGTCGCCGTAACGCAGCGCCGTCAGGTCGCCGTCATCCGAGAAGTAGAAGACCTCCTTGCGTGCCGATTCATCCGTCTCGCCCGTGAGGAGGGGCAGCTGGTTGTATCCGTCGAGATGGACCTTGTATGTCCTGCCGTCGGCGCGATAGCCGGTGAGGAGCTTCTCCTTCACGGTGGGCTCACCGGCGATGGCCAGAAGGGTCGGCATCCAGTCCATGTGATGGAAGATCCCGTTCGTGACGGAACCGGCTTCGATATGTCCCGGCCAGCGGACGAACGCAGGCACTCGCATGGCGCCTTCCCAGTTGGTGTTCTTCTCGCTGCGGAAGGGGGTCATCCCGCCGTCCGGCCAGGTGTTCATGTGAACGCCGTTGTCGGTCCCGTAGAAGACGAGCGTGTCGTCGGCGATGCCCAGCTCGTCGAGCAGGTCGAGGAACAGGCCGATGTGCATGTCGTGCTCGACCATACCGTCGGAGTACTCGTCCTGGCCCGAGATGCCGCGCAGCTCTTCCTTGACGTGAGTTCGGAAGTGCATGCGCGTGCCGTTCCACCAGCAGAACCACGGCTTCGACGAGTTCTTCGGCAACCTCTACCACCTCAACGCCGAGGAGGAGCCGGAACTGCCCGACTACCCGACAGATCCCGAGTTCCACAAGCGTTTCGGTCCGCGCGGCGTCATCCACAGCTTTGCCGACGGCCGCATCGAGGACACCGGCCCGCTTACCAGGGAACGCATGGAGACGGTCGACGACGACACCTCCGACCGCGCCATCGATTTCATTCGCCGCGCCAACGCTTCCGGCACGCCGTGGTTCGTGTGGTGGAGCGGTACCCGCATGCACTTCCGCACCCACGTAAAGGAGGAGCTGCGCGGCATCTCGGGCCAGGACGAGTACTCCGACGGCATGGTCGAGCACGACATGCACATCGGCAAGTTCCTCGACGTCCTCGACGAGCTCGGCATCGCCGACGACACCATCATCTTCTACAGCACCGACAACGGCCCCCACTACAACACCTGGCCGGATGCCGCCTCGACGCCGTTCCGCGGCGAAAAAAACACCAACTGGGAGGGCGGCTGGCGCGTCCCCTCGATGGTGCGCTGGCCGGGGCACATCGCGCCCGGCTCGGTAACCAACCAGCTGGTTCACCACATGGACTGGCTACCCACCTTCGCCGCCGCGGCCGGCAAGGCCGACATCACGGAAGACCTGCTCGACGGCTACACCTCGAGCGCCATGGGCCGCGACTATCGGGTCCATCTCGACGGCTACAACCTCCTGCCACTGCTTACCGGCGAGAGCGAGGATAGCGGTCGCCGCGAGGTCTTCTATTTCTCGGACGACGGCGACCTCACCGCGCTGCGCTACAACGACTGGAAGCTGATCTTCATGGAGCAGCGCATCGAGGCGACGTTCGAGGCGTGGGCCAACCCGTTCACGCCGCTGCGCGTGCCGCTGATCTTCAACCTGCGCCGCGATCCCTACGAGCGTGCGCAGCTCACCTCGAACACCTTTTACGACTGGGAGCTCGATCACGTGTTCCTGATGGTTCCCGCACAGCAGTATGTTGCCGGCTTCCTGGCGACCTTCGCCGAGTACCCGCCGCGCCAGAAGGCGGCAAGCTTCTCGCTCGACCAGGTGATGGAGAAGCTGCAAGCCGGCGGCGCCGGGCGCTAGCGACGCCCAAGACCAACTTCACTGCGGCGGTGGCGTTCGCGCCACCGCCGCTTTTCTCGTCAGCACCCCACGGTTGCCACTCGACCGGACCGGTGCCACAGTCGGAACTCGGACAACGCAACCAACCTGGAGGGGAGTCAAAATGCTCCGAAAGTGGCTGATTGTTGCAGCGTTGGCGCTGCTTACGGCAGGCGGCGCCATCATGCCTCCGGTCACCGCGGCCGGCCAGCAGGAGCTGCCGAACATCGTCGTAATCTGGGGCGACGATATCGGCTGGTTCAATATCAGCGCCTACAACATGGGCATGATGGCGTATCAGACGCCGAACATTGATCGCATCGCTCGGCGCGGCATGCTGTTTACCGATTTCTACGGTCAGCAGAGTTGCTCCGCCGGCCGTGCCGCGTTCGTCACCGGCCAGAGTCCGGTGCGAACGGGACTCACCAAGGTCGGGATACCCGGCGCCGCGCTGGGGTTGCAGGCAGAAGACCCGACCATCGCTGAGCTCCTCAAGAACCACGGCTACGCGACGGGCCAGTTCGGCAAGAACCACCTCGGCGATCGCGACGAGTTCCTTCCCACGGCGCACGGCTTCGACGAGTTCTTCGGCAACCTGTACCACCTCAACGCTGAAGAAGAGCCGGAGGACCCCGACTACCCGGATCACATCCCCGGGTTCGTCGATCGATTCGGACCGCGCGGCGTCATCCGTAGCTTCGCCGACGGCCGCATCGAGGACACCGGCCCGCTGACCAAGGAGCGCATGGAGACCATCGATGAAGAGGTCCTCACAGCGTCCCTCGACTTCATGGACCGCACCGTGGCTTCCGGCAGTTTCTGCGCACCTTCGCCGAGGAGGTTTACGGCATCCCGCCGGAACAGTTGATCGGCTCCAGCATCAAGACTGCCTACGAGGTCCGCGACGGCACACCCGCGCTCGTGCGCGTGCCGGAGGTCAACTTCAACGACGACAAGGACGGCAAGCCGGTCGCCATCAACCAGCACATCGGCCGCTTCGATGAGGGCCTCGACCGGGCGCGTGCGGAGGGGTGGACCGTCGTCGACATGAAGAACGACTGGAACCGGATCTTTCCCTTCGGCAACCGCTGACGGACCTCAGTCCGGCCAGAGCTCGAATCCGGCGTGCACGAAATGCCGGTCGAAGGCGAAGGCGCGCGCGATGCCGTACCGGCGCATGAGCGCGAACGATACACAATCGGTGAAGCTCGCCTTCTGATCGCCGAGCTTGCGAAAGTACTCCAGTGCATCCAGTTCGTCGTCACCGTCGGGGCGCAAGACGATCAGGCCGGACGAAGTGAGAATGGCCTCGGCGCGATCGACCGCGAACTCGTGCGACGCCCAGCGCCCGAGCAGCGTGATGGTCTCGTCGAGCACGAAGTTGCTGGTGTGCACGCGCCAGGGTCGCGCCGGCAACTCGCGCCAGGCGGCCTGTGAGGCCCGGTGATACTGATCGCGGGCCAGGTAGCGGGCCAGAAAGGCGCCGGTATCGACGAAGATCATTCGTTCTCGCCGTACAGATATCCGTCGTGTTCCGCGGCGAGGTCCGTCGGCGCGGGACCGTCGAATACGGCGCTGTCGGCAAAAACCGGGTCGTCGTAGATGGTTCCGGGCGCCTCGACGGCTGCCTGCAATGAACGGCGCAACAGCTCACCGAACGAAATCCCGCGCTCGCGGGCGGTTCGCATGGCGCGCGCCTTCAGGTCGGCCGGCAACATTACAGAGGTTCTTTTCATGGGCCTTCAACGGAGAGTTATGGTGGCATAATAGCATATATATTGCCTTGTCTGACCGAACAGGCAGCCCGGCAGAGGATGCCGGCATGCGCGGCGGGGCAGGATTGATACCCTTCCGAAGTGCGCGTTCTCCATTGCAGCGACTTCCACGTGTTGCCCCAGCTCGGCTCGGTGCCGGGGTCCGATTGGCTCAGCAAACGGGCCACCGGCGCGTTGAACTACTGGTGGGAGCGCAAGGGACAGTTCGCCTTGACTCCGCGGAAGCTCGAGAGGCTCGCCGACTTTGCCCGCGAGCAGGCGGTCGACGCGGTGCTGTGCACGGGCGACTACACGCTCTGGGGTACCGAGCGGGAGCACGAAAACGCGCGCCTCGCCGTGCAGCCGCTCGTCGACGCCGCCGACATCTTCGTCACCGTGCCGGGAAATCACGACGTCTACACGCGGCGGGTCGTTACGGAGCGGCGATTCGAGCGCCACTTCGGCGACCTTCTGGGGACAGATCTCCCCGAATCATGCGTCGACGGACCGTGGCCGATCGTGCGATTCCTGGGTGAGGACGCGGTTGCCATCGCCGTGAACAGCTCCGTCCCGCACGGGGCCCCGTGGACGGCGAACGGGACGATTCCCGACGCACAGCTCGACGAGGTGGAACGATTGCTGGAGCGCCCCGACATCCGCGAGCGCTTCGTCTTCGTGATGACCCATCACGCCCCGCGGCGCGCCGACGGGAGCAACGATCCGGAGCACCACGGCTTGGTGAACGCCGACCGGTTCCTCGATGTCTGCTCGCGGATTCCGCGTGGGGCGGTACTGTTCGGCCACATCCACCGCACCTATACGTTGAAATTGCCGGATCTGGAGGCGACCCTCTTCAATGCCGGCAGCGCCACCCTTACCGGACGCGAGGGGCTGTGGCTGTTCGACATCACACCCACCGCCATGGAAGTCCAGCGAGGTAGATGGAAAGAGAACCGGTACGTGCTGCGAGAAACGTCGTGAGTCGCTGTTTGCTCGCCCTCGCCATCGCCCTTCTGGGCGCCGCACCCGTCGTAGCGCAAGGCGATGGGGACGAACGGCCGACGATCTCCGTGGGCGGGCTCGTGTTCGGCGACTTCTACGGCATTCCGAGCCATCACCTCCCGGAGGGGGACGGGCCGTCCGCGGCCCGATCAGCGAGGGTTCCGGCCTCAGCTACCGCGCCATGGTGGGCGCCGGGCTCGAGTTCGGCAGCGAGTCAGGCGACGGGCGTAAATGGATGGGGGCACTCAACGGGCGCCCCTCGGAGCCCTGGGTCGTTGATCTCTATGCCGACTACGAGGTCCTAAGCGGAGAAACGGACCGGCGCACGCTGCAGGCTTTTCTGGGGTACGAAGGCGAGGACCTGCGCTGGGGTCTCCAGTACTCCAATCAGGACCGCCAGGACGATCCCGCGCTCGAGCTGGCCTCGGCGTTCGTGGTGCGCCGAGGGAGCGAGGGCACCAGCCTGATCGGCCGCGTCGACTATCTGTTCGAACCGAGCCCGAAGGGCAACGACATCGCCTATCTGCCCTTCGACCCTCGAGCACGCGCCACACTCTTGATCGGCGGCGTCGAGTTTCAAGCTCACGAGAACCTGACGCTCACGCCGAACGTCCTCGCGGTCGTCTATGAGCGTAACGACGCGGGCGTGAAGCCGCCGACGGACACATACTTACGGACTACATTCTTCGTCGACTTGGAGTGACGTCGTACCGGAGCTGTCAGCCCGACGATACCCGCACGTACGTGGTCGTCCGCATCGACTGGCCAAGCGCGGAGATCCGGACGCTCTTCTTGCTCACCTCGAAGGCGATCAACCGGAACGGTGACGATAAGCTGGCGGCCGTGCAGGAGCTAGCCGACGACTCCCTTCGCCCGATTTGAGAATGGCCGGCGAAGCCTACACAATGACACTGAGATTCCTCTCGCCCCCCCACAGCCTCTCCACGAAAGGTTCCGACCATGCCGCACAAACTCCCTGATCTGCCTTATGCGCACAACGCGCTCGAGCCGCACATCGACGCCGAAACGATGGCGATCCACCACGGCAAGCACCACAACGCATACGTCACCAACCTGAACGCAGCGCTCGAGGCTTATCCCGATCTGCAGGACAAGAGCGCACTCGAGCTCGTGGTCGAGTTCGACAGCTTGCCCGATGGCTTGAAGCCGGCGGTGCAGAAGCACGGCGGCGGTCACGTCAACCACTCGGTGTTCTGGACGTTGATGAGCGGCGACGGCGGCGGCGCACCGGGCGGCGCTTTGGCCGCCGAGATCGACGAGACGTTCGGCTCGTTCGACGAGTTCAAAGCGGCCTTCAAGGCGGCCGCCGGCGGCGTGTTCGGCAGCGGTTGGGCCTGGCTCGTGGTCGGCGCCGACGGCAAGCTGAAGATCACCACGACGGCCAATCAGGACAACCCTGTCTTCACCGAGGGCAGCCTGCCAATCCTCGGCGTCGACGTGTGGGAACACGCCTACTATCTGAAGTACCAGAACCGCCGTCCCGACTACCTCGACGCCTTCTTCAACGTCGTGAACTGGGACCAGGTGGAGGCGTATCTCACCATGATCCGCGTCGGCGAGGGCGTCATCGCCCTGCAGGAGTGGGCCGCGGAGCAGAAGCAGAAGCTGCAGGATTTCCTCGGTAACCTGACCGAGTAGGCAGAGCGGCCGTCAGCGGCGCGAGGGCTGCTCACGATCGACTGCAGCTCGGTGGTCGACAGCAGCTCCGATGCGCCGGCGAGCGGCGTGTCCCGATTCGAAGGAGGCAGTGTCGGTTCAACCGACGCTGCCTCTTTTCTTGTGGTCTGCCCACCGGCCTCGAAACTTCCCCGATCGCACGGTCTCGCGCCCTATGTACCAAGCCTGCGCGCCCGGAAAACCCGACCGCGTGGCCGTCTCACCTCAGCAGGGTGGCGGACTCGTTGTTCGTCGTCCAGCCGGCAGGTTAGAATTCGATATATGAAACCTATATCGGTTCACGTTTCCGAGGGCGACTACGAGGAGCTCAAGTCGATGGCCGCGCGCACAGGCAGACCCGTCGCCGAGCTCATTCGGCGAGCGATGGCGGAGTATCTCGATCGCGAGCGGCCCGGCGCCCGCTCCGTACTCGATCTATCGGGGCATGACAGCGGCAAGCTGCTCGAGACGTGGACGCGCAGTGAAATTGCCGACGAGATGCGCGATCGATGACCTTGGGCATCGATACGGATGTGCTGGTCAACTGGGCGATGAGCGGGGCTCCCCAGCACACCGCCGCCCGCACCCTTCTCGAGGAGGAGATCGTGGCGAACGAGATTCCGATCGCCATCACGCCGCAGGTTCTCTTCGAGTTCATCCACGTGGTCACAGACCGGCGTCGTTTCGAGCGGCCCATGGACAGGGACGGCGCCGTGTCGTTTGTCAGGAACCTGTGGGCGGCGCGCGAGACGATCCGGATCTTGCCCGGTTCGACGATGCTGCCCCGGGTGCTCGAGCTGCTCGACGGCTTCCGCCTCGGCCGCAAACGCATTCTCGATACCGCACTCGCG
>CAYSHI010000129.1:0-13978 GCA_964430745.1 uncultured Acidobacteriota bacterium | reverse complement strand
ACAAAATTTCAAATCACCAGCAATTTTATACTCGTTGCAACATTTTCATTGGTGTTTGTTTTTCTGGTATCTCACCGGCAGGACTTCGCGACCAATAATGCAGCGGAAAGCACCTCATACATCATTCAGGCAATGAGCCTTGAGCATGCGCTTGGCACAGTTAAGGACGCGGGTGGTGAAATCACCCACGAACTTGGGATCATTAACGCGGTTGGGGCAAATCTTACGCCGTCCCAGGTCGAGACTCTTCGCCAGGTAGAGGGCGTGAAAGTACTCGAAAATGGCAGGGTTGAGATCGCTGCCCAGTATTTAACGAATTCCGATGTCAGTTCCCTCCCCAGTTTGATGACATCCAATATCAAGTCAGTCGCCGTTGACTACGACCCTGAGGCCTATCACACCGGCTATGTTGGAGCGACCAAGCTCCACCACGAAGGCATAGAGGGGTCAGGTGTGACCGTGGCAGTAATTGACTCTGGCTATTGGCCTGATCCCGCCCTCGATTACAACTCTAACAACCAGGGCCGGGTACTGATGCAGTACGATGCAATCACTAACCAAAAAGTTTCGGATGGACTGCCTACCGTAGCCAACGATGATAACGGGCATGGAACCTATGTGACCAGTGTCCTTATGAGCAGCGAGACAGGTGTCTACGGCAGCCACGGTGTGGCGCCGATGGCCAATCTCGTTTCAATCAAGGCCTTTGGCGCCGATGGCAGTGGCTCCTATATTGACGTGATCCGGGGTATCGATTACGTCGTCAAAAACAAATCAACTTTCAATATCCGGGTCCTGAACCTTTCTTTCAGTTCCCAGGCGCAATCGCTCTACTGGCAGGATCCGCTTGCCCAGGCGGCAATGGCGGCATGGAATGCCGGTATCGTTGTGGTAGCCTCTTCCGGTAACCGGGGGCCGGATCCAATGACGGTTGGGGTGCCCGGAAATGTGCCTTATGTGATCACGGTCGGTTCGGTTACACGAGACGAGGCGGCCCAGAGGTTTCGGTTCCTGGCTCCCTGGGCTCGGGGTAGGCGAACGGCGATCAAGGAGCTCACCCACCGCGACCCTGACTTCGTCTTCTGGATCTTCCCCGACGGTCGCCTGTACGATGCGCGTGAATCGCATCGGCAGAATGTTCCCAAAGGCTTCGAGCACATCTCGGATGACGCCCCGGAGTACGGGGGCTTTCTCCGTGGGCGCGTTGCTTCGCTCGATCGTCATCAGCTCGTGGTCGTGTATTGCCACAGGGACGCGCTGGCTTCGGCGGGCCCCCCTCTTCACCAGCTCCTGTCGGGGTTGTCTCAGCTCCCCGTGCCGCTGCACGCGGACGCACTCGTGATCAGTGACAACGGCGACTTGTACGGGACAGTCAGCGATCTGCAGCAACGGCGCGACGACTGTGGGTAGCCGGCATTTCGAGCGGTCATGGCCGTCTATAGAATGAAGGAGGAGGTGATCGGACCATGACGCGAGAATTCAACGTGGTAATCGAGCGCGACGAGGATGGGTTGTACGTCGCATCTGTTCCCGCGTTGCCCGGCTGCCACACACAGGCAAAGTCGCTCGAGGAGCTGGACAGCCGCATCGGTGAGGCGATCGAGCTCTGGCTCGAGGACGCCGCGAGCGAGCCGGCCAAGCTCGATTTTGTCGAGGTCCGCAAGGTCACCGTTTCGACTTGACCCGGTTGCCCGCGATGACGGGCAAGCGTCTGGTATCGGAAGCAGCGGAGAGTCATGGTGTGTCTCTTTTATCATAAGCCGGTTATGATAGATGCATGGACTCCACAGTACGTAACTGGCTCGCCGAAATCGGGCGCCGGGGCGGCAAGAAGAGCCGGCGGACGTTGTCGCCGGAAGCGGCCCGGCGGATGGTCAAAGTGCGCGAGGCGCGGCGCGCCTACCGTCGATTCCATACGCGGTGCTTCTGGTCGTTCGACCCCGACTACGTCGTCGGGCCGCGAGACATCGCCTGGGTGGCAGACCGGCTGAAGCGGCACGGTGGTCGCGAAGCCTGGCTGATCGGAACCAAGTTGTGCCGTTAACCGACTTCCAATCGACGCTCGCGATCTTGTTGGCCGAGAACCGCACCGTCGACTCCTACCTGGCCGGCGGGGCGGCGATCCTGATTGATCCCAACACGACTCGCTACAGCAACGACCTCGACTACTTCCATGACTCCGAGGCGAGGGTGGCGGAGGCGTATTCGACGGACCGCGCCTTGCTCGAGGCGAATGGTTGCTCGCTGTCCGTGGATTTGAACCAGCCGGGATACATTCGGGTGGTCGTCGAACGAGGTGAGCAGCAGACCAAGGTCGAGTGGGCGCACGACTCGAGCTGGCGCTTCATGCCTCCGATTCGCGATGAACGGTTCGGCTACCTGCTCCACCCGGCTGATCTTGCGGTCAACAAGGTGCTTGCCCTCGCCGGCAGGGATGAGCCTCGGGACCTCGTCGACACGATGCACCAACATCAGCGGGTGCTTTGCCTCGGCGCGATGTGCTGGGCCGCTTGCGGCAAGGACCCGGGATATACGCCGCTCTCGTTGTTGGGCCTGTTGAGGCGCCGCGGGCGTGTGCGCGAGGAGGACCTCGCCCGCCTTCACGTGGCCACCCCGATCGAGCTCCCTCAACTGAAGAGCCAGTGGCTGGAGGCCCTGGATTCGGTGGAACCCTTCGTTGAATCTCGCCCGCCGGAGGAAATCGGCTGCCTGTACTACAGCCCGTCGTCGGAGAAGTTCGTCGACCCGCGGGAAGCGTCCGACGCTGTTCCGCACTTCGGCAGGCCGGGCGGAGTGCTGCCTCGAATCAACGAATGACACTGCGGGCGAACCGAATCGCCGTTGCTGTCTTGAGCGCGCTCTCCGGCTCCCGCCCGCCGATTCCGGTGATGTCGCTCGCGTGCCCGGGAGGGGTAACGATCCTGCACCCAGACTCGGGTTTGGATCAGCGGGGAAGCAGCTTCAATTCCAGCGCATCAAACAGGTACCCGTCATTTCCGGAAAATGCGTCGAAAGTGAGCGTATGCTGACCGGCGTGTGGAATGCGTAGGGGGATCTCATGAATCTTGTATTCCAAGACGGTTGTGTACTGACCCACGGGAGCGCCGTCTAGTAGAACTGAAATGGTCTCCGGCCGGCGGGTGAGTAGTTGCCCTACGGAAAGCAGGTATCGCCCGGGTTCCGCATGAAAAGTTATGTGGATCGCGTGGGCAACATTCAGCCGATCGTCTCGTGGGATGTGGGCAGCCGGGAAATATCCATCGTGAGATCCGTCGGGCTCAATTGCGTAGCGCACCGTCGGAGGAAATTCTGCTTGGGGATCGAGGTCATCTTCGCGCCGGTCGAACGTCCCGATCCGCCACATGGTCGCTGTTCTGCTCGCCGTATCGACGGAGGCGAGGCCGAAGATCTCGAGGATGAGATCATCGTGAACGCCGGCCTCGCGAAGGACGGTCAGCCCTTCCGCTGAAGTATCGAAGGCGGGTTCGAGCGTGTGCATGGCAGCGATAATCGTGGCCTTCTCGATCCCGGCTTGAACCATGGCAATGAGGTCGGCGTTCGTGAAGCGCGTCTGCTCCTGGGACGCTGCGGCGACGCCAGTTTGCGCTGGCTTCGCGAGTTCCACGCATTCCGGGGCCCCGAAGATGGCGATCGCCAGAATCCATCCCAAATTGCTCACGTTATCTCAACCTTCGTTGGCTGCGCTGTGTGCGACGCGTTGCCTAGTGCCCAACCGCGCAAAACGAGTACAGAAGCGACGTCGTTTCGTTCGCGGGACTGGCATCTGGGGGTACAACGGCGTACTCGCCCTCGCTCAGCTGTGGGAGCTCCAACAGGAACGTGCCGTCTGCGAGTCTCGTTCCGGTGAATTCGATCCCCTTGGCATCCTCGCCGCCGCGAATAACCCAACCCGTCGGCTGTCGATCTTCAAGAAGCGCGAATGAGACGTGAAACTCACGCTTGTCGTCCTCCTCGTCCGCCCGGATGATGTGGTAGTCGTATGCGGACGAGCAACTGCTGCACACCAGGAGTAGCTCGCGGAGACCGGAGACCTCCAGCGGGCTATGGAGCGTATTGAGGCGCGCATGGCGAGACGTCCTCGTGGTTCCGCCGGTTCTGGTAACGCCGCTATTGAAGAAGCCTCCGGATTTCCACTCGATGGGCTCATGCGGCAGCGGAACATAGCCCCCATCGGCGACGGCGTACACGCCGTTCATGGCCGGGAAGTCGCCGGCGCTCGGGTCATCGGATTCTGGCGAAAGCTCCTCTGCATTCTTCACAGAAGCGAGCATTGCCCGAATGATGTCGTCGCCGACGCCGGCGGCCTTGAGGGCGATCAGGCTATCGACCGATACGTCAAAGTCAGGTTCGTTGGAGCCGATGGCCGCGATGATCGTCTCGGCGCCAAGGCCCGCCTCTAACATTCTCAGGACATCGTCGTTCGTGAGTCTTTCAACCTGTGCCGCTGCGGCCGATGACAACGTCAGAAGCAGTAGGGTAACCACGGTCAAGACAGTCTTGAGATTTGGCATGGCTAGCTCCTTTTCAAAGGCGAATGGGTCACGGTGAGGCGTTGGGCCTCGAGCATCGTCGATCACGACGAATCGCGGAGTGGTTCTTGCCATGGGGCCTCCTTCCTTCCCGCGGCCGAGCTCACCGCTCCAGCCGCTGCGGGTGTCCCTCGCTCTTGATTCACCGGTACAGGAAACGACGAGCCTTGTTACACGAAGGGGCAGCCTGCAGGACGCTGGTGGCGAGGCTCGGATGCGGAGTGTGCTGCGTGCGCGAGGCGAAGGGCGCCCGCCGCCCGAACCGAGCGGCTCGCGGATCTCGCGGTCTGCCGGGGACTCTCCCACCACGGCGCTTTCGTCCGTGTCGGCGGAGGCGAACAGCCCCAGCGTATATGGAATCGCTCGGTGGGATCAACGGGATCCCTGACCTGCCGGGCCCGGCAGGGATTTTGGTTCTCGACGATCTTGGTGGCGTCCATCCTGGCGGCGAACGTCCAGCCGAACGGGCTGAATGTGGGTGCCAGTTTGCACTCCGCGCGCCAAGTTGAACAACATCCGTCGGCCGCCGTATGCGGCCACGAAGTCGATCCCGCCATCGACGGCCTCCGACAGGCACTCGAAAGCGACAACCTACCCTCGGTCGTACGAGCGTCCCAGCTCGTGCTGGACCGCTGTGGTTTCGGGCCAACGTCGAAAGTCGAGGTCGAGGAACCCGCGACCCCATCGCTGCAGCACCCGTTGATTGCGCCCAGCGATTCCGACTACGCTCCCCCCGCGTCTTCGTCGACAGGGAGCCGTCATCGTGGTCGGCAGAACCCTTGGGCACTACAAGATCATCGAGCAGCTCGTCGCTGGCGGTAAACCTCGACTGCTCAATGTCTTTGCGGGGATCTTGATACTGCTGTGGGTGCCGGGCTGTTCGCAACGCGACGGACCGCCACCTTTTGCCGAATTTGGTGTGTCGGTTGCAGGCACGACCGGCACGATCTTCGTGGCTGCCAACCTTCGCCAGGACGGAGAACCCGGTACCGGCACCGTGCACGTATTCGAGCGGCGTGGTACCGAGTGGGTGGAAACGAATGTGCTCTCGGCACCGGAGGTTACGGTCGAGGACGTCTTTGGGGTCTCCATGGCTGTGGACGGTGACACCCTCGTCGTCGGAGCGGAGTTTGCCGACACCCAAGGCGAGGACGCCGGACTTGGCTACGTTTTCGAGAGGGATGAGGGAGAATGGCAGCTTGCTGCATTGCTATCAGCGAGCGACGCCGAGTCCGGCGACCAGTTCGGCCAGACCGTTTCGGTGAGCGGCAACACCATCGTGGTCGGCGGCCGATTGGAGGACACCGGTGGGCGTAACTCGGGAGCTGCCTATGTCTTCGAACGCAGCGACAGCGGATGGGCAGAGGTCGCCAAGTTGACGGCGAGCGATCCGCGGCCGGGAGACCTCTTCGGCCGGGCGAGCGTCAGCGGCAACACCCTCGTTGTAAGCGCAGACCTCAACGATGACCTGGGTGATGCGGCGGGAAAGGCGTACGTATTTGAATACCGACAAGGCGCTTGGGCTGAGGTCGCTAAACTGCTGGCCAGCGACGGAGTGGAAGGCGACGAGCTAGGGCTCTCGCTCGACCTCAGGGCCGGCACGGCGCTGTTCGGAGCACCGGGAACGGACATCAACGGCACGGAATCGGGAGCCGCCTACGTGTTCGAGCGGGGCGACGGAACGTGGTCGCAAACCGCCCGGGTTGAGCCGAGCGACGGAGCGACGGGGCAGGGGTTCGGGCACTCGGTTGCCGTCGGTGAAGACTTCATCGTGGTGGGGGCACCGGCGCTCTTCGACAACGGCGAAGCAAGCGGCGCTGCCTATGTCTTCGAGCGTCGCGACACGGGATGGACCGAAGCGGGCAAGCTCACAGCCAGCGACGCCGCTCCCCTCATACGGTTCGGGACCACGGTCGCGGTATTCGGTGGCACCGTCGTGGTCGGCGTCTTGTCTGGCGGCGAAGACGGGCGGCGCGGCTCCGCCTACGTGTTCGAGCGGCGAGACGGATCATGGTCTGAGGTTGCCCGGCTGGCACCCGCCGGGCGATAGGCGGACTGGCCGCGCAGTCTCCTCGCCCCTGTAACCCACTCCCCCTCTGCCAGTAGAATCCCGCTAGGTTCCCTCTGATAGGAAACCGTCATCTTGGTCGGCAAGATACTCGCTCATTACGAGGTCCTTGAACCGCTCGGCAAGGGCGGCATGGGCGAGGTGTACCGGGCCCGCGACACCAAGCTCGAACGCGATGTCGCCATCAAGGTTCTGCCGGAGGACTTCGCCACCGACGCAGATCGCCTCGCTCGTTTTGAGCGTGAGGCCAAGCTCCTCGCCTCCCTGAACCACGCCAACATCGCCGCCATCTATGGGTTGGAGGATGAGGGAAACCAGCGGTTCATTGTCATGGAGGTGGTTGAGGGCGAGACGCTTGCGGAGCGCCTGGGCCGCTCGGGGCGCATCGATGTCGACGAGGCGCTGGAGATCGCCCGGCAGATCGCCGAGGCGTTAGAAGCAGCACACGAGAACGGCGTCATCCACCGCGACCTGAAGCCCGCCAACATAAAGGTCACGCCCGAAGGAAAGGTGAAGGTGCTCGACTTCGGGCTGGCGAAGGCCTACGAGGCGGATGGATCTCCAGCGGAAATCTCGCCCGACCTCAGCCACTCGCCGACGATGGCAGCTGCTACTCGCACGGGCGTGATCTTGGGCACCGCCGCATACATGAGCCCGGAACAAGCTCGCGGCAAACCCGTCGACAAGCGAACCGACATCTGGTCGTTTGGCTGCCTGCTCTTCGAGATGCTTACGGGGAGTGGAGCCTTCGAGCGCGAGACTGTCTCCGATACGATCGCAGCGATCCTCAAGGAAGAACCCGATTGGGAGAGGTTGCCGGCGGATGTCTCGCCGGGTGCCCGGAACCTGTTGGGGCGGAGCCTGCAAAAGGACGCCCGGCAGCGCCTCCGGGACATCGGTGATGCGTGGGTCGAGATCAACGAGGTGCTGGTCAGCTCTCCGGGGGCTCGACCGAGGCCGGCCATCACCGGCGATTTTCGCCGTCGCACGGTAGCCGGACGTGTCGGATACGTCGCGGCCGCGGTGGGCTTGTTGGCGGCCGCGGCAGCCGTGGGGATCGGCGTCGTGAAGTTCGCCGGGCCGGCCGAGACCGTGCCGACGTCAGCGCCGTCGCATCGACAAATCACCTTCGCGGGTGATGCGACCGACGCGGCGATCTCGCCCGACGGCACGTCGGTGGTCTACGTAACGGGGGATTCGGGGGAACATCAACGCTTGATGCTCGCGGATCTGGCCGGCGGACAGCCCCTGGAGATCTTCGACGGGAGCTCCGTACTCTTGCCCGAGTGGTCTCCGGACGGGTCGACAATCGCCGTTTCTGCCATAAGAGACTTGCCGGCTCCAGCCCGTGTCTATCGCGTTCCGCGGTTGGGTGGCGACGCCCGTCGGCTTGGTCGCGGGGCCTTCAAGACGTGGTCTCCGGACGGATCTCGGATCGCCCTTGCCCTGCAGGATGGAGGGTTCACCGTTTTCTCCGAATCCACCGGCGAGTCGGTGCACATTCCACTTGAAGGGTATGACTTCAACAAGGGGCTCAGCTGGTCGCCCATGGGCAACCGGCTGGCGGTGCTGACCAGCCGCACCGCATCTGGTGCTTTCGAGCTCTTCACTGTCGATCCGAGTGGCCACGACCGAAGATCGGTGATCGCCCTCACCGATCCCATGTCATCTCCGCGTTGGGCACCCGATGGCGAGGCGATTTACGTCCTCCGCCACAGGAACAATCTCGCTGACGTCCTCAGGGTCGATCTCACCGATGATGGAGACTCCTGGGGCGAACCCTCTGTCGTTCTCAGCGGCCTGCAGGCCACCGGATCCATCAATAGCACCTTCAATTTGACAGCGGACGGCCGGACCCTGGCCTACAGCACTCGGCTGGAATACTCGAATCTCTGGCTTGCTGAGCTAACAGGTGACGCGTCGGATGAACCTCACGAAACGCGCCGGCTTACGAGCGGCACGTCACTGATCGAACGGCCCTCCATCTCGCCTGACGGCCGGTGGATCGCCTATTCCGCCCAGACGAGTGCCGGCGCGAATATCTTCAAAATGCCCATCACGGGCGGCGATCCCGTACAACTGACATTCTCCGACGCCTACCAGACAAGTCCCGCCTGGGCGCCCGATGGGAACTCAATCGCGTTCTCGGCGCGCGACGCGGGAGTCGCGCACGTGTGGGTGATGCGGTCCGACGGCACGGAGCCGCGGGAGTACCCCCAAACCGAGGTGAGCGCCGGGGGGATGAGGGTCGTCTGGGCACCCGGCGATCAACTGTTGTACCAAAGACCGGGCAATCAGAATTTCTTCTATCTGAATGTGGCGACGGGAGAGCAGCAGCCTCTGGTGCCCGATGCTGCCTTCGAGCGGCGGCCAGACGAAGGCCGAGGCTACACTTTTTATCCCGAGTATTCCCCCGACGGCGCCCAGGTGGCGATTGCCTGGAACCGACGCCCGGCTCAGGCGATGTGGCTGATCACTCGGGAGCCTTACTCGGAGAGGCGGGTGAGCGAAAGATCGGACTTTCCCATCGGATGGTCCGCGGACGGACGGTGGATCTTCGTCGTCCAAGCGGGCGGTCGGACGGGCCGGGATGTCGGCCGAGTCCCGAGGGCCGGCGGCGAAGGCGAAGTGCTTTTCACCTTGCCGGGCGGCATCAGGTTCGGAAGCGTCGATTCCAGCGGCACCAGGATCGTCACGACGGTCGGCGCGGTGCAGTCAGATGTCTTTGTGGTCGAGGATTTCGATCGCCGGCAGCGCTAGTTTGGCCGCGCGAACGCGGAGGCGCCCCCGTGGTTTGTCGCCAACTGCCAAGACCCGGCTGAGTCCCGTCGGAAGACCGTCATTGAGCGACCCGGGTGCGACCCGACAACGCCGATAGCCGCGGCGGGCGCAACACCGTGGCCTACGGAGTGGACGTGGATGGGTCGCGTTTTCTGATGATCGACACAGCCGACGCTGAAGCGCAGGGCGATGTCAGTCCCCACGTCGTGGTCGTCCTCAACTGGTTCGACGAGTCGAACGATTCCTGATGGCCATTCCGGAGGGAGAACTCGCGCGGGACGAGATACACGTTTTGACGCATTGGTCAGGGAGTTTGAATCAGCGATGACGGACTTGATTTGATCGGCAGAACACTCGGTCACTACGAAATCCTCGAACTGCTCGGTGCGGGCTAACGGCGGCGGGAGGAACACATCATTGTAGAGTCCACAGATGAAGCTCCGTGGATTGCACGCCACTTGGGCCGCGCTGGGCCTGGCGTCGAGCGCCCTCCTGAGCTTCGGCTGGAGCGCGCTGATGGCGTGGCAGATCGTCGATCACCTCTGGTACGGACGGCAGGTCGATCCATTGGATTTCTCGATCGCGATGGCGATCGTGGTGGCTACCGGGGCATTCGGCACGCTGCTGCTCCGATCGCCTGCGGCTGCCAGGGTCCGCCCGTAGGGCAACGCTTGCAACGAGGTGCTCTCGGGCCGTTTCACTAGACAAGGAGTACTCCGATGGGAAAGATCAACTGGAGTCGAGTGTTCGTCGGTGGGCTGCTGGCGATGTTCGTGATGGGTGTGTTTCCGGCGGTCCTTGTCCCTCGCTCCGGCGGGGCCTGGTCCACTGCCTTCGAGAACCTCGGCGACTGGTCGACTCCCGGGTTTCTGGCGAGCCTGGCCGGCATACATTTGGCGATGGGGATTGTGGCAGTCTGGCTGTATGCCGCGATCCGTCCACGTTACGGGCCGGGGCCAAAAACGGCTGCGATCGCCGGGATCGCGATGTGGCTGATATTGGGCCTGGCAAACCTCTCGTTCGTACTGCTCACGGATCTCACGATCCGGCTGTTCGCGATTGTCCATGGTCCGTCTATGGTGCAGTTTGTCGTGAGCACGATGGCGGGGGCTTGGCTCTACAAAGAGGCCTCCTCCGAGCCCGGGGTCCCGGACCAGCAGCCACCGTCGGGAGAGGCTTAGAGGACGTAGCTCCGGAGCATTCCCTTTCGCCGGGTTGGAGCAGCGCAACGGCGCTGACTCGAATCCGTTTGAGCCTGTTTGAACCCAAAGTGACAAAGAAGTGACAAAGAAGCGGCCGAGCGCCTGCGCCTGTGTTCAAGTCAGCATGCCCCTGTAAGGAATTCCCCCTACCGATTACAATGCTGCCGGCTCCTCGCCAAGGAAGGCAGCGGTCAAAGTGGTCGGCAAAACACTCAGCCATTACGACATCCGTGCGCCGCTCGATGCCGGCGGAACGGGCGAGGTGTGTGGGGGCGTGGGGGGCGATCGTCGATGATCGAATTCGGCCTGTTCCGCTACGACGCCGAGGCCCGCGTCCTGTATCGCGGCGACGCCGAGATCCCGCTGGCAATGCGTGTCGTCGCGGTTCTCGAGTCGCTGCTGAAGCGCCCCGGGCAGATCGTGCAAAAGGACGACATTCTCGCCTCGGCGTGGGATGGCGCCTTCGTTGGTGAGGACTCACTGACCCAGGCGGTCAGCCAGCTGCGCAGTGCCCTGGGGGATGACCCGCGCAAGCCCGTCTATATCCAGACGATCCCGAAGCGTGGTTATCGGTTCATTGCCGACGTGTCGGCAGTGCTGGAGAGCACGACCCCGGTACCGCGACCGATTGCGGACGACGACGATGCCGAGGCCGCGGCCGCGGCTTCCCCGGAGCGGGCTGACGTGGTCGCAGGGCAACCGCCGACATTCGCCCCCGGAGCGGCCGCGGGTAGCTACGAGCTCGTGAAGCGGATCGGCGCCGGCGCCATGGGCGAGGTCTGGCGCGCCCGCGACACCGAGCTGCAGCGCGACGTCGCCATCAAGGTCGTTCCACAGAATCTGGCCGGCGAGGCCGCCGTTATCGAACGCTTCCGGCGTGAGGCACTGATGCTTGCAGCAGTCAATCACCCCAACATCGCCACGATCTTCGGCGTGGAAGAGGTCAACGGCACCCGCTGCATCGTGATGGAGCTGTTAGAGGGGGAGTCACTCCAGGAACGGCTCGAGGCTGGCGCCATCCCTACCGACGACGCTCTCAACATCGCCATCCAGATCGCCCGCGCCCTGGAGGCAGCCCACAACGCCGGCATCGTTCATCGGGATCTGAAGCCGGGAAACATCATGCTCGGCGCCGGCAACCAAGTGAAGGTGCTGGACTTCGGGCTGGCCAAAGACGCAGAGGCGGAAGACGGCTCGGAAACGGTGGATCCGACACTCCTCACTGCCGCTGGTCTGTTGGTGGGCACCGCGGCCTACATGAGCCCCGAGCAGGCGGCGGGCAAGGACATCGACAAGCGCTCCGACATCTTTTCGTTCGGTTGCGTGCTGTTCGAGATGTTGGCTGGGCGGCGGCCGTTTGGCGGAGACACCGCCTCGGAGATGGTCGCCTCGATCCTCAAGGATGCGCCCGACTTCAGCTTGCTGCCGGAGGCGACGCCGGCCGACGTTCGGGCGCTCTTACGCCGCTGCTTGCGCAAGAACCCCGACCGGCGGATGCATGACATCGCCGACGCACGCATCGAGATCGAGGAGGCGCTAAGCGAGCCGCTCGCCGATGTGTCGGTCGGAGAGCAGGCGCCGACCGCGTCGCCCGGCCGCCTGGCGCTCGGACTCGGGGGCGTCGCTGCGGGTCTGTTGATCGGGGTGATGCTGGCGTTTCAGCTCGGCGCCGGGGGCGGCCCGGAGGATTCCGCGCCGCTGACGTCGCCGGTGGGCCGACCGACGGCTGCAGGCGAAGTGCCGCTCGCGGACGATGCGCCGATCGCCTACGGGGTCGCCGCGATCGGCTATGAGCACTCGCTGGTCGCCGTATCTCCGCAAGGCGAGTGGTTGGTCTACGCCGGCAAAGCCGACGGTGGCTCGATGCTCTACCGAAAGAGCTTGGGCGACCACGAGCCCGCGCGGCCGCTCGACGGGACCGAGGGCGCCATCCACGCCTTCTTTTCCCCGGACGGCGAGACGATCGGTTTTCTCACCGACGAACAGCTGAAACGGATCTCGATCGGGGGCGACGATCTGCGCACCGTCACCGACGTGCGTGCGGCGGTATACGCGAAGTGGACGGAGGACGACTGGATCTACTTCCTCCAGAGCGGGGGTGAGGTGCAGAAGATCAGGTCGTCGGGGGCGGGGGCCATCGAGGAAATCCAACTCGGCGGCATCCTCACCGACGTCTCCACCGACGGCACCATGGCGCTCTACACCGTAGCCACAAGCAGCATCAACGCCGACTACAATGCGGTCCACCTGGTGGATCTGGCGTCGGGCAGCGACACGGTCGTCCTCGAGTTGGCGTACGGCGCCCGGTTCGCGCCGAGCGGACACCTGGTCTTCGGCCGGGGTGGAAATCTGCTCGTCGTCGGCTTCGATGCCGAGACGCGGACGGTTCACGGGGACCGCATGACGGTCGTCCGTAACGTGGCCATGGACTCGCTGTTCGGTGGCGTGCAGGCGGCGTTCTCCGCCAACGGTACGCTGGTCTACTTGGCCGGAGGCGACCGCTCCATCGCCAGGATCGTCGCCGTCGATCGCCAGGGGAATGAGCGGTTCTTGCCGACACCGCCTCGAGTCTATGGCGTACTCGATCTGTCTCCCGACGACTCGCGTCTGGTGTATCAGGTCGCCGACGTCAACGACGCGATCATGCTGCACGAGATCGGGCAGAGCGGTAAAGATGACAGGGAGCTGACCCGGGGAGACATCGGCGGTTGGCCGGCTTGGAATCCTCAGAGCGACGCGATCGCCTACATCTCGGGCAGGCCGGACCAGGCCGAAAGGGATCTGAAGATCCTGACGCTCGGCCAAAGCGCCCGAACCGTCATCGCCGGCCCCTTCGATTGGGTCAACGACTGGGCACACGACGGTGAGATCAGCCTACAATCCTTCCAGGTCGACGGTGGCGCAGTCGGCTTCTGGTCGCCCGAAAGGCCGGCCGAGGTCGAGTGGGTCGACAGTCCCGATAACGAGCTGTGGGGCCTTGCGTTCTCTCCCGATGGTCGCCACGTCGCCTACGCCTCCGACGAAACCGGGCAATACGAGGTTTGGGTGCGTGCCCGCGAGACGGGATCCCCCGATCGCCAGGTCTCCATCAACGGCGGAATGGCGCCGATATGGTGCGCCTGCAACGAGATCTTCTTTCGCCGCGGCAGCCAGTTCTTTTCCGCCGTCGTCTCGCCCGGAGCCGACCCCGAGTGGGGGACGCCCCGACTGGCTTTCGACGTGCCCGGCTTCGCCGACACCAACGGCATCTCGTACGACGTCTCGTCCGACGGGCAGGTGCTGTACACCATGAAGCGCGTCGAGCCAACGATCGATGGGCGCATCTACTTCATCAGCAACTGGTTCGACGAGCTGAAGCGGCTGGTGCCGACGGGGCG
>CAYSHI010000128.1:0-3534 GCA_964430745.1 uncultured Acidobacteriota bacterium | reverse complement strand
CTCTATCCGTGCTTCACGACTGAGGGCCAGGTCATTTAAGAGAGACCGCCCCGCGGGCACTAAGGACAACAAGATCTGCGGCGTACACCTTGGAGGCGGGCCCCTGGATTCGATGGAGCTGGTAGGTGTGCTTGCAGTCTCTGCGCCCTCGGTCGTTGACGCAGCCTTCGATCGAGCCGCGAGCAGCCCGAACCGCGCTTCCAGCGGCTGCGGAGCCTCGACACACCGCAGATCTTCGGCGTCGACGTCGACGGACTCGCCCCTGGGGAGCCGGCCGTCATCGATGCGACGACGCGCGGGTTTCCGCTCGAAAGCGCCGGCGGGATCCCGGCCGGCGACTACTTCGTGCAGGCGGTGCTCAACGTCTATACCACCTTCGAGCGCGCCGACGGCCACACCATCAAGGCCCACATGGACCAGTGGGAGGGGCAGCAGTGGAACCGCTCGCCCGGCAACCTCTACAGCCGCGTGCAACGCGTGCGGATCGATCCGAATGCCGACGAGCCGATCTCGATCAGTCTCAGCGAGCGGATCCCTCCGATCGAGTCCCCTGCGGACACGAAATACGTCAAGCACATCAAGTTCCGCAGCGACATCCTCAGCGACTGGTGGGGGCATGACATCAACCTCGGCGCCGTCGTCGTGCTCCCGGAAGGCTTCGACGAGCACCCGGACGCGCGCTATCCGGTGGTCTACTGGCACGGCCATTTCCCGTCGACCTTTCGCGGTTTCCAGGAAGAGCCGCCCGACCCGGACCTCACCGGCCCCTCTCTCGCCGCGGCGGAGAATCGCTATCGCCTTTTCCAGGAGTGGCAATCGGGGAGCATGGGGCGCTTTCTCATCGTGTTGATGCAGCACCCCACCCCGTTCTACGACGACTCCTACGCGGTCAATTCAGCAAACAACGGCCCCTACGGCGACGCCATGACGCAGGAGCTGATCCCTCGCGTCGAGGAGCAGTTTCGCGCCATCGGCGAGCCCTGGGCCCGTACGCTCTCAGGCGGCTCAACGGGGGGCTGGGAATCGCTCGCATGGCAGGTGTTCTATCCCGACATGTTCAACGGCACCTGGACCTTCTGCCCCGACCCGGTCGACTTCCGCTATTTCCAGCTCATCAACATCTACGAGGACGACAACGCCTTCTATCCGAACTCGGAGTGGAAGACGTCGCCCGTGCGACCGTGGCAGCGCGGCACCGATGACCAGGTGCGCTTCAACCAGAGGGACGCGTCCCATCTCGAGGCGGTTCTCGGCACGAGGGGCCGCTCCGGCGATCAGATGGACATCTTCATGAGTGTGTACGGCCCGGTCGGCGACGATGGCTACCCCCGGCTCCTGTACGACAAGTGGAGCGGCGAGATCGACAAGGACGTGGTCGATCACTGGCGCGACAACTACGACCTCCGTTACGTGCTCGAGACCAACTGGGAGGAGATCGGCCCGCAGCTCGCCGGCAAGATCCACATCTACATGGGCGACATGGACACCTACTTCCTCGAAGGGGCGACGGAGCTCATGGAGGATTTCCTCGAGAGCACGGAGGATCCGTACTACGGCGGCTCGTTCACCTGGGGACCCGGCCAGCCTCATTGCTTCTCGGGCTTCCCCGCGTTTCCGGGGCAGACATCCTACGAGCGCGTATTGCCGTTGATGCTCGATCGCATCTTGGGCACGGCGCCACCGGG
This sequence comes from uncultured Acidobacteriota bacterium, assembly GCA_964430745.1. Lineage (GTDB taxonomy): Bacteria > Acidobacteriota > UBA890 > UBA890 > UBA890 > CBDCGW01. The sequence continues at coordinate 1,849 of CAYSHI010000128.1, read as the reverse complement.
GGCTGACGTCACGAGCTGGCGCTACTGAAGGACGAGCGCCCCCTACCCGGCGGCCACCACCTCCGGTGCAGCGTGCCGTCGCACCGGACGGTGCGCCGCGATCGCTTCGACGGCGCGAATCGCGGAGACGATGTGATCTTCCGTATTGAACGGGCCGATCGAGAAACGCACCGTTCCGCGTGGCGACGTGCCGTGGTGCTGATGAACCAGCGGCGCGCACTGCAGACCCGTGCGGGTGAGTACGTCGAAATCCACATCGAGGAACGCGCCCGCGTCCGCCGCGTCGTAGTTCGCCAGATTCACCGACAACACCGGTACCCGACGTTGTAGGCGCGTCGTTCCGTGGATGGTGACTCCGGGGATGTCCCCGAGCCCGTCCTGCAGCATGTCGAGCAGGCCCAACTCGTGCCGGCGGATCTCGTCGACCCCCCTCCGCAGCAGCCACTCGACGCCGGCGCGAAGCCCGGCGATGCCCGCGAGGTTCAACGTGCCGGCCTCGAGCCGGAACGGATACTCCTCGAGATGATACGGGTGGGCGCTGCGCACGCCGGTTCCGCCGAAGAGCGTCGGGCGCACTTCAGCGTCGTCGGCCACACAGATCCCCCCCGTTCCCGAGGGGCCGAAGAGGGACTTGTGTCCCGTGAAACAGAGAAAGCTGATGTTGCACGCCGCCATGTCGATGGGGATGATGCCGGCGGTCTGGGCGGCGTCGACAGCGAGTGGCACTCCCGCGTCCGCGCAGACCGCACCGATCGCCTCGATGTTCTGCACGACGCCGGTGACGTTGGAGCCATGGTTGATCATCACCAGCGTCGTATCGTCTCTGATCGCTCGCCCGATGTCTTCGGGATCGACGTACCCCTCGGCGTCCGGCGAAACGAAGGTTGCGTGGGCCCCGCCGTCCCGGACCTTGTGATTGACCGGCCGAATCACGGAATTGTGCTCGAAGGTCGTCGTCACCAGGTGATCGCAAAAACCGACCGTGCCGTTGATGACGAGGTTCAGGGCGGCCGTGGCGTTCGGCGTGAAAACCAGCCGCTCGAAGTCCTTCGCCCGGCCGGCTTCGATCAGGCTTCGGTTGAAGAACGCGCTTAGCAACTTGCGGGTATCGACGACCATCTCTTCGGCCTCGAGCGCCAGATCGCACCCCGTTCGCCCGGGATTGACGCCCGCCGACCGGTAGAAGTCGTGCACCGCGTCGTGCATCTCGTCCGGCTTCGGAAAGCTCGTGGCCGCATTGTCAAGATAGATCAGCTTGTCCATCGAGAATCCTCGGCATTGATCCCCTATGTGAGCGGAATTGACTGAACGATGGCCTGCAACTTGTTCATCGTCTCCAGGTAGCGCTTGAAATAGACGCGGGAGATAAGCGTCTGCACGGCATAGGCGGTAATCAGGTCGCGGTCCATGAGCTTCTTCAGGGTCTCCGCCCTGATCCTCAGCAACCTGCAGTCTTCCGTGCACACGGCGTCGAGCGAGTACGTGTCCAAGTCGAGGCAAACGCAGTAGCCGAAGATGTCGCCGTCGACCGCCTCGTCGATGAGGATGCTCGCGCCCTGGTCGCGTGGCATACGTAGGCTCACTTGGCCCTCGAGTATGACGAACAGGTCTTCGGCCGGGTCTCCGCGACGGTAGACGGTCTCGCCGGCCTCGAACGAGGCCGTCTCCGAGACCTCGCTGAGGGTGTTTACCTGCTCCGGGCGAAGGAGCGGGAAGAGCTCCCTGCCGGTGAACTGCTCTCTAACCGTTGTGGGCATGTTGCACCTCCCTGGCCAGTAGCTCATCGATAGCGGCGAGGAACTCGTCCGGTTCGATGGGCTTGGGAAAGAAACCGTCGGGCGCGGGCACG
>CAYSHI010000127.1:0-43781 GCA_964430745.1 uncultured Acidobacteriota bacterium | reverse complement strand
GGCCTGAGGCTGGGATCCGGGGCATAATGATTCGTCGCAATCGAGCGGAGTGCGGAAGACTCTCCGGGCCCCGGAGGCTCCTCCGCGCCCTGTCAGGTGGAGAACGCCGTGCCGAGAACCCGTTCCGATAACACGCTGCCGGTTGTCGGTTGGCGGGAGTGGGTTGCCCTCCCCGGCCTCGGCCTGGAGCGGATCAAGGCGAAGGTCGACACCGGGGCTCGCTCTTCCGCGTTACACGCTTTCAACTGGCGGACGTTCACGAGGGACGGAGAGGCATCAATGGGCGCGCCGGGGTCGGGCAGCAGACAGGACAGACGATGAAAGCGATCACTTTCGAAGGCAAGAGCACGGTGGCGTACGCTACCGCGGACGATCCTCGCATCGAGGCGCCCGGCGATGTCCTCGTCCGCGTGCGCGCCGCGGGGATTTGCGGGTCGGACCTCCACCCGTATCACGAGCGCGAGAAAGGGCTCGACCACGGCACCGTCATGGGCCACGAGTTCGTCGGCGAGGTCATCGAGGTGGGCTCGGAAGTCTCGGGGACTCGCCGCGGTGACGTCGTCTTCAGCCCCTTCACGACGAGCTGCGGCCGCTGTTTCTATTGCCGGCGCGGCCTCACGTGCCGCTGCACGGAGGGAGAGCTCTTCGGCTGGGTCCACGAAGGCGCCGGTTTGCACGGCGCGCAGGCCGAGTACGTTCGCGTGCCGCTGGCCGACGGCACCTTGATGAAGGTGCCCGACGGGGTCTCCGACGCGTCGGCCCTTCTGCTCGGCGACATTCTCTCGACCGGATTCTTCTGCGCGGAGATGGCCGGTGTCGGCGTTCTCGGCGACGAGGCGACCGTTGTTTCACGGTTGTCCGCCGGTCGTGCGGGCCCGGGAGGAACGTATGTCGTTGTCGGCTGTGGGCCGGTCGGCATGATGACCATCCTCGCGGCGCGGTACCTGGGCGCCGAGGAGCTGTTCGCCGTCGACGCCCTGCCGGATCGTCTCGCGGTGGCCGAGAAGCTCGGCGCGGTGCCGCTCGACTATGGCCACGACGATGTCGTCGATATCATTCACGAGGCCACCGGCGGCCGCGGCGCCGATGCCGTGATGGAAGCGGTCGGTGCGCGCGGCGCCAGCGAGCTTGCGATCTCGGTACTGCGGCCCGGTGGCGTGATGTCTTCGGTCGGTGTGCACACGGACGAGCGCTTCGGGTTCACGCCCGTCGACGCCTACGACAAGAATCTCACCTTTCGCAGCGGGCGTTGTCCGGCTCGCGCATACATGCAACGCTTGGCGCCCCTGGTGAGAGACAACCTGATTGATCCGGAATTCGTCTTCTCCCACCGATTGCCGCTCTCCGAGGGCGTCCGTGGTTACGAGATCTTCGACAAGAAGCTCGAGGGCTGCACCAAGGTGTTGCTGGAGCCCTGAACGGATGCCGCCCCCCGCGAGAGCCCTCCGCGCTCTGCCGACGGGCTGACTGAAGGACGAGGAGAAACTGATGGAGCTGCTGCAACAGGTTTATTTCGGCAATTCGGTGCTGCAGTGGGGCATCGGGTTGGCTGTGGCGATCTTCGCCTTGATCGTCTTTTGGGCGACGAAGACGCTGATCGTGCGATGGCTGCGCAAGCTCGCCGGCTCCACCGCCACCGACATCGACGACTTCGTCGTTCACCTGCTGGGGAGCACCAAGACCATCTTGATCCTGGTGCTCGCACTGTATGCAGGTTCCTACGTGCTGTTCATCAACGACACGGCGCGCGACTTGCTGGATACCGGCGCCATTCTCGTGTCCCTTCTGCAGGCCGCGCTATGGGGCAACCAGACCATCTCCTACCTGGTGAAGAAGTTCACCACCGACCGTATGGAGGCGGAAGATCCTACCGCCGCCACCCTGGGTTCGCTGCTGGGTACGGTGGCGCGGATTGCCTTCTTCACGATGGTGGTGCTGGTCGCTCTCGGTACCGTCGGGTTCGACGTCACGCCGCTGATCACCGGCGTCGGGATCGGTGGCATCGCCATCGCCATGGCGATCCAGGGGATCCTCTCCGATCTGTTCGCCTCCCTCTCCATCGCTCTGGACAAGCCCTTCGAGGTTGGCGACTTCATCACGGTCGGCGAGTTCAAGGGAACCGTGGAGAAGATCGGGCTCAAGAGCACTCGCATGCGCAGTTCCACCGGCGAGCAGCTCGTGCTGTCGAACAGCGATCTGCTCGGGTCGCGCATGCGCAATTTCAAGCGCATGAGCGAGCGTCGGGGCGCCACCACGGTCGGCGTGACATATCAGACGACCGGGGATCAGCTCGCCACCATACCGGAGATCATCCGGGAGATCGTCGAGGCCGAGCCCAACACCCGATTCGACCGGGCCCATTTCGCTTCGTTCGGTGATTCCGCGCTCAACTTCGACTTCGTCTACTGGATCACGACGCCTGCCTACAGCGACTTCATGGACGCCACTCAGTCCATCAACATGCAGATCGTCGAGCGCTTCGACGCGGCCGGCATCGAGTTCGCCTATCCGACGCAGACGCTGTTCGTCGAGAAGGACGGGACACTAGCTGGTTCGGCGGCAAAGCCCGGCGGTAGCTCCGAAGTCGGAGGCGGTCAGCGGCGGTAACCGATCTCCCCTCCGACGATCGTGATGTCGACGCGGGTCGCCGGGATCTGCTCCAAGGGGATCGTCATGATGTTGTCCGACAGCACCGTGATGTCGGCGAGCTTGCCGGGGGTGATCGTGCCCTTGAGGTGTTCCTCGAACGCCGCGTACGCGTTGGCGACGGTATACGAGGCGAGGGCCTCCTCGCGCGTCATGCGCTGGTCCGGATAAAACACGTCTCCGTTGCGGTCGACGCGCGCCACCGAGGCGTAGAAGCTGGCGATCGGGTCGATGTCCTCGACCGGAACGTCCGTGCCGTTGGTGACGATGGCGCCGGAATCGATCAGATCCCGCCACATGTAGGAACCGGATTCGCCGCGCTCGTTGCCCAGGCGAATCGGGATCCATGGCGCGTCGGATGTGCAGTGCACGCCCTGCATCGCAGCGATGACACCGAGCTCGGCGAAGCGCGGCAGGTCGTCCGGATGTAGGTGCTGGGCGTGTTCGACGCGCCAGCGCAGGTCGGTCTTGTCGGGATTGGCGGCGAAGACCCCCTCATAGATGTCGAGGACTTCCCGGTTGGCGCGGTCGCCGATGGCGTGTGTGTTGACCTGGAAGCCGTTCTCGATGGCCACCTCGCAGGTGCCCGTGATGTCCTCGACGGTTTCGAGGACCAGGCCGGTGCTTTCGGCCATGTCTTCGTAGGGATCGAGAAGCCAGGCGCCGTGCGAGCCCAGCGCGCCGTCGATCTGGCGCTTTATCGAGCGCACCGCGAGGAAGTCGTTGCCTTCGGGGATGATCAGATAGTCTGCCAGGCGCTCGGCCATCGTTTCGTTGGACTCGCGCCGGACCATGACGTACAGGCGAATGGGCAGCTCGCCCTCGGCTGCGAGATCGCGAAAGAAGTCGATGAGGGCGAAGTTCGCACCCGCGTCGTGAAAGGTCGTTACGCCTTTGCTGAGCGCCTCCTCGCCCGCGAGTTGCACCATGCGTCGCATTTGTGCGTCGACCTCGCCGGGGTCCCGGTCGGCGTTGTCGGCCATGATGCGGGCGTCGACGATGCGCTGTGCTGTCTCCCGCAACAATCCGGAGGGATTGCCGTCGGCATCTCGAACGATGGTCCCGCCCGCAGGATCGGCGGTGTCGCGGTCGATGCCGGACAGCTCCATCGCCTTGGCGTTGGCGAACGACGCGTGCCCGCTCGCGTGGCCGAGGTGCACCGGGTTGTCCGGTGAAATCTCGGAAAGGCCGTTGTGCAGCGGTACCCCGTCGACGTTCACCGTCGGCACGCTTTCCCATTTTTCCTGGTGCCAGCCCCGGCCCTCGACCCACTCTCCGGGCTCTGCGTCTTGCACGGCGTCGGCGACCATGGTGACGATCTCGTCCCAGTCGCGCACGTTGTTGAGGTCGAGAATGATCTTCGACTCCCCGAGGCTCATGTAGTGTCCGTGTCCCTCGATGAAGCCCGGTATGGCGAGGCGTCCCTCCAGGTCGATGACGTCGGTGTCCTCTCCGATGTACGCCTCGATCTCGGCATCGGTTCCCACGGCGGTGATGGAGTGCCCGTTGATGGCGATGGCTTCGGCCTCGGGAAGATTGTCGTCGACGGTGACGACGATGCCGTTGCGCACCACGAGGTCGGCGGGGGTGACCGAAGGGGTGGGTGCGGGCGCGGAACATGCGCCTGCCAGGCTCACCAGCGTAATCAACGCGCCGGTGTAGGCCGGAGAAGAGAAACGAAGCGTATCGCGCATGGGGGATTACCTCCGGTGGAATTTCGAACCTCGATGATGTCCATGATATGCCCGGGGCGGTGAGCACACGAGTTGGCCGGGCGCATTGGTCGAACCCCGGGGAGCGGATACTCTTGACGGCGCCCGGCATCGGTGACCGGGTGCCCGGATGCCGGAAGGGCCGAATCCGAGGGTGAGTTGCCGAACGGAGCTCAGCGAGGTGCGGACATGAGACCCAGCAGGGTGATGAGGAACTCCGGGAAGGGGCGGACGGCCGTCGTTGCGCTCCTGGGCGCGGGTGTGGCGATGTTCGGCTGGCTGCCGGGCATGGCGGGTGCCGGCGCGCCGGCGCAGGACGCGGAGGTGCGCGGTTGGGTCCGTTCGCCGGGCTACTCGGTCGACGGCCGGCTCGCCTTCGAGATCAACGGCGACATCTGGGTGTCCGGAACGCGGCGAGGGCGCGCTGATCTGCGGTCGGACAAGCTGGTGCAGGTCACGAGCGGGCCGGCGTGGGATCGAGATCCTGCGTGGGCGCCCGACGGCGAGTCGATTGTCTTCGTGTCCGACAGGGGCGGGTCCGATCGCGGACGCGCCGCCAACCTGTGGCGTGTAGCGCTCGACGGCGACGGTAACGCGGACGGCGTCGCCCAGCTCACCGCCGCCGACGCGCCGGACACGCAGCCCACGGCGGCGCCCGACGGTCGCATCGTCTTCGTGCGGGGACGGAACGCCACCGCCGACCTGTGGCTCCGAACGCCCGATGGTCGCGAGCACCCTCTCATCGAGGCCGACGGTGCGGAGAGCGCGCCGTCCTTCTCTCCCGATGGCGACAAGTTGTTGTACATCTCCGCACGTGCTTTGCACCTCGTCACGTTCGTCCAAGAAGGCGAAGGCGATGACATCAGAGAAGGCGGCGAAGAGGGCGCGGTAGGCGGCGAGGACGAGGAAGACGATGGTGGCGAGGATCGTTCGAGCGGCGAACAAGGCGAGGCGCCGCCGGCGTCCGAGATCGACGAGGACGACATCGTCATCAGCGGCATGACGGTGGCCGCTGCGGCCTGGTCGCCCGACGGTGAGCGCATCGTTTTCAGCACGCAGGGCGGGTCCCCCGGTGTCTACGTGGCGCCGCAGGACGGTCGTTTCAGCAACCTCATCGCCGAGGTCGGCGCCGCGCCGGCCTGGTCGCCCGACGGCGAGCGCATCGCTCTTGCCGAGCTTTCTCCCAATGGCCCGGGCTACAACGGCGATCCTGACCGCGTCGGTGATCGCGCTGTTGCGGACATCTTTGCCCCGCCCGACGGCAAGGCTCGATTCTGGCTCGTCGATGCCCCCGCCCCCTTTGCCACCGAACCCGACCCCGTGACCCTGGAGGCGCGCATCGACCGCCCGACGCGCAACGCTGAGGCCTTCGACCGCGTCTGGGGGCGACTTGCCGAGGTCTACTTCGCCGAGGGTGAGCGGGCCGCCGAGTGGGAGCGGATGCGGCAACAGTACCGGCCGCAGGCCGTCGACGCGGCGAACGACGAAGCGCTCGAGGAGATCATCCACGCGATGTTGCGGGAGCGCCCGACGGCGCGCGACGAGGTCAGCGGACGGGCGGCGGTTTCGAGCGCCCACCCCATCGCCACCGCCGCCGGCGTCGAGATTCTCGAGGCGGGAGGCAACGTGGTGGATGCGGCGGTGGCGGTGTCGTTCGCCCTCGGTGTCGTCGAGCCGGATGCCAGCGGTCTGGGCGGATACGGCCAGATGGTCGTGTACCTCGACGGTATGGAGAAGCCCGTGGTGATCGAGTTTCTCACCCGCGCACCGCAGGAGGCGACACTGGAGAACGCGGCTCTGAACAATGCCACGGGCCCGATGTTGGCCAACGTTCCCGGTGTTCCGCGCGGCATGGAGCTCGCTTACGAGAAGTTCGGCAGCGGTGATGTCGATTGGTCCGATCTCGTGCAGCCCGCTATCCGCGCGGCACGCGACGGATTCGTGCTCGACGACGCCTTCACCACGACGCTGGCGCTGGAACGCGATCGCTACGCGCGCTGGGAGTCCAGCATGGAGCTGTTCTTTCCCGACGGCGAGCCGCTGCAGCCGGGCGATCTGTTCAAGAATCCGGACCTCGCCTGGACCCTCGAGCAGATTGCCGAGGGTGGCGCCGACGCGTTCTACGAAGGCGAGGTGGCGCGTCGCATCGTCGAGGATCTGCGTGGCAAGGGCAACGCCATGACCCTCAACGACATGGCGCGTTACTTCGCGGTCGAGCGTGCGGCGGTGATGGGCGAGTATCGCGACCATACGGTCTACACCGCGGCGCCGCCGGTGAGCGGTGGCGTATCGTTGGTGGCCAAGCTCAACCTGCTGGACAATTTCGACCCGATGAAGCTGTACAGCGAGGATCCCGGCTCGCTGCACGCGATGGTCGAAGCCTCGAAGCTGCAGCCGCGCGCGCGCATGGCCGACCCGAGCCTCTGGCCGGTGGACATCGACGACGCCGTCGATCCGGAGGGCGCGCGGCAGCGCTGGGCGGGCTGTTTCGATCCCGAGCGCTCCCTGACGCGGGACGACCTCCAGGCCGGGCCCGGCGGCATGCCCGAGTGCGCTCGGACACAAGAGACCGTCGCCTCCGTGTGGGTCGAGAACGACCTTTCATGCGAGGACGCCGACGAGGGCTGCAGCTACACCGGCACAACGGCTTTCGCCGTGGCCGACGGTGAAGGCAACTTCGTCGCCGTGACCCAAACGCTGGGTACCTGGGGCGGCAACTTCTACGTCACGCCCGGTGTCGGGATCCTCTACAACGACAAGCTACGCTCGTACGGCTCCAACCCGACAGGCTATGGCGCGCGGCTTCCGTACGCGCGCAACGGCACTTCGATCTCGCCGACCCTCGTGTTTCGCGGCACCGGGGACGACAAAGAGCCCTTCTTGGCGGTAGGCGCCGCCGGCAACGCCTGGATCGGCGCCGCCGTCTATTCGGTGATCAGTGGGGCCATCGACGGCGGGTTGAGCCCGCAGCGGGCCCTCGAGCTGCCGCGGTTTCTCGTCAGTGGCGGCGGTGGCCGTGGGGGCGGTGCGCCCCGGCCGACGGTGATTACGGCTGAAGACATCATTGCCCCGTTCGTCGTGCGCGAGCTCCGCGACATGGGCCACGACTTCCAGATGATCTCCCTGCGCGGTGAGATGCGCATGGGGTACGGCGCCGCGGTCATGATCGAGGACGGAAGAGCCATCGGTGGTGCCGACCCACGCCGCTCCGGGGCGGCGCAGGCGACACGACGCTGAAACCCCGAGCGGCAGCCGGTGGGGTGGTTTCGGGAGGTCGACGGGAGGGCGGGGAGAATCCTCTCCCGAGCCGGAAGACGGCAGAGCCGGCTTTCGGGGGATGCCGATACCTCCGTCGGACGGCGGTTGGTTCCATGGCCATCTCAGGGAATCAGGGTCGTCGGGTGGGTGCGTTTGGGCACGGAGCCTCGTCTTGAGGGACCGATGCAGAGGGTCGGGTTGGGGCAGTGATGCCCTGTAGCGTGTATTGCGAACCGCAGACGCGGCGAAGCCGCTCAAGAACCCGCACCTCACGCCAAAGGGCATCACTGCTCCGGCCCCACCCGCCTAGCACCCACGCTCCCGTCTATAAACCGGGCCGCCCAAGCCACGCGCCCGCGAGGCTTATCGGAACGGGAAGGTAAGGCCCTTCCAGATGCCCACCCCGATGCTGTTGAGAGAGCTCGCCCAGACGTCGTTGTTCGAGGCCATCGTGGTGTAGTCGTGCGACCACATTCCGGGTACCCATATCGTGTTGCCGAGGCGCTTCGGCATCTCCCGCAGAAGCTGCCCTCTTACCCGCCCGGCGACGTAGTCGCCACTATCGAAGTCCTCGTCCAGGTCCGAGATCACGGAGTCGATCGTGTAGCTGGACTTGACGTACAAGAGGATGTCGCCGTCGACCGCGTAGCCTGCCTTGGCGAGCTCGGCCACCAGGCGGTCGAGGAGATCCAGCGTTCCCGGATCTGTGCCCGTGGAGCGCTCGAGCTCGTCTGCCTCGGCGAAGATAGCGTCGATCATGGCGTCGACCTTGGCCCTGTCGGTGTCCAGATCGATCGACCCGTCGATGAGCCCGTCGACGTTCTCTCGTAACCGCCCGGCGTGCTTGAGCTGTAAGCCGAGACCCACCTGTACGAGCTTGACGCGCTGCTCGAGCTCCAGCGTTCCCTGAAGGCCCCAATCGAGCAACGCGATCCGATAGGGGTCCGACGCATCGCCGACGAAGAAGACGTTGCCGGCGTGGGGATCCCCGTGGAAAAGCGCTTCACCGGGAGCGAACATGACATCGTAGATGGCGACATCGGCGAGCCGCTCCGCGAGTTTGCGTCGCTGTTGTGGATCGTCGGGATACGCATCCGTTACCTTGCCGCCCTCGATGCGCTCCATCACGGTGATGTTCTCGCTCGAGCACTCGCACACCGAGGGCACGACGACGCGGGGATCGCCGGCGAAGTAGATCCGTGCCGCACGCAGGTTGTCCCGTTCGTCGGCCGCCTGGACTTCGCGCGCCAGTCCAGCGCGAACCTCCTGGAACATGTCCACGAGCGGCGTGTCGCCGATGTCGTAGAAGTCGCGATGCTCCTCGAGAAGTGCGAGCAGCTCGGTGATGCTTTCGAGGTCTTCTTCGATGGCCGTGACCGCGTACTCCTTGATTACCTTGATGACAACGCGCTGTCGTTCCGACTCGCCGGGAGGGACGATCGTGGCGCCGATGACCGCCCCCACGGAAGCTTCGCTGAGCACGCTGTCCTCGAACTCGAAGCTGTATTCGTCCAACGTCGCGCTGCCGAGCCCCTCCTCGATGGTGGCGATCAGCTCTTTCGGCCCGGTTGTGGAAATGTCGCTCTCGAGGCTCGTGAACGCCGCCTTCAGATCGTCAGGCAGCCAGGTGCTTCGCGCCATGATCTGGCCGATCTTCTGGAAGGTCGGTGTCTCGGCGGCAAACGCCAACATGCGCTCGCCACGGTCGGCGTCGGCGGGCAGGGCGGCCTGGCCGGCGATGCGCGCTCGCAGACGGTCGACGCTCATTCCGTCGAGGATCACGAGCAGCGAATCGTGAACCAGCGGCACCCAGTCCGATTGGTCCTCGCCGACCAGGTCCAGCACACGAGACGAATGCAACAGCAGCTCGGTGAGCTCGCTGCGGAACGGCTCGATGTCGACGTTCTCGAGAATGTCGAGCGCATCGGCGGCCGTGATCTCAGGAGGAGCGGCCCCCGGGTCGGGTCCCATCGCCGCCATGATTCGCTGCAGCGTCGCCGGATCCAGGCGCAGGGCGATTTGCGGGATCAACGCGCGAGCCGTGGCCTCGGCGTCGAATGTCTCGTAGTGGTCCAGAGGGGTCGGCAGCGCGATGCTCGTCGCCGAGGTTTCCTGCGCCGCCACCGAGGCGGTGGGCGCGACGGCGATGCAGAGCGCGAGGATCGCCCAGCCGGCGAGAGCGTCCGTGCGCCCCCATGCTCGAATCACACTTCGCATGGAGCGAAGTATGCACCATCGAACGCTTCCGGTACGGCGCGACGCCGGCAACCGCAGTCGCGAGCTTCGCTCAGCTCCAATCGTATGTCAGCAACTGGTGCATGTAGTTGCCGCGGGTCAGCGCCGCCGGATCGGGTGTGTGCTTGAGGTCCATGCTGCCCCGCATCTGTTCCAGCGATTCGTATTCGTTCTGCTCCAGCCAGGCGCTTACGTCTTCGCGGATCGAGGTCAGAACCTGAGGGCCTTGCTGCAGCAGGGCGGCGACGATCTGGACCGCCGAAGCGCCGCACATGATCGCCTTCACGGCGTCGACGCCCGAATGCACACCGCCTGTTACCGCCACGGCGGCCGTCGACAGCGTGCCCGAGAGAACCGCGAGCCAGCGCAGGCGCAAGAGCACCTCGCGGGAGTCCGAGAGGTGAAGCTGCGAGCGCATCTCCAGCTCCTCGGTGTCGATGTCGGCCTCGAAGAAGCGGTTGAACACGACCACACCCTGGGCGCCGGCGAGCTCGAGCTGGCGCGCGAAGTTGGCCGGCGAGGCATAGAAGGGCGAGATCTTCACCGCTACCGGGATCTTCAGCTCGCGCGCCACGGCACGAACGACGCCGACGTGACGCCCCTCGACGTCGGCGGCGCTTTCCGTCGGGTCGATGACGACATCGAAGAGGTTGAGCTCGAGAGCATCGGCTCCGGCTTCCTGAATCATGCGGCCGTAGTTCACCCAGCCGCCGCGGGTATAGCCGTTGAGCGACCCGAACACCGGAACGTCGACGATCTCCTTCGCCCGGCTGATACGCTCGAGATACTCGGCCGGGCCCATAACGAACTCGCCGGGGTCGGCGAAGTACGAGGTAGCCTCGCCGTGTGAATCAGCGTGCGCCTCGGTGGAGTGGTACGTGGCGAGGGCTTCCTGGTCGATCTGCTCCTGGAAGAGCGAGCGCAGCACCAGTGCCGATGTGCCTCCGTCCTCGAGCCGGCGGATACCGTCGTCGGTCTCGCACATCGGGCCGGCTCCCGCCATGAACGGGTGGTCGAGGTCGAAGCCGAGGTATTTGGTCGAAAGATCCATGGTCGTGATCCCGTTTCGTTGGGTTGCTGCGATTCGTTCGTTCTCGCTGTCGCCGGGTGCGGCCGTCGTCACTGCTCCCGGTGCGTGTGGGTGTGTCCGGCCGGCATCCTGAGCTCCGCCAGGTGCTTGTAAAGCGCCATGCGACGGTCCGTGCCGAGCTGTGCATTGGCGGCGAACTTGCGGAAGCGCTCCGGCGACAGCTTCTCGACGACACGGAAGCGCGTTTCGTTCTTCATGTACTCCTCCACGCGGATCTTGCCGCCGGGCGCGTCGACGACCAGCGGCGGCTCACCTTGCTCGAGGCGGCGCGGGTCCCAGCGGTAAAGGCTCCAGATCCCGCTCTTGACGGCACGGTCCTGCTGGTCGAGGCCGTAGGCGAGGTCGTATCCGTGCGCGATGCAGTGGCTGTAGGCGATGATCAGCGAGGGCCCGGGCCAGGAGTCGGCCTCCATGAGAGCCTTGACGGTGTGCGTATCCTTCGCCCCCAGCGCGATAGAGGCGATGTACACGTGGCCGTAGCTCATCGCCATCAGGCCGAGGTCCTTTTTCTCGGTCTCCTTGCCCCGGGCGGCGAACTTGGCAGCCGCGCCGAGCGGCGTCGCCTTCGATGCCTGGCCGCCGGTATTGGAGTACACCTCGGTGTCGAGCACCATGACGTTGATGTCGCGGTCCATCGACAGCACGTGGTCGAGACCGCCGTAGCCGATGTCGTAGGCCCAACCGTCGCCGCCCATCAGCCAGACGCTCTTGCGCACGAGGTAATCGGCGAGGAGGCCGAGCCGCCCCGCCTCGGGTGCGCTCACTCCCGCGAGCTTGTCGCGCAGGGCGACAACGCGCTCGCGCTGGGCTGCGACGTTGGCCTCACCGTATTGGTCGGCGTCGAGAATCGCGCCCACCAGCGTGTCGCCGAGCTGCGGGGCCAGGCCTTGCAACAGCGCCCGCGCCTGGTCGGTGTGCGAGTCGACGGCCAGGCGGATGCCGAAGCCGAACTCCGCGTTGTCCTCGAACAAGGAGTTTGACCATGCCGGCCCGCGGCCGTTGCCGTCGACGCAGTACGGCGTCGTCGGCAGGTTGCCGCCGAAGATCGACGAGCAACCCGTGGCGTTGGCGATGATCGCTCGGTCGCCGTAGAGCTGCGTCATCAACTTCACGTAGGGCGTCTCACCGCAGCCCGCGCAGGCCCCCGAGTACTCGAACAGCGGCTGCATGAGCTGCGAGCCCTTGAGGTCCATCCGCTCGATCTGCGTGCGGTCGATCTCGGGCAGGTCGAGGAAAAAGTCGAAGTTGTGTCGCTCACGCTCGACGTTGTCGATGAACGACTCCATGTTGATGGCCTTGTGGCGTGGGTTGGCCTTGTCCTTGGCCGGGCATACGCCGACGCACAGGTTGCAGCCGGTGCAGTCTTCAGGCGCCACCTGGATGGTGTAGTTGAGGCCGGTGAGATCCTTGGAGCTGTACTCGCGGCTCTCGAAGGAATCCGGAGCGCCCTGCAGGCTGTCGGGGTCGTAGACCTTGGCGCGAATGGCCGCGTGCGGGCACACCAGCGCGCACTTGTTGCACTGGATACAGACGTCCGGGTCCCAGATGGGAATGCGCTCGGCGATACCGCGCTTCTCCCACCGGCTCGTGGCGGTCGGCCAGGTGCCGTCGGCAGGGAAGGCGCTCACCGGCAACAGGTCGCCCTTACCCGCGAGCATCACGCCGGTGACCTTCTGCACGAAGTCCGGCGCCTCCTGCGGCACGATCGGCGGGCGTGTGAGCTCACTGGACACGGTGTTGGGCACCTCGACCTGATGCAGATGGTCGAGCGCCGCGTCGACCGCCGCCCAGTTGCGCTTCACGACTTCTTCGCCCTTCTTGGTGTAGGTCTTTTCGATTGCCGTCTTGATGCAGTTGATCGCCTCATCGCGCGGCAGTACGCCGGAGAGCGCGAAAAAGCACGTTTGCATGATCGTGTTGATGCGTTTGCTCATGCCGGCTTCTTCCGCCACCGGCACCGCGTCGATCACATACAGCTCAAGCTTCTTCTCGATGATCTGTTCTTGCACCTCGCGCGGCATGTGATCCCACACGCTGTCGGCGGGGTAGGGCGAGTTGAGAAGGAACACCGCGCCGTCGGCCGCGTAGTCGAGGACATCCATGCGATCGAGAAAGCCGAACTGGTGGCACGCCACGAAGCTCGCCTGCTTGATCAGATAGGTCGAGCGAATCGGTCGCGGCCCGAACCGCAAGTGGGAGATCGTCATGGCGCCGGACTTCTTCGAGTCGTAGACGAAGAACCCCTGCACGAAGTCGTCGGTCTGCTCGCCGATGATCTTGATCGAGTTCTTGTTGGCTCCCACCGTGCCGTCGGCGCCGAGTCCGAAGAACACCGCGCGCACGACGTCGTCCGGCTCGATATCGACAACCGGGTCGAAATCGATCGACAGCCCCGAGACGTCGTCGACGATACCGACGGTGAAGCGTCGCCGGGGCTTGTCCGCGGCGAGCTCCTCGAAGACCGACATCACCATCGACGGCGTGAACTCCTTGCTCGAGAGGCCGTAGCGGCCGCCGACGACTCTCGGGCGCTGCAGCAGCGCCTCCGGGTCGGTCGCGAAGGCCTCGTCGATGGCGGCGATGGCGTCGAGATGGAGCGGCTCGCCGAGGGCGCCGGGCTCCTTGGTTCGGTCGAGAACGCCGATCGTCTTTACCGTCTTCGGCAGCGCGGCGATGAACCGCTCCATCGAAAACGGCCGGTACAGGCGCACGTTGAGCAGGCCCACCTTCTCGCCCTGGGCGACCATGTGATCGACGGCCTCGGCTGCGGTCTCGGCCGCGGAGCCGATCAGCATGATCACGCGGTCCGCTTCCGGGTGGCCGATGTACTCGAACGGCTGGTAGTTGCGCCCGGTGAGCTCGCCGAAGCGCCGCAACGCTTCGTCGACGAACTGCGGCGTCGCCTCGTAGTACGGGTTACAGGATTCTCGCGCCTGAAAGAACACGTCTGGGTTCTGCGCCGTGCCGCGTAGCTGCGGTGCGTCCGGCGTCAGGCCGCGTTCGCGATGTGCATCGACGGCTTCCTGCGGCACCATGGCGCGCAGATCATCGTCCGACAGCAGCTCGATCTTGGCGATCTCGTGTGAGGTGCGAAAGCCGTCGAAGAAATGCAGGAAGGGGATGCGGCTTTCGAGCGAAGCGACGGTACCGATGCACGCCATGTCGTGCGCTTCCTGCACGTTCCGCGAAGCCAGCATGGCGAATCCGGTCTGCCGGCAGGCCATGACGTCGGAGTGGTCGCAGAAGATCGAAAGCGCGTGCGTGGCCACGGTGCGGGCGGCGACGTGGACGCAGTACGGCGTCAGCTCGCCGGCGATCTTGTACATGTTGGGGATCATCAGCAGGAGGCCCTGCGAGGCGGTGAAGGTTGTCGCCAGGGCGCCACCCTGCAAGGCCCCGTGCACCGCACCTGCGGCGCCGGCTTCGGACTGCATCTCGGCGATCGTGGGCACGCTGCCCCAGATGTTGGTCTTGCCCTTTGCCGCCCAGTCATCCGCCCACTCGCCCATCGCTGAGGACGGCGTGATGGGATAGATGGCCGCGATCTCGTTGAGCCGGTAGGCTGTCGATGCTGCCGCTTCGTTGCCGTCGATGGTTACCGTCTGTCGTCGTTGCATCGCATTCCCTTTTTCGCACATCGGCGTCTGAAGGACCCGATTCTGGCGTGGTGCGCAGAGACAGTCTTGCGCACCCTCAGATTGGAGTTTCGCATCGCCCGAAGGTAAAATCAAACGTCGGTATCCGATTTAAAACCTTGACAAATAGGATTAAGATCGGGCCTCGGAACAAGCGCACGATTCGATGGTGGAGCCCTCGGCCGATATCGGTTGCGGGCCCGCCGTCCGTTGCACTCACACGGAGGATTTGATGCGACGAGCTTTGTCGATTCTGCTGACCTCGCTGATGCTCGCCGGCGCGCTGAGCGGTGCCCAGGCGGCGCCGATGAGCCCGGTTCCCCAGGACGAACAGGAGACCGAAGCCGCGCCGCAAGGTCCGCGCCCGATGACCGTCGACGATGCCCTCGACATGGTCTCCGTCGGTGGTGGGCTGATGTCGCCCGACGGCGAGTGGGTGTTGTTTTCCAAAGGTGAGCTCGACTGGGGTGAAAACGAGCGCAAGACCAAGTGGTACATGATCCCGGCCACCGGAGGCGAGGAGTTCGAGTACATCGGCGAAGAGGGTGGCAGCGCCTTTCAGTTCTCGCCCGACGGCCGCTATCTGGCGTTGGCTCGAAGCGTCGACGGCAAGCGCCAGATCTTCTGGATGCGGACGGCCGGCGGCGAAGCGACGCCGCTCACCGAGCACGAGACCGCCGTCTCCAGCTTCAAATGGTCGGACGACTCGACGAAGATCTTTTTCTCGGCCACGGACAAGCGGCCCGAGGACGAGAGCACGATGTTCGACGAGGATGAAGACGTGATCTTCGTCGACGAAGGACCGAACGGACAGAATCGCTCGTACTGGAGCAATCTCTGGGTATTCGACATCGAGACTCGCGAGGAAACCAAGCTTACCGACGAGGAGTTCATACTGGGCGGCTTCGACGTTTCGCCCGATGCCACCCACGTCGCGTTTACCGCCCGCTACCAGAACCGACGCAACGACGCCGACAAGAGCGAGATCTACATCCTCGACATCGCCTCGGGAGAGAAGAAGCAGCTCACCGACAACAGCGCCCCCGAGTCGGTGGCCGAGTGGTCGCCGGACGGCAAGATGTTCACCTTCGGTGCGGGTGACGATCAGGAGTGGCTCAATCGCAACAACAAGATCTGGCTGCTCGATCCGACGCTGGGTGAGCACCGCATTCTGTCGGATCAGTTCGAAGGCAGCCCGCGCGGTGGCGTCTGGACGCCGGATGGCCGCTACCTGCTGTTTTCGGGCCAGCAAGGAACCAACACGAACCTCTTCCGCATGGACGCGGAGACCGGTGATTTCGAACAGCTCACCGACTTCGAGGGCTCGATGAACGTGAGCTCGTGGTCGGCCGACAGGACCAAGTACGTCTACTCGCTGTCCGACTACAAGACGCCGTCCGATCTCTGGGTGGGCAGCATCGATGGCTCCGATCCGGTGCGGCTGACCCACGCCAATCCGCAGATCGAGAATCTCCAGCTGGCGGAGATGCGCGTCATTCGCTGGCAGAGCAGCGACGGCATGGAGATCGAGGGACTATTGCACCTTCCCGTGGGGTACGAAGAGGGTGCCACCGTTCCGCTGATGCTCAACATCCACGGTGGTCCGGCAGGATCGTTCGGCAACGGCTTCCGCGCGAGCTACCACCTGTATGCCGGCCTCGGATACGCATCGCTGTCGCCCAACGTGCGCGGCTCGAGCGGCTACACCGATCATCTGCGCGAGGGCAACACCGTTGCCCGTGGCGATGGCATCGGCTACGGAGACTTTCAGGATCTGATGACCGGTGTCGACAAGCTCATCGAGGACGGCATCGCCGACCCCGATCACATGGGGGTGAGGGGCTGGAGCTACGGCGGCATCCTCGGAGGCTGGACGATCACCCAGACCGATCGCTTCAAGGCGGCCTCGATCGGCGCCGGCGTGTACGACTGGACCTCCGAGTACGGCCCCGGCTTCAACAACGACGTCCGCCTGTGGCACATCGGCGGCAGCCCGTGGGACAACCCGGAAGGCTATCGGGAGCAATCGGCGCTCACCCACGTGGCCAACGTGGTCACGCCGACGCTGCTGATCCACGGGATCAATGACACCACCGACACCGAGCAGCAGTCGATGATGTTCTTTACCGCCATCAAGGACATCGGCAAGGCCCCGGTTCGCTACATCAAGTTCCCGCGCGAGCCGCATGGCTTCCGCGAGCCCAAGCACCAGCGCATCCGCGACATCGAGGAGATCAAGTGGATGCAGCAGCACGTGATGGGCGAGGAGTGGACGCCCTGGGAGCGGCCGGAGAAGGAAGAGGACGAGAAGAAGGACGACGAGGAGAAAAAGGGCGGGCAGTGAGCGATCCGGCTCGTCGCTACGAGCTCCTCGTGCTGCGGTCGGATTTCGTCATCTGCCGGTTGGGGGCGGACGCGGTGATACCGGCCTGGATCGACGGCGGCAGCTTCTGGAGCGTCTCGCGTACCCTCGAGGAGCTATCGATCGTTTGCGAGGAGGGGAACATCCCCGCCGGGATCGAGGCCGAAAGCGGCTTCTCGTGCCTCGAAGTCGTCGGCCCGCTGGAGCTCTCGATGGTCGGTGTACTGGCGACCTTGACGGCGGCTCTGGCCGATCGGGATATCGCCGTGTTCGCCATCTCGACGTTCCTCACCGACTACCTGCTCGTGCGGCAGCTCGACCTTCCGGACGCGATCGACGCGCTGCGGGAGGGTGGGCACGCCGTGCACTTCTGACGAACGACGGTCAGGGGCCCTGCTAGTATGGCGCGCCATGGACACGCAAAGAGTTGCCCTGTTCGCACTTCTCGGACTCCTCGCCCTCGTCGGCGTGGGCTTCGTCGCCATCTGGGTCGCCGCGTCCCGCCGGGCGCGCGCGTCGTTGCCGCCCGACGATCCCGCCGCCGAGCCGGGCCCGCCGAGCGCAACGCACCTGGCCATCGGCTTCATCACCAACTTCTTCGACACGCTGGGGATCGGGTCTTTCGCTCCGACGACGGCGTGGTTCAAGCTACGGCACGTGGTCCCCGACCGCATCATTCCGGGGACGCTGAATGTCGGGCACTCGCCGCCGGTGATCGTGCAGGCGTTCATCTACACGGTGATCATCGAGGTGGAGATGGTCACGCTGACCGTTCTGATTGCCGCCTCCGTCGCGGGCGCGTGGTTCGGCGCCGGCGTTGTCGCGTCATGGTCGAAGCGCAAGATCCAGGTCGGCATGGGCGCGGCCCTGCTCGTTGCGGCGGCTCTCATGATCATGGCCTACTTCGAGATCGGCCCGCAGGGCGGCGACGCTCTCGCACTGAGTCCCGGATTCCTGCTCGCGGCGGCGTTCGGCAACGTCATCCTCGGGGCGCTCATGACGCTGGGCATCGGTATGTATGCTCCGTCGTTGATCATGATCAGCCTCATGGGCATGGACCCGCGAGCCGCCTTCCCGATCATGATGGGGTCCTGCGCGTTCCTGATGCCGGTTGGAAGCGCGCGTTTCGTTCGTAAGAACGCCTACGCTCGACGCCCGGCGCTCGGGCTGGCGATCGGCGGCATTCCGGCCGTCCTGATCGCCGCCTACATCGTGCGCGAGCTACCGCTCACCGCCATCCGGTGGCTGGTCGTGATCGTCGTCGTGTACACGGCGATCACCATGCTGCGGTCGGCGTGGGTGGAGAAGGATGCGGAGCCCGTTTCCCCGTGCGACTAGGTGTCGCTCGTGATCAGCGGCTCTCCAGGGGACACGTACTGAATCCCAATACCGTATAGAGAGGGCAGCTTCCTAGTAAGCCGGTCGCCAGGGGTACGATGCCGATCAAACCCCAGAGCGATTGCGGACCGACGAAAACCAGGCTCAGAAGCCCCAGGCCCAGGATGACGCGCACGGCGCGCTCAACGGTGTGCTCGTTCTTCGGTAAGAGCTTCTCCACTGTGATAACCCTCCTTCGCAGCGGCGACACCGTGGGTTTTTCGGCGTGCCGATTAGGTGGTCTCGGAGGCTCACGCCCCTACGTGTGTAGATGCGCGATGCCGGTGAAACGGTTCACGGAAACAACCGGTTTCGTGCAGAAAGGGTACGCCTGGAGCGGCCACGACGGCGCGGCTCCGCAGCGAGGTCATCGCGATGAGCAGCCCTGAAGGGCGTTGGGGTCGACGCTGAAAGCCAGTACCTGCGTGATCTGGCGCTCAGGGGCGAAGTTGTTGTCGCTCACGAAGATCAGGGTCCTCTCGCCAGACGGGAGCGATGGCCCGAACGACATCCCCTCCACGTTGTCGAGGTGAGGTACGAGGTCGGCGAGGTCGGCGATA
This sequence comes from uncultured Acidobacteriota bacterium, assembly GCA_964430745.1. Taxonomy (GTDB): domain Bacteria; phylum Acidobacteriota; class UBA890; order UBA890; family UBA890; genus CBDCGW01. The sequence goes on along the minus strand of CAYSHI010000127.1, from coordinate 24,906 downwards.
AATCGCTTGCTCGCGGGTACGAATTCCGCGTCGGTAAGACTCCCCATGCCGGAAACATCCGTCGCGTCCGCGAGACAAACGTCGAAGAGCTTGATGCTGTGGAACCGAATCACGCCGGCGACGAACGATCGCTCGAGAACCAGCAGATGATCGCCGGAAAGCGCGATGAGCTCGGCCACGCCGTTGACTTCGAGCCCGATCGGAGATGGTGAGCTGTCGTGCACGGCGTCGATCGGATAGGCGAACTGGGCGTCGAAGACGCCGTGATCCCGATCGAAGCGCAGTATTCGGGCCATCGTGCCCGCATCGGGTGTGGCGACCGCGCCGTCCTGCTCCAGCGCGCTCTCGGTAGCGGCAAAGAGGTAGCGGGCGTCCGGCGTGATTCCGAGGGCCTCGAATGCCAGGTTGTCGCGGACCCCGGACGATCGGTCGGCATTGGGTACGTAGCCGGGTGGTAGCGCGAGCGTCTCCATCATCGCGCGGTCGGGGCCGAAGACGGCTACGAAGGGCTCGACTCCCCTGGCCACATCGCCCTCCGAAGAGATGAAGAAGTTGGCGTCGAGCACCACCATACCTTCGAGGTCGTACGTGAGCGGCTCGAGGGGCTCGCCGGAAGCGGCAAAGATCTCCTCCCATCCGAGGACCGAAGCGGTGACGCGATTGGAACCGCCCCCGGCCGCCGTGCCCTCGCCCGGATTGCCCTCGACCGTGCCGCTTCGGCCCGAATCGCCGCCGCCCACGGTGTCCCGGTCCGCCACGTGGATGTCGAGGACGTAGAAGCGTGCCGGGCGGCCGGTGCGGCCGCGATCATCGGAGATCGCGTAGTAGACGCTGTCGCCCACGTGATAGAGCGACGACAGCCCGCCGATCTCCGGATCGCCGGAAACAGCAGGCACGGGATTGATGATCACGTCACCCAGAAAAGTCAAAGGCGATGCGATGCCGGGGTCCGTCTCCGCCGGGCCGCAGGCGACGATACCGCCGACCGCGAGCAGCACGGCGAGGCCGAATCTCGAGACTCTCAGCGTCCCTGCTCCTGCTTCGGTTTCAGCGTCGGGTATTCGATACCGAGTTGCTCGAGATAGGTGTCGAACCGACTCGGGTCGTAGCGCAGGGCCTCGAGCATGGGGCGAAACCGCTCCATCTTCTCGGCATTGAGATGGATGGGAGGCTCCGTGCCTTCAGGGATGAGTGACTGCCACTGCCTCTCAGCCGTGGTGACGTCGCGGTGGTAGGTCCAGGCCTCGGCTACGACCTCGGGCTCGTTGACCAACGTGATCGCCGTCATGGCGATGACGCGTGCGCCGTAGTTGGCGCCCTGGTGGGCGATCGGCGTCGCCATGGCGATGCCGCTCGACCAGTGGTGGCCTGTGGTACCCGGAATCTGGCCAGGGTAACGGAGGCGCACCGTCGGCAGGTTCCACGAGACTTCGGCGATGTCGTCGCTGCCGCCGCCCATTCCCTGGCTGGCCTCGCGCACCTCGCCCTCGCGCACCTCGGTGTTGAGGCCGTCGGTGTTCTCGCGGCCCATCATCTCCTGCACCGCCTTGGCCAGCATCTGATCCTGCTCGGTCCAATCGGGCATGCCGACGTCTTGGACGTTGCCGTGCATGACCTCGGCGAGCGGCTTGTTCATGTTCGATGGCCACGCGGAGCCGTAGACGCGCTCGGTGACCTCGGTGTCGGTCATGAGCGCCGCTCCTTGCGCGACGCGTTGGCCGATCTCGTGCAGGTCCCTGATGCGGTCGTAGTCGAGCTCGCGGAAGTAGTACCAGACAGAGGCTTCGGAAGGCACGACGTTGGGCTGGTTGCCGCCGTTGGAGATGATGTAGTGGGAGCGTTGCTGCAACCGCAGGTGCTCGCGGCGGAAGTTCCAGCCGGTGTTCATCAACTCGACGGCGTCCAGCGCGCTGCGTCCGGCCCACGGTGATCCCGCCCCGTGTGCCGACTGCCCGTGGAAGGTGAACTGGGTCGACACCAGCCCCGATCCGGAGATCCCGTAGCCCGTGCTCATCCCCGAGCTGATGTGCGTCGAGAGCATGATGTCCATACCCTCGAAAAGCCCGGCATTGACCATGTAGGTTCGCGAGGCGACGAGCTCTTCGGCGACGCCGGGGATGATCTTGAGCGTGCCCGGCAGCCCGTACTTCTCCATCAGCCGCTTGGTGACGATGGCGCCGACGAGATCCACGGCGGCGGCGGAGTTGTGCCCTTCGCCGTGCCCGGGCCCACCCTCGATGAGAGGGTCGTGATAGGCGACGCCCGGCTTCTGCGAAGTCTCGGGAAGCCCGTCGATATCACCCATGAAACCGATCACGGGCTTGCCGCTGCCCCAGCTCGCCACATAACAGGTGGGCATGCCGGCGCACCCCGTCTCGACGTCGAATCCTTCCTGCTCGAGGATCCCGGTGATGTACTCGACCGTCCAGAGCTCCTGGAAGCCGAGCTCGCCGAAAGAGAAGATCGAATCGACGATCTCCTGCGACATCTTCTCCATCGAGGCGACCATCTGCTCCGCTTCCTCCGTGAGCTGCTCGGTCGACGGTCGTTGCTGCGCGATACCGGTAAGCGGGGCGGCCAGCAACACGGCAAGGGTCAGATACAGGGTCAGGGTGCGGCCTCGAGGCATGGGCTCGGCTCCTTGGCGGGTTTCCCCGGTTCTGCAACGGATCGTGGCTGCACCGAAACACCCACTCCGCTCGTTTCGCGACCCTCCGCGAAGTCCGGGGTAAGATCGATCAAGACTCGCATTCTACGTCAATCCGACGACGCCGGCGCAAGGGAGCAGAAGATGCCGATCACCATCACCGAACTATCCGACGACCTGGTCGAAGTGAAACTGAGCGGCAAGCTCCACAAGAACGACTACGACGAGTTCGTCCCCGGCATCGAGGCCGCCATCGCGCGGGCCGGCAAGATCCGCTTCCTCATGATCATGGAGGACTTCCGCGGCTGGGACATGGCCGCCGTCTGGGAGGATACGAAGTTCGACATGAAGCACCACGCCGATATCGCACGCCTCGCCATGGTGGGCGACAAGAAATGGGAAGAATGGATGGCGAAGGTCTGTCGGCCGTTCACCGGCGCGAACATCAAGTACTTCGATATCTCGGAGCTGGACGCCGCCCGGGAGTGGATCGAGGCCGCGTAGCGTCTAGCCGGACGCCGCGTACACGAGCTTGCCCGCGCCGGTGGAAGGAGCGGGGAAAGATCGCGGCGATCCCGCGAGCGGGCCGCCGGAGGGCGAGATCACCGCTCCAGTCGAATGAGCGCCGCGCCGAGACCGGTCAGGTAGATCGGTCCGTCGCCGGGCGGCAGGATCATACCGGTGATGAGGCCCGGGCCGGGTTCCCAGAGCGTGGGAACCATGAGATCGAGCCACGAGGCGCCTTCACGGATACGGGCCTCGATCGTTTCGATCGAATGCTCGCTTTCAGGGGTGGCGATACGGAACACGGGCTCGGCGGTTTGCGTGGCCGGGTCGAACACGACGACCTCGTTCCGCACCGGGGAGGCGATCCAGAGGCGGTTGTCGCGGTCGAGCTCGAGGTTATCCGGGTGGTTGACGTCGACCGCGACCGTCTGATCTGAAACCCTGCCGGCCGCTACGTCCACCCGCAATCGCCATACTCTGCTGCCCATGGTCTCGGCCATGAAGAGGTTGCCTGCAGTTTCGTCCAGGGCGAGGCCATTGGCGAACTTGAGGCCTTCGACCAGTTGTACGGCGACGCGTTCTCCAGCGGCGTTCGACGGGGGAAGGTAGAACAGCGCTCCATCGGGGATGGCAACCGCGACTGCTCGAAAAAGCTCTTCCTCTCCGTTCTCGGGGTTGTTCCGCGTCGACTGTGTGAACCAGATCCCGCCGAAACGATCGGACCTCGCGGTGTTGACGCCGAACTCATGCTGGTAGACCCGTTCCGTCGTCTCTGTGGAGATCTCGACGCGATAGATCCCACCCCGGAACACGTCGCTTACCAGGATGTGGGTGCCGGCCGGTTCGAGCGTGACGCCATTGGGGCCGCCCACGATCTCCGGCGGGCTGTGCGAGTAACCCGCTTCGGCAAGGTTGCCGAAAGGCCGGCTCGACCCGTCGGCACGGACGAGTCGAAGGCCATCCGCCTGGTCGGCCACGATCAATCGGCCGCCCGGCAGGGCGACGCCGTCTTCCGGGCGCGTCAGCGAGCGGTCCGCGGGGAAGATCATGTCCGGTCGAAAGGACCAGCGCAGCGGTGCCTCGGTTTGGCGAGCAACCGACTCCCGAGCAGCGACCGCACCGGACAGAACGGCGATCGACAGCGCCGTCAGCATCATCGCGCGTGACCAGGACACTATTCGTCGATTCATGGATCTCTCCCGTGGAGAACGTGCGACGGAGGCCGCTGCCGATGGAGCGAGCCTGCCGCGGCAAACGAGAAGAAAAGGCCCCGGTTCGACATCACGAACCGGGGCCCTTTCTGGTATCACCGCCGGCTCAGATAGCCGCCAACGCCGTTTCGTAGTCCGGCTCCTGTGCGATCTCCGGAACCAGTTCCGTGTACTTCACGTTCCCCTCGGTGTCGACGACCACCACCGCGCGACCGAGAACACCGGCGAGGGCGCCGTCGACGATGTCGATGCCGTAGGCTTCGCCGAACTCGGGGCTGCGGAAGGTCGACAGCATCTCGACGCCCTCGATACCCTCCGCGCCGCAGAACCGGCTGGCGGCAAAGGGCAGGTCGGCGGAGATGCACAGCACCACGGCGTCCTTACCGGCCGCCTTCTCGTTGAAAGTGCGCACGCTGGTGGCGCACACCGGCGTGTCGACGCTGGGGAAGATGTTGAGCACCACCGTCTTGCCGGCATAGTCGGAACCGGACTTTTCGCTCAGGTCGCCGGCGACGAGCGTGAAGTCGGGGGCGTCGCTGCCCAGGGCCGGCAGGTTGCCGGAGGTGTTGATGGGATTGCCTTGAAGCGTGATCTGAGCCATGTCTCGGGTCTCCTGGGGCCGCGGGCGTTCGCCTGCGTACCAAATTCGATGGGTATCCTCGGATGAACGTTGTCGCGCGACACCGGCGCCTGGTTACCGGCCGGGCGGCGCGCCACCATTGTGCTACGAATCGGCGGCACGTGCAGGCTCCCGGCCTTGCTAGCACGCCCGACACGAATCAATCCGGCTCATATGGGCGTCGTCTCGGGAGCAAGACGGTGGGTAGTCGAACCTCACCCGGACGGTCCGGTATCGGTCTGCTAAGCTGAAGACTCTCGGTTTTCGTCATCGTCGCGGCGCGCGTGGAGGTTTTGTTCTCGATGGGTCCTTCTGTCGACGATCGCGCCGTGCTCGACGGCTTTCACCCGGCCGTGGCCGCGTGGTTCCGCGGGGCCTTCGATGCTCCTACCGAGCCGCAGGTGCGCGGCTGGCCCTCGATTCGCCGGCGCCGGCACACGCTCATCGCCGCGCCCACAGGCTCGGGCAAGACACTGGCGGCTTTCCTCGCCGCCATCGACGACCTGGTGGTGCAGGGCCTCGACGGTGTGCTCGAAGACGAGACCCACGTGGTCTATGTCTCGCCCCTCAAGGCGCTCAGCAACGACATTCACCGCAATCTCGAAAGCCCGCTGGCGGGCATCCAGCGCCAGTTGCTCGAGATGGGACGGGCGCCGGTCGAGATCCGTGCCATGGTGCGCAGCGGCGACACCCCGCAGAGCGAACGCGCCCGGATGGTGAAGAATCCGCCCCACATACTGGTGACGACGCCGGAGTCGCTCTACCTGCTGCTCACCAGCGACGGCGGCCGAAACATGCTCAAGACGGCCCGTACGGTGATCGTCGACGAGATTCACGCGATGGCCAACAACAAGCGCGGCTCCCACCTGGCTCTGTCGTTGGAGCGTCTCGACGATCTTGCCGGAACGCCGCTGACCCGCATCGGGTTGTCGGCGACGCAGCGGCCCATCGAGAAGGTGGCGCGATTCCTCGTGGGTCGCGGCGAGCGGAGCATCTCCAACCCGTTGGAGAGCGCCGCCGGTGCCGGGGTGTCAGCTGGCGTCACAGGAGAGCACGAGAGCGCCCGGAAGGAGTCCACGAGTGGGGACACGCCCGATTGCACCATTGTCGATTCCGGGCACCGCCGCGTCATGGACATCGCTCTCGAGATACCTTCGTCGCCGCTCGAGGCGATCATGGCCAACGAGGTGTGGGAAGAGGTCCACGCGCGTCTCGCCGAGCTCATCGAGCAGCACCGCACGACCTTGATCTTCGTCAACACCCGGCGGCTCGCCGAGAGGACGGCGCACCATCTGAGCGACCTCGTGGGGAAGGAGAACATCGCCGCGCACCACGGCTCGCTGTCGCGGGAGCAGCGGCTCGACGCCGAGCAGCGCCTCAAGGCGGGCACCCTCAAGTGCATGGTGGCCACGGCTTCGCTGGAGCTCGGCATCGACATCGGCGATGTCGACCTCGTGTGCCAGCTCGGCTCGACGCGGTGGATCGCGACCATGCTGCAGCGCATCGGCCGCTCGGGCCATACGCTGGCGGCCACGCCCAAGGGACGCATCTTTCCGTTGAGCCGAGATGAGCTGGTGGAATGCGTTGCGTTACTTGACGCGGTGCGGCGGGGTGAGCTCGACACGCTGATCATCCCGGAGAAACCGCTCGACATCCTGGCGCAGCAGATCGTCGCCGAGGTGGGGGCGGGGGAGCGCGGTGAGGACGAGCTCTTCGAGATGATGCGACGAGCGACGTGTTTTGCCGACCTGACGCGCGAGGAGTTCGACGATGTGGTGACGATGCTCGCCGACGGGTTCACCACGCGGCGCGGCCGACGCGGCGCCCATATCCACCACGACCAGGTCAACGGGCGGCTGCGGCCACGGCGCGGTGCGCGGCTGGCGGCGCTGACTTCGGGCGGCGCGATTCCCGACGTCGCCGACTTTCGGGTGATCCTGGAGCCGTCCGGCACCTTTGTCGGCACGCTCGACCAGGACTTCGCCATCGAGTCCCTGCCGGGCGACATCTTCCAGCTCGGCAACCAGTCGTACCGCATCCTGCGCATCGAGCAGGCGGGCGTGTTGCGCGTCGAGGACGCTCGCGGCCTACCGCCGACGATTCCCTTCTGGTTCGGCGAAGCGCCGGGGCGTAGCGCCGAGCTTTCGTTTGCCGTATCGCGATTGCGCCGGCAGGTAGGGGACGAGCTCATCGAAGCGATGACGGCCGCGCCCCCGACGGCCGCCGGCGCGGACAGCGGTCACGGTGCCGAAGAGCGCAACGGAGAGAAGGGCACCTCGCCCGCAGGGGGGAACATCGCCCCGGACGACGACGCCGTCGCCGAGGTCGCCGGTCGCCTCGTCGAGCGTCTCGGCATCCACCGTGCGGCCGCCGACCAGCTCGTGGAGTATCTCGCCGCCGGCCAGGCGGCGCTCGGCGGCATGCCGACCCAGGAGCGCCTGGTCATCGAGCGATTCTTCGACGAAGCGGGCGACATGCACGTGGTTGTGCACTCGCCCTTCGGCAGCCGGCTCAATCGGGCGTGGGGGCTGTCGCTGCGCAAGCGCTTTTGCCGCTCGTTCAACTTCGAGCTGCAGGCCTCGGCCACGGAGGATGCCATCATCCTGTCGCTCGGGCCTACGCACAGCTTTCCGCTGGAGGACGTGTTCAAGTTTCTGCACGCTTCATCGGTGCGCGACATTCTGATCCAAGCCTTCCTCGACGCGCCGATGTTCCCGACACGCTGGCGCTGGAACGCCCAGCGCGCCCTCGCGGTGCTGCGCTGGCGAGGCGGCAAGCGCGTACCGCCGCACCTGCAGCAGATGGATGCGGAGGATCTCATCGCCGTGGTTTTCCCCGAGCAGCTCGCCTGCCTGGAGAACATCGCCGGCGACCGCGAGATTCCCGATCATCCACTCATCGAGCAGACGGTTCGAGACTGCCTCGAAGAAGCGATGGACATCGACGCCCTCGAGGATTTGCTACGGCGCATCGCCGCCGGTGAGGTCGAGCTGGTGGCCCGCGATCTGCGCGAGCCCTCACCGATGGCGCACGAGATCATCGGAGCTCGCGCCTACACCTTTCTCGACGACGGCGAGGCCGAGGAGCGTCGCACGCTGGCCATCCGTACGAGCCGCTGGATGGACCCGCGCACGGCCGCCGACCTCGGCAACCTCGACGACGCCGCCATCGCTCGCGTGCGCAACGAAGCGTGGCCGGAGGCGCGCGACGCCGACGAGCTGCACGACGCGCTGCTGCTGCATGGTTTCCTTACGGAGACCGAGGGCCGACGAGGCGACATCGAGCCGTTCGACGTTCCATCGCGGGACAACGGCGAGAGCGATGCCGCGGCCGGCATACCCGTCGCGGCAGCGCAGCAGGACGCGGTCGGCGACGATGTGGGCTCCGAGAGCGCCCGAGGCTGGCTCGATCACTTCGACGAGCTCGTCGCCCAGCGCCGGGCCGCCCGCTTTTGGCCCGACGAGACGAGGGACGCCGCGAGCTGCCTGTGGGTTGCCGCCGAGCGTTTGCCGGAGATGCGCGCGCTGCACCCGCGCGCCGTCGTCGAGCCCGCGTTGGCGGTTCCCGAGCGCCTGACACGACGCGAATGGACGCCCGACGAGGCCGCGGTGGAGATCGTGCGCGGTCGTGTGGAAGGGGTCGGACCGACCACTGCCGCCGAGCTCGCAAAGGACATGGGGTCGTCGGTCGCGCAGGCCGACAAGGCCCTGTTGATGCTCGAAGGCGAGGGCTTCGTCTTGCGAGGCCACTTCACGCCGGGACCGCTTCCGGAGAACGGGTGGGGCGCCGGCGAAGCGGTCGCGCGGCAGGGGGCCGATGCCGGAGCATCCGCGAACGATCAGCCCCTCGAATGGTGCGAGCGTCGCCTGCTACAGCGCGTTCATCGCTACACCGTCAATCGACTGCGCTCGGAGATCGAGCCGGTGGGCAGCCGCGACTTCATGAGCTTTCTGCTTGCCTGGCAGCGGGTTGCCGGCGACGAGTCGGCACACGGGGCCGAGAGCCTCGCCGGGCTCATCGAGCAACTCGAGGGGTTTCCCGCTCCCGCCGCGGCGTGGGAGGCGGAGATCCTGCCGGCACGGCTCGCCGACTACGACCCGGTGTGGCTCGATGCCCTGTGCCTTGCCGGCCGCCTCGCCTGGGGGCGTATGCCGCCGCCCGCTCCGGGCAGCGCGCGCAACGGCGACGGCCGCCGCAGCGGGCCTATCCGCGCCACCCCGACCGCATTGCTCAGTCGCGATCTGCTCGCGACCTGGCAATCGTTCGCGGCTCCACCGCAGCCGGCCGAGCTGTCGCTCAGCGGCGAGGCCCTCGTCGTGCTCGACCACCTGCGGGAGCGCGGCGCGTCGTTCTTCCACGAGCTTGCCGCCGCGGCCGGTCTACTCGATACGCAACTCGAGACGACGCTGGGGGAGCTCGTCGCCTGGGGGCTGATCACCGCCGACAGCTTCACCGGTATGCGGGCGCTGCTGGTGCCGTCGAGCAAGCGGCCGCCCAAGAAAGGCGGTCGGCGCAAGGGCTCGGTGGCGATCTTCGGCGTCGAGAACGCCGGGCGCTGGTCATTGCTCTGGCCCGACGACAGCACGACGTCCGCCTGCGGCGATGACGGGCTCGACGACGGGCGGGTGTCCGACACGACCGCCGCGGGGGTGATTCGCTGGGATCAGGTCGAGGAAATCGCACGCGTGTTGCTGCGGCGTTACGGGGTCATCTTCCGCCGCCTTCTCGAACGCGAGGGCAAACTGCCACCATGGCGAGATCTGCTCCGTGTTTACCGTCGCCTCGAGGCGCGCGGCGAGATCCGCGGCGGGCGTTTCGTGGCCGGTTTTTCCGGCGAGCAGTTCGCCTTACCCGAAGCCATCCCGTTGCTGCGCAAGGCGAGACGGACGTCGGCAGGCCGGATGGTGTCGATCAGCGCCGCCGACCCCCTGAACCTCGTCGGCATCATCACCCCGGGTGAGCGCGTGCCGGCGCTCGCGGGAAACCGTGTCCTGTACGATGACGGCATGCCGGTAGCCAAGCTCGTCGGCGGCGAGGTCAGCTTTCTCGAAGATCTCGACGTGGGAGCTCAATGGGAGGCGAAAAACCAGCTCGTCCGCCGGGTCGTACCGCCGCAGCTCCGAGCCTATCTGGGGCGGTCGGCTTGAGGCGCGAGCAATCGAGGGGCACATGAGAATGCATTCGATCGCATCGTTGTTGTTCTTGACAGTGGCCGCCGGCGCCGTGCCCGGCACAACGCAGGCTCAACAGCCCACCGTGCCGGATCGGGCGGGCGTCGCGGACGCCCTCCGATTCCTGCGCGAGACCGAAGCGGAAACTCTCGCCGATCAGGTGGCACTGTGCGAGATTCCGGCCCCACCGTTCGGCGAGACCGCTCGCTCCGAGGCCTACCGGGAGCGCTTTGCGGCGCACGGGCTGAACGATGTTCGCATCGATGGCGAGGGCAACGTACTGGGTGAGGTCGGCGGCGGCGACCCGGTGGTGGTCCTTTCGGCACACCTGGACACGGTCTTTCCTGCCGGCACCGATGTCTCCGTGCGCCGAGAGGGGTCGCTCCTCATCGGACCCGGAATCGGCGACGACTGTCGTGGCCTCGCCGTCGTCCTGGCCGTGGCCCGCGCGATGCGACACTTCGAGCTCGAACCTACCGGGACCATCGTCTTCGTCGGCACCGTCGGCGAAGAAGGCCCCGGTGATCTGCGTGGCGTCAAGCGGCTGTTCGCCGAGACCCTGGCCGGTCGCGTCGATTACTTCATCTCCGTGGACGGGGCCGGCCGAACGCTCACGCATGCCGCCGTGGGCAGTAACCGCTACGAGGTGACATTCCGCGGTCCGGGCGGGCACAGCTACGGCGCCTTCGGCATGCCCAACCCGATTCACGCGCTCGGCCGAGCCATCGCCAAACTGTCGGATTTCGAAGTGCCCGCCGATCCCAAGACGACCTTCAATGTCGGCCTCGTCGAGGGCGGTACATCGGTGAACTCGATCGCTTTCGAGACCATGATGACGGTGGACCTCCGCTCGGAGAGCGCGGATTCGCTGTCGGTTCTCGACGAAGCGTTCCGCGCCGCGATTGACGAGGCGCTGGCCGAGGAAAACGCGCGCTGGGACAGCGACGTCGGGCTCACGGTCGACGTCGTGAGTGTCGGTGTCCGGCCCGCCGGCGCGCAGCCGTTGTCGGCGCCGATCATTCAGGCGGCGCTGGCGACGGCCGAGGAGCTCGGGTTCGCGGCGCGAGCTTCGGCCTCGAGCACGGACTCGAATATTCCTCTGAGCCTTGAGGTCCCTGCCGTGACCATCGACGGCGGCGGTAGAGGCCGCGGGGCCCACTCGCTCGACGAGTCCTTCGACACCACCGATAGCCACATAGGCACCCAATGGGCCTTCCTGCTGGCTCTGACGCTGGCCGGGCTCGGCGGTTGACCCTCCCGGCGTCTGTTGTACCTTGACCGCGGATATTGGCACTTCCTCCCCACGCACTGTTCCGCCGAGGTCTATTCATGATCAGGTTTCCACATCGCCTTCCTCGTGAGGCTGTCGTGGCGACGCTCGCGCTCGCCATGATGCTCCCGGTTCTCGCCTATCCGGCAGAGCCTTCCGTGCAAGAGAGTGGTGCCGCGCCCGCGGCGACGGCGGCTTACGGAGCCGCGCTGGCGCGGATCCCCGAGAGCGCGCCCGCGTCGCCACCGGTCGGCTACCAGGCGGCTACCAGCGACGCCGCGGTTGCCGCGGTCGCGGAGCTGGAATACCGCAACGTCGGCCCGGCGATCATGGGTGGCCGCGTGGTCGACGTGGCGGTTGTGGAGGACAACCCGTCGGTGTTCTACGTCGGCCTGGCGAGCGGCGGCGTTTTCAAGACCGTCAACCGCGGCACGAGCTTCGAGCCCGTCTTCGATGATCAGTCGACCTCGTCGGTGGGCGACGTGACCGTGTCGCAGCAAAACCCCAACCTGGTGTGGGTGGGTAGCGGCGAGCCCAACAACCGTCAGAGCAGTCCCTACGGCAACGGCGCCTACCGCTCGCTCGACGGAGGCCGGACCTGGCAGCACATGGGCCTCGAGGAGACCCGACACATCGCCCGCATCCGGATCAACCACAGGGACAACAACACGGTTTTCGTCGCCGCGGTCGGGCACCTCTGGGGGCCCAACGAAGAGCGCGGCGTGTTTCGCACGCGCGACGGGGGAAACACCTGGGAAAAGGTCCTGTTCATCAACGAGGACACGGGTGTTATCGATCTGATCATGGACCCACAGGACCCGAACACGCTCTTCGCGGCGGCGTATCAGCGGCGCCGCACAGCCGGTGGTTTCAGCGGCGGCGGCCCGGGTAGCGGCATCTACCGTACGTTCGACGGCGGTGACAACTGGGAGCGGCTCAGCGAGGGGCTGCCGTCCGACGCACTGGGGCGCATCGGCCTCGATATCTACCGACGGGACGGCAACCTGGTATTTGCCACCGTTGAGGCGGGCGCCGGACGCGGCGGCGTGTACCGGTCGCTCGATCGCGGCGACACCTGGGAGCACCTGAGCACACAGAACAACCGGCCGATGTACTACAGCCAGATCCGCGTCGATCCGTCGGATCCGCAGCGCGTGTATTCCGGTGGCTCCAACTTCTTCGTCTCCGAAGACGGCGGCAAGACGTTCCGTGGCAACGCGGGAGCCGGTGTGCACTCCGACCATCACGCCATCTGGATCGACCCCGGCAATTCCAACAACATGATCCTCGCCGGCGACGGCGGCGTCTCGGTGACCTTCGATCGCACTGCCACCTGGCGGCAGCTCCGCAACATGGTGATCTCGCAGTTCTATGAGATCGGCGTCGACATGCGCGACCCCTACTTCGTCTGCGGCGGGCTGCAGGACAACGGCTCGTGGTGCGGTCCGAGCCGAACGCTCACCAACCTCGGCATCCGCAACCGCGACTGGTACAACATCGGCGGTGGCGACGGTTTCTACGTTCGCATCGACCCGGAGGACTCCAGCATCCTGTTCGCCGAATCGCAGGGCGGCAACATCAACCGCCGTAACCTGACGACGGGGGAGAGCCAGCGCATCCGCCCACTGCCGCGCGCCCAGGGGCAGGGGCCCGACAGCGGCGACGACGTCGATTTCGCCTGGAACTGGAACACGCCTTTTCTCATCTCGGAGCACGACAACAGCGTCATCTACGTCGGCTCGGCGCACCTGATGAAGAGCACCGACCGCGGCTTGAGCTGGGAGGCCATCAGCCCGGATCTCACCACCGGCGTGGATCGCGATGATCTCGAGATCATGGGCTCGTTGGTTCGTCGTGGCCAGACGTTGTCCGCCAACGACGGCATCAGCGGCTACGGCAACCTGACGACGATCAGCGAATCCCCGGTAGACCCGAACGTCCTGTATATCGGCACCGACGACGGCAACATCCAGGGCACGCGCGACGCCGCGAGCTGGACGCTGCTCAGCGGCGATATGCCCGGGTTGGCGGCGCCCGACACCGTGGTCACCCGCGTGGTCGCTTCGCGTCACGCCGCCGGCCGCGTGTACGCGACCTTTGATGGTCACGAGCGCGACGACTATCGCCCGTACGTCTATCGCAGCGACGATTACGGCAATACCTGGGAGCCGATCGTCAACGGGCTGCCCGACGGGTGGACGGTCAACGTGCTGACCGAGCACCCGCGCAACGAGAACCTCTTGTTCGTCGGCAATGAAGTAGGCGTGTTCGTTTCCCTCGATCGGGGCGCCACCTGGGCCCAGCTCAAGAACAACCTTCCCACCGTTCCGGTCGACGATATCGTCATTCACCCGCGCGACAATGACTTGGTGCTCGGTACACACGGCCGCGGAATCTGGATCATGCACGACATCACGCCGCTCGAGGAGATGAGCGACGATGTGCTCAATGCCGACGCGCACCTTTTTTCGGCGCCGCGTGCGACGCAGTGGCGCATCGCCAACTGGCAGGAATGGAACCCCGGGATCTGGCGCGTGCCGAATCCGCCGGCGGGCGCGATGATCCGCTACTACCTGAAGGAGGACGCTCCCCTGGAGAGCCCTGCCGCGGGCGCCCGTCGTGGTGGGCAGGAAGGCGGCGGTCAGCGTGGGGGAGCCCCGTTCGGCGGTGGCGGTCGGGGTGGCGGCAGCCAGACCCCTCCTCCGCCACCACCCGCGCCTCCGGAGCCGACCGTCACCCTGACGGTTCTCGACGGCGACGGCGAGTTCGTGCGCGAGCTCGAAGGTCCGGGACGCGCCGGCGTGCAAACCGCGCTGTGGGACATGCGCATCGCGGACGCCTACACACCGGCGCCGGGCGCAGCCACCGGCGGCGGGCGAGGTGGATTCCGAGGCGGCGGAGGGCGCCGTGGGCCGGAGGTCTTGCCGGGAACCTACACCGTCCGCCTCGAGGCGGGCGGCCGATCGGTGGAGACGACGGTAGAGGTCGTCATGGACCCGCGGGTACAGGTCTCGATGCCCGACCTTCAAGCTCGACAGGCGGCACTGCTCGACGCCTATCATCTGGCCCGGCCGCTTTACGAAGCGCAGCAGGCGATGAGTGCGATCAACGAGCAGCTCGCGGCCGTACGCGAGCTGGCAGGAGAAGAGGCGCCGGAATCCCTGCGCGACGAGCTCGGCGACATCACCGGAGAGGTGCGACTGGTGCAGCAGCGGCTCCAGGAGGTGGCGCAGGGGGCCGGGGCAGGTAACGCGATCCAAAGCTTCGTCGGCCCGCCCACCGAAGATCAGCTCTGGCAGATCGACCGAGCGTGGCGCGATCTTCCGGACGTCGTCGAGTCCATTAACGAGGTGATCACGGGACGTATGCCGGGTCTCATCGCGATGGTGTACCAACCCGGTGTCGGCCCGGCGCCGCTGGCCACCGTCGACGTGCCCGCGCGGCCTGCCCGCTGATCGGTACGAAGCCGCCACGCGCGGGCGCCGATGCATCGGTACGGCGCCCGCGTCGCCGGTCATGGATGGATTGATGAACAAGTCTTCGCCAACGCGCTCGAGGGGCCTGCTGGCGGCTTTGTTGTTGGCATCCGGATTACTCTGGGGCGCGGCCGCTGCGACGCCGTTGGGCGCCTCAGACGAGCACGTGCCGGCAGATCGTGCGCGGTGGCGCGTAGAGACCGAGCAAGGCCGGTTGCCGGGCCTGCAAGGGCAGCAACAAACCGAGCAGCAGGGAGTGCAGCAGGCGCGACCGGCGCCGAAGCCCGACGTGCGCGTCGTGCGCATCGAGGTGGTTCCGTCGCCGCTGCGGGACGGGCAGTCGGCTACCGTGACGGTCATGCTGCACAACCGCTCCCCGGTTGTTATCAGCGGTAGCGTCGTTGTGGAGGTGACGCACGATCGCGCCACGCCCCAACCGCTGCCGCTGCACAGGGAGGTGTACTACCTCGACCCCGACGCGCTCACCGAGGTTACCTTCGAGCTACCCGCGGTATCGATCGGCGCATCTCCGTACACGTTCTTCGCTACGGTCGACCTCGAGGATGACATCGACGAAGAGGACGAGCTCGACAACACCACCTGGGAACGGGTTGCTGTGTGTGAGACGCCGGACAGCAAGGAGCTCGCGGACGGTATCGACAACGATTGCGACGGGTTGACGGATGAGGGGCTGGGACCTTCCACCGAGCCGGGGAGCGCCCTGCGGATGCTCCGCGTTCTGCAGCGACAGGCTGCGCTGGACAGCGTGCTGCTGATCTACTCCACAGCCGACCTGTTTGCTCCGGATCCCGTCGAGTACGGAGCCCGGTTCGAGAGCGAAGAGGGTAATTTCATCGGCGTCCGCAACCGTCCGGGGTCGGAGCTCACGGCGACGTTTGCCGAGGACGCCCCGGACGCCCAGCTGGGGCTCGTCGATTGGAACGGCGGAGAGCTCGAAAGCGGGGACCTCGTGAGCGTACGTATCCGGGGCGATTACATCGTCGCCGAAGGAGGCGGTGGCGGCCGCGTGCTCGCGCGCCCGCGCTTCCGTGAGCGAGAGCGTCTTTTCTCCCTCCTGCGCGTTGGCACGGGCTCCACGGATGCCGGGTCTCCCGCCCCGGTGGGCGGGCGCATCGAGGACGGCGACCTGGTCGCCGTGGCCGCCGCGACCGGCCGCTTCCTCAGCGCCGAACAAGGAGGCGGCGGGGCGATGCGGATCGACCGTCGTTCCGCCGGGGGATGGGAGCATTTCACCATCACGTTGCGGGAGAGAGAGTAGAAGCCATGGGCGTTTTTCGGACAACCCTGCAACGAGACACCGCGCCGGATACCGACATCCACGACCTCACAGCCGATGTCGCGGCCGTGGTCGGGGAATCAGAGATCCGTGACGGTCAGGTGCTCGTTTTCACGCCGGGCTCCACCTCGGCCATCACGACGATCGAGTTCGAGAGCGGCGCCGTCGCGGACCTGGCGCGGGCCATCGACGGCGTAGCGCCGACCGGCGCCCACTACGAGCACGATGCCCGATGGGGCGACGGCAACGGCTACTCACACGTTCGCGCCGCCCTCATGGGTCCGTCGCTCGTCGTGCCGGTGATCGATGGTGAGCTCGCCCTGGGAACCTGGCAGCAGATCGTTCTCTGTGACTTCGACAACCGGCCGCGCCAACGACGCATCATCGTGCAGGTGATCGGATAAGAGTGGCCGCCCCGGGTAGGCCGAGCATCGCCCGAGCCGGTTCGCCGGCGGGTCCTGGATTGCCCGTGGGCGCCGATCCTTACGTTTCTTTACTCCGCGGGGGCGAGGGAAACGAATCTTTTCCGAGGCCGTGGCCGTTTGAACGGATAGGTTGGCTCGAGGGCGGCCTCGGCTTCGCCGCGCGGGAACGTGTGTGGCGGCGATGGTCGGGGCAGGCTCGACAACCTGTCGCGGGACGAGCGATTGCAGCGGGCGGACAGGGAGACAAGACCATGATCAAGCGAGTCGTTGTCTGGGGCGTGTTGACGGTGAGTACGATCGGCGCCGGCATGGCGGCCGGCGCTCAACCGGCAACCGGAACCGAGCCGCAGGAGAGCCATCAACACGAGGCGGCCGCCCGCTCGGTCGGCTCGGAGCAGTACGACCCCGAGCTGCGCGCCGAGCTCGAGCTTCTGCGTGCCGCCACCGAGCGATTCCGCGACCATCGGGTGGCGGCCGAGGAGGGCTACGAGCTCGTCGCCGGGGACGGGCCGCTCATGGGAGAGCACTGGGTGCGGCGCGACCTCGTTGATCGCCCATTCGACATCGACGCTCCGTCGACCCTGCAGTATCTGCAGATCGACGGTGAACGCGTGCTTACAGGCGTTGCCTACACTGTGTACCGCGCGCCGGACGATCCGTTGCCGGTGGGGTTCGCCGGCGATCACGATGCCTGGCACGTGCACGACATGATCAAGATCTCCATGACACCCACCGAGGGGCGGCCGTTGCTGCGCTGGCTCACCGAACGCCGCATTGCCAACGGCCGCACGCAGTGGAGCACGGATCGTCCCGAGCTCACCATGGTCCACGCGTGGGTGTGGATGGACAATCCCGACGGCGTCTTCGCGCAGGATCACCGGCTGATTCCATACGCTCGTGTCGGCTTGCCTCGAGAATGGGGAGTGCACGCCGGCCTCGATGCCGCATACGGCGTAGCGCTGCTGGCGGAAGATGCCTGTCGTTTCGAGGTGCGGAAGACGAACTGGCTTGCCGTTGCGACCTGGCGTCAGCGGCGCGATCTCAGGGACGCGTGCACGAGCGCGGAAGGCGACGTCCGCAGCGCCCTGGCGGAGCTCGACGACCTCTTGCCATCGACGGATGCGACCGCCTTCAACGCCGCTGCCGCTGCGGCCTGGCAGGGCTATGTGGCACGCCGCGACGAGATTCTCACCGCCGAGCAGGTAGCCCGGCTGGCCGTGGGCATCGAGCACCCTGAGGGCCACTCCGGCGGTAGATAGACAGAAGCGGTAGAAGCTGCCGGGAGTGCGCGGGGCAGGGACGCCCTCTGGACCGGGGCGGAACGACTCGTGGTTTTTCAGGGGTGCGAGTAGAATCGGGACGCCCACGTGTCGACCGAGCCCGCCGAGCCTCCTCCATGCTCAATCCAAGACGCTCCACCCTGATTCTTCTCGCGGTGGTGATCGTGACGGTGCTTCCGTCGCTCGCCCCGGCGCAACAGGGCGCGCAGGCGGAGGCGTCGCGCGAGCCGCAGGAGCTCGCCGCGATCGCGTGGACGGAGGTGCGGGTCGCGGCCGACGCCGCCATGCGGAGGCTCGAGGAGATCGGTGGCGGCATCGGCGATGGCGGCGAGCTCGAGCCCCTCGGCGAGACCCTTGCGAGCCTCCAGTCTGAGTACGATACCGTCGACGGCCGTTACGGGGCCATCAGCGAGGCCACGATCCTGGCTCGTCGAATCGACGATGCGCTCACCGCCTGGAACGGTCTTCTCACGCAGGTGTCGTCGCCGTTGGCGAGCGTCGACAATCGCTATGCCGACATCCAGGCGCAGCTCGATGAGCTCACGCAGCTCGGCGTCCAATGGACCGCCACCCTCGAGGGACTGACGGCCGACGCCGACCTTCCCGCCGAAATCGCCGCCGACCTGAGCGCCCGCGCCACGGCGGTGGCGGAGGCCGCCGCGGACACCCGCTCTCGCCTGCAGCAACGATCGGACGACGTTCTCAGGCTGCAGAACGCTCTGGCCGCCATGAGCACCGAAATCGGCCAGAAGATCAGCTACCTCGAGCAGCTCGCCGACAACGTGCGTCGCCGGGTGCTGGTTCGCGACTCCGCGCCTATCTGGAACCTGGGGTCGCGCGACGTCATGGGCCTCGGCGAAGAGGCCCGCGACGCTCTCAGCGACCGACTCGTGGTCGCGGGGCAGTTCTTGGTCGGTCATCCGGAACCGACGGTCGCGCTGTTCGTCGCCTTCCTGGCGTTCGTTGCCCTCGGTTACGCCATGCAAGGTCCCGCTCGGGGCTGGGCGGACGTCAGCGGCGCCGACGCGCTCTACAAGATGCTCTCGCGGCCCGTCTCGTTGGCGATGATTTTCACGCTGTTGTCCGCCAGCTGGTTCTACGCCGATCTTCCGACGTCCGCCGTCGACTTGTTTCTCCTGGTCACCCTGGTACCGGTCATGCGGTTGGCACCGCGGTTGCTGGCCGAAAAGGACCGCGTTGCGCTCTACGGGATGCTGGCGGCATACGCCGGAATGCGCGTCACGAGCCTGATGACCGAGGGTTCGGCGGAGCGCCGGCTTAGCCTGCTTCTGCTCGCCACGCTCGCGCTGGTCGGCCTCCTGCGCTTCGTTCGTCGAAAGGTGGAGCCAAAGCCCGGGGGCAACCGCGGGTGGAAGGGGACCCGCATTCTCCACCGGCTGGCGGTTCCGATGCTGCTCGCCGGGATCCTGGCGAACCTGCTCGGCTGGGTGCGGTTGGCATGGGTGATGACGTCGGGCACGATTCTGAGCGCTTACGCCGCCGTCATCCTGTGGCTCTTCGCTGCGGGGGCGTCAGGGATCGCGGCCGTGCTGCCGACGACGAGGCTGGGGGATGGGCTGCCGAGCCTCCGCCGCAAAGCCACGGACGTCACCCGTGTGACCGTCATCGTGGTGCGGATCGTGGCCGTGTGGATCTGGCTCGACGTCACGCTCAAATGGTTCTTGCTGCGGACCCCGGCCGAGAATCAGTTGCGCAACCTGTTTTCGTTGGATCTGGGCGTCGGCGGCTTCGAGCTCACCATCGGTGACATCCTGGCGGCCCTCCTCGTGTTGATCATCACGCCGCTGATCTCACGGGTGATGCGGTTCTTCTTCATGGAGGAGGTCAGCCCCCGGCTGGCGCTGCCGGCCGGCTCGGCCGACGGCATCGCATCGCTGATGCACTACGTCATCCTCACCGTCGGCGCGCTGGTGGCAGCGACCGCCGCCGGTTTCAACACGACGCAGCTCACGGTTGTCGCCGGTGCGCTCGGCGTCGGCATCGGCTTCGGCCTGCAGAACATCGTCAGCAACTTCATCTCCGGACTGATCCTCATATTCGAGAGACCGATCAAGGTCGGCGACCGTATCTCCGCGGGTGCAACCAACCAGGTGGGCGTCGTCACCAACATCGGCATCCGGGCAAGTACCGTGCGGACCTTCGACGGATCGGAGGTCGTCGTTCCCAACAGCGACCTGATCTCCAAGGAAGTCGTCAACTGGACCCTGTCCGATATGCAGCGACGCCTGGAGATGAAGGTCAACGTCGAGTACGGCACCGAGCTCCGGGAAGTCATCGAGATTCTCCGAAGGGTCGCTGAAGAGCACCCGGATGTGCTTCCGGAGCCCCCTTCGATCGCAGTCTTCGATGGATACGGCGAGAGTTTCTTGGCCTTTCGCCTGCTCTACTGGGTGCCGATGGACGACTTGCTGCGTATCAAGACCGAGATGGGGCTCGGCGTCGACGATGCGTTGCGCGACGCCGCCATCACGATCGCGATCCCACGGCACCGGGTGGAGATCGCCGGCGGCCCCCCGGACACCGGTCTTGCGCCTGAATCCGACGGGTGAGGTTGGTCAGCCGTCTTCAGCGCGCGGTGGCGAGACGAAAAGCGCGCATCGCCATCTTGGCGCCCTGCGGCGTCGCCAGCCATGCCGAGGCGTAGGCGAGGCCGAATCCGATGAGATCGAATGCCAGGCGAAGGGCGCTGGGCGTGTGGAGGGGAGCAAACGCCCGAACCGCGTCCGAGCGCGCGGGTTGCCGACTCGATCACCCCCCAGTGAAGCTGGCGGCGGGTCGGCTCGGGCGCGGCTGAGAGTTGCCTGTGCGACGCCCGAAAGGGGGACCCGGAGCCGATTGACGGGTTGCACGACGAGGGCCGATCGGGCGCGCAACGATCGGGCGATGCCTGCGTGCTACGCTTCCTGCGCTTCTGCACGGGAACCGAACACGGAGCAGTTACGATGGGTACGGCTCAGCCGACAGCCCCTCCCACGTCCGATCGGGAGCGCTCGCGCGGCATTCGTCGCGACGGCATGCTCGCCAAGGGTCGGCGCGCGCTTCGCGCCCTCGTCACCCGGTCCATCGAGTTCGAGTCGGACAGCATTCCCTATCGATTGCACGACCTACCTCTGCGCAAGGTCGTCAACTGGATCCGTGTGGAGGCCGGTATCACGCTGGGACAACGGCGACCCTGGGGATACCCCACGCACTTCCAGATCGAGCCCACGACCCACTGCAACCTGCGCTGCCCGCTGTGCCCGGTGACCGAGGGGATGGATCGTCCCAGCGAGCACATGGATCCGCACATGTTCCGCAAGCTCGTCGACGAGACGGGCGACTATGCCCTCATCGCCCTGCTGTGGGACTGGGGCGAGCCCTTCGTGCACCCGCAGATCTACGAGATGATTTCATACGCCAAGCGAAAGAACATGGCTCTGGTGTGCAGCACCAACGGACACACGTTCGCCAACGAGGACAACGCTCGCCGCGTGGTCGAATCCGGCCTCGACACGGTCATCTTCGCGGTGGACGGGATCACTCAAGAGAGCTACGAGCGGTACCGCTACCCCGGCAACCTCGAGAGGGTGCTGCGGGGTATTCGCAATGTCGTCGAGCAGAGAGATGCGCTGGGCTCGAAGACGCCCCTGGTGGTGTTCCGATTCATCGTCATGCGGCAGAACGAGCACGAGATCCCCGAGCTCAAGCGGCTCGTCTACGACCTCGGGGTGGACGTTCTGAGCTTGAAGAGCCTGAATCCGTACGCCAACGACGTGTATCACGAAAACCGGCAGCAGAGGCAGGACGACTATCACGCGTTTCTGCCGGAGAACCCGGCGTATCACCGCTTCCGCTATCGCGAGCGAGACGGGGTATTGGAACGAGTTCCACGGACGCCGCCGTGCAAGAACCTCTGGAACTGTCCGACGGTCCACTACGACGGCCGCATCGTTCCGTGCACCTACGACTACAACGAGACCCACCTGCACGGTGATCTGAGCCGCCAGTCGTTCGAGCAGATCTGGCACGGCGATTCCTACGCTCGCATGAGAGATCAGTTTCTCGAAAACTGGAAGGAGCTGCCGGCCTGTCGGCACTGCAGCTATGCCTATGAAGGGGGGAGTTGCTGGAACGAGACGATCGTCGGCACCTTCTACCACGATCGCGTCGCCGAAAGATTCGATCGGCCCGAAGCTCCAGGACGGGTCGCGCGGTTGACGCGCAACGGTCGGGGCACGACGCAGGAATACGCGACGAGTTGACCCTCTCGCGGTCGACCGCGGCGGGCCCCGGACTTCCCGGGTCTCGCCGTCGGGTGGAGCAGGTGTGGGCGGCGCCCACCGACGCGCCGCACGCTCCCGCCGTTTCCGTCATCATCCCCACCAAGGACCGGCCGGCGCAGCTTCGGCAATGTCTGACCGCGCTGGCGCGTTCGAGCATCGGAGAAGATCACTACGAGGTGATCGTTGTCGATGACGGCGGCAGCGAAGCGCTCGACGACATCGTCGCGGAATTCGGCGGCCATGTTTCTATCCGGCTTCTTCGCCAATCGCCCAGCGGACCGGCTCGTGCCCGCAATGCCGGCGCCGCCGGCGCCCGCGCCGGGCTGCTCGCCTTCACCGACGATGATTGTCGTCCCGCTGCCGACTGGCTGGAGCAGCTGCTGCGACACCATGCGGAGACTGCGGATGTCGCCATCGGGGGCCGCGTCGCCAACCGCGTACCGGACAACCATTACTCACGAGCGAGCCAGGTGCTCCTCGACTACCTGTACCGGAAGTCGAACCCTGACGGGGCCGATGCGACGTTCTTTGCGAGCTGCAACTTCGCCGTCCCGCGGGCCAGCTTCATCGAATCGGGTGGTTTCAGCGAGTCGTATCCGTTCGCGGCCGCCGAGGATCGCGACTTTTGCCGTCGGTGGAAGCAGCAGGGTAGACGGCTGGCCTACGCCGCCGACGCGGTTGTCGACCACTTTCACACACTGGCGATGCGTAGCTTCTTTCGCCAGCACTTTCGCTACGGGCGAGGATCCCGCCGTTTTCGCCACGAGGCCGCCGAAGGGGCGGGCGCACGCCCCGCATTCGAGAGGGTTGGGTTTTACGTCGGCATCGTGTGTGAGCCCTTTCGACAGATGCCACTGTGGCCGGCTTTGTGGGTATCGGTTCTGCTGGGGGTTTCCCAGGTCGCCACCGTCGTGGGATTCGGCTGGGAGGTGATACAGGATGCACCCGCCCGGCGGATCGAGGAGGTGGTCAGCAGATCCAGTGAGACAGGTCGCGATCGATCAGGCGCTGGAGCTCGAGGATATCCTCATGAAAATAGGCCGTGACCTCGGCGCGCAGATCAGGATCGAGCGCAGGCTTCTGCGAGCTCTTCTGGATCCATTTGTACGCCGCATCCCGTGCCGTCAAAGGCAGGACGCGCCGGGCTTCGCGCCGTAGCCGATAAGAGCTTCTCCAGGCGGCGCCGAGCCAGCGGCTGCGGATCAACCCCGACGGGTTGTGGATCGTCTTGAGGTCCGGTTCGAAGTCCGGGTCGACCTCGAGGAAGGTGAAGAGCTCGCGCAGGAGGGCGTGCGCGTCGGATTGCAGATCGTCGTAGAGGGCGATGTGAACCATTTTCCTGTCGAAGATCGCGAAGTAGCGAGCGAGCTTTTCGCAATACAAGCCACGATCCAACAGACAGCCCGAGTCCCAGCCCTCAGCGCGGCGACGGGGCTGGTCGCGGACGGCCGAAGCGAAGTCTGCGCACGGTTCCCACCCGTCGCGACGCAAGCCGACGAACGACGCGTGGGCTCGATCGGCAGGCTGCCTCAGGATGGCGATGATTCGGGCGTCCGGAATGTCCCGCCTGATCCTCGCTGCGCATTCCGGGTGCGACAGATAACGGGGAGAGACCTCGCCGACGGCGCGCGCGGCACCGCTGCCCCGGAAGAGAGCATCGTAGTCGGCGCGCCGAAACACGGCCTCGTCGTTGACCCACCGAACGGGGCCTCGGGCGTCCGGCTGCTGTCCGTAGAAGACGAAGTAGTTCGGCTCCTTCTTCGGCGACATGAATACTTCGGGGTGTTCCCCCAGGTAGCGATGAAGCGATGTCGTGCCGGACCGCGGCGCCCCGACGACAAAGAAGTTCGGGCCGCTTGGCGAAGCCGAGTTGGTGGCGCCCTCGTGCCGCGTCATCTAATCTCCCGTTGGCCGCCTGATCGAGCATGGAGCGAACGGTGCAAGATCCCATGATCTCCGTCATCGTACCGTCGTTCAACGCCGGAAAGACCATCGCTCGGGCACTCCAGGCCCTGGCGGATCAGCATACCGACGTCCCGTACGAGATCATCGTGGTGGACAGCGGTACCGACGGGTCCGCCGAGCTGGTGGCGCGCAGATTCCCCCAGGCTAGGCTCGTGCGCTCCGCCGAACGCCGTTTCGCCGGAGGCGCCCGCAATCTGGGGATCGCCGAGGCCCGCGGCGACATCTTCGCGTTTACAGACGCGGATTGCATCGTTGCCCCTGACTGGATCGACGCGGTCGCCCGTGTGCACGAGGGAAACGCCGAGGTCGTTGGAGGTTGCATAGGCAACGGCAACCCCGGGTCCTATGTGGGATGGGGCTACTACTTCGCCGAATTCAGCAAGTGGCTGCCGGGGACGGGAGCCGGCCCGACGGACGACGTCGCGGGCTGCTGTTGGAGCATGAAGAGCCGTGCCTACGCTCGGCACGGGCCGTTCGTCGAGGGAACCTACTGCTCCGACACGGTCTTTCACTGGCGTATCGCCGAGCAGGGAAGCGCGCCCGTTTTCGATCCTCGCTTACGGGTGGATCACCTCAACCCTGCGCGGATCGGAGATTTCGTCCGCCACGAGGCGTTTCACGGCCGCTGTTTTGCCTCCGTGCGATCTCACGAGCAGGGGTTCACGTCGTTGCGTGCGTCGTGGCACGCGATGACGGCGCCGCTGCTGCCGGTGGTTCTCTTTGTCCGGGTTGCGGGTCGGGCGCTCGCCCAGCCG